>CAZIXS010000004.1:20366-56920 GCA_964543335.1 uncultured Phycisphaeraceae bacterium | reverse complement strand
ACTCCCTCTTCCATCTTTGGCGAGATGAAAAGATCACGCTGGAGGATGCGCTCGATGAACGGTTCGGGGTCGGGGGGTGGGAGCTTGATGGTGCTTCTTCGGCGAACCTCAGCCGCGTGATCCGCGAGGCGGAATCGATCCGGGAGGAGTTCGGCGAGGTGTCGCGTCGGTTCGAGATCGCCCTGGAGCGAGCCGAGGAGTCGGTGGACGGGGGTCTGATCGAGGCGGCGGATTCGTATCTGGAGCAGGCGCTCGCGATCAGCACGCGTGAGGATGCTGCGGCGGTGCGTGCGATGACCTTTCTCGATGGTTTCGCGTGGGTGGCGTGGGCGTCGGATGAACTGGAGCGGGTCTCGGGCGAGGGCGGCGGTTGACCCCTATGATGGAGCGTGCCGCGGAGGCCTGTTTTACGGGAATCTTCGGGTGCTCATCCGTTCTGTTCTTTAGGAGCTTCAGCCGCAATGACACGACGCGAAAAGCGAAACCCGGGTGCCGCCATGGGTAACGGCATGATCCAGACGCACTTTGTTCCTGCCGAGATCGATGGCACATCCTGGTCGGCTCTGGAGCCGCTGTACCGCGACCTGCTCGAGCGGCCGGTGACTTCGGCGCACGAGTTCGAGCGGTGGCTGCTGGACCGCAGCGAGCTTGATTCAGCGGCAAGCGAGTCTCGCGCGAACCTGTACATCCGCATGACCTGCCACACGGATGACAAGCAGGCGGCGGACGCGTGGTCGGCGTATCTGGACGAGGTGCCGCCGAAGCTGAAGCCGGTGGGCTTTGAACTCGACAAGCGCCAGACCGAACTGTTCGCGCAGATCGACATGGACGAGCACCGCTACGGGCTGCTTCGCAAGAAGACGCAGCGCGAGGTGGAATTGTTCAACGAGAAGAATGTTCCGATCGAGACCGAGCTGGCCAAACTGGATCAGAAGTACGACGAGATCTGCGGCAAGATGACCGTGGTGTTCCAGGGCGAGGAGCGGACCATCCCGCAGATGGGCAAGTTCCTGCAGGACAATGACCGGAGCGTGCGCGAGGCGGCGTGGCGTGCGGTGGCGGATCGTCGGCTGGCGGACAAGGACGCGATCGAGGACATCTTCGATCAGATGATCGAGAAGCGTCAGAAGCTCGCGGCGAACGCGGGCTTTGACAACTACCGCGACTACCAGCACGCGCGTTACCTGCGTTTCGATTACACGCCGGAAGACTGCACCAAGTTCCACGACGCGGTAGAGCAGCATGTGGTGCCGTTCGCGCACCGACTGGATGCTCGCCGCAAGAAGAATCTGGGCATCGAGGTGCTCCGCCCGTGGGACCTGGCGGTCGATGAGCTGGGGCGCGAGCCGTTGCGTCCGTTCGACACCGGTCAGGAGATGATCGAGAAGACCCGGCGCGTGTTCGATCGCCTCGATCCGCAACTCGGGGAACTGTTCGACTCGATGGGCGAGAACATGGGGCCGAACTTCGACCTTGACTCGCGCAAGGGCAAGGCCTTCGGCGGGTACCAGTACATGCGGGACCGTTCGCGTCAGCCGTTCATCTTCATGAACGCGGCGGGCCTGCATCGCGATGTGGAGACGATGGTGCACGAAGCCGGGCACGCGTTCCACAGCTTCCTGTGCGCGAACGAGCCGCTGATCGGTTACCGGGATTACCCGACGGAGTTCGCCGAAGTGGCGTCGATGACGATGGAACTGATGACCATGCCGTACTGGGATGAGTACTACCAGACGGAGGAGTCGGTGAATCGGGCTCGCCGGGCGCAGATGGAAGGGTCGGTGGCGCTGCTCACCTGGATCGCGACCATCGATGCGTTCCAGCACTGGATCTACACGAACCAGGGCCATTCGCGAGAGGATCGCAAGCAGGCGTGGCTGCGGATCAGCCGTCGCTTCGGCCACCAGGTGTCGTGGGATGGTCTGGAAGACGCCGAGGCGTGGACCTGGCAGCGTCAGGGCCACCTGTTCGGCCACCCGTTCTACTACATCGAGTACGGCATCGCGCAACTCGGCGCCCTGGGCATCTGGCTGCACTCGCTGGTTCGCAGCGAGCAGGAAGCGTTGCGTCTGTACAAGCACTCGCTGAGCTTCGGCGGCTCGAAGCCGCTGCCCGAGTTGTTCAGCGCGGCGGACCTGCCGTTCGACTTCGGCCCCGATACGGTGGGTCGTCTGGTCGATGCGGTCGAGAGCGAGCTGGCGAAACTGGCCGAGTGATCGGCGTTTGTTGGTGCTGAAACACGAACCGCCCGGATGATGGTCCGAGCGGTTTTTTCATGGGCGTGCAGGGTTGGGTGGCGGTGACGGAGCGGTTCAGCCGGCGGCGTCCGCATCGACGGGTTTGCGCCCGTCTTCGTCGAGGTGTTCGATCTCGAAGGTGACCTTCACGGTCTGGTCCATGTTCTGGGTCATCCCCCGTTCGGTGATCTGCATGGTGAGGTTCATGTTGCCTTCGTTGCGGGCTTTGACGGGCAGGATGCGGTCGAGGTGCATGAAGGCGCTGCCTTCGGTGGTGCCGTTGGCCTGCAGGAGGGTGGCTTTGACGCCGGGGAGGCCGAGGTCGAAGTCCTGCTTCTTGCCGGTCTGGGTGCCGGTCATGGTGATCTCGATGGTGTCGCCTTCACGCCGGACGAGTTCGCAGATGATGGCGTTCTCGATGGCGGGAGCGTTGTGGGGCTTGAAGTTGCTGACGGCCTTCCAGCGGGCGCCGATGCCGACGGGCTCGGCGGGGAGCGGCTGGGAGAGGGATTCGGTCATGCTGCGGATGCCCTGCTCGCCGCCGAGCAATTCGAGGATCTGGGGCGGCATGTCGGCGGTGCGGGCGTCGGAAACGACGCCTCGGCTGTCCATCATGAAGGTGAGCTTGGCGCCTTCGAGCGGGCGCAGGGCCTGCATGAGCGCGTCGCGGATCATGGGGTCGGTTTCGCCCTGAAGGCCGACGGACTCGTAGACGGTCTCGATGGGATAGCGACCGGAGGCGTCGGGCTCCTTGGCGGTGGCGACGACGGTGAAGACATAAGCGGGCAGATCGACCTGAGGCATGGGGTTGCCGTCGATGGTGACCGACATGTCCATGGTCATGATCATGCGGGCGCGGACGGAAGCGCCGACGGTGGGTTTCCAGCGGAGCAGTTCGAGGTCGCCGCGACCGGGATCGAGAAGCGTGACGGTGGCGGTCTGTGTGTTGGCCTCGGGCGGGGCGGGCTGCACGGCGATGGTGACGAGCGTCAGGGCGAGGATGGTGGCCAGCGTGGCCAGCAGTGCGGTGAGCTTGACGGACATGGTTCTTTCCTTTCCGTGTGGGTGCGTCGAACATCTCCAGTCTAGTCGGAGTCGCGGCGGGGGAGGGCTTGGGCGTATGGTTGGGGTATGACAGAGCAAGCCAAGGGAATCGCCTCGGGTCCGGTGCCGCCGCTTCCTCCACCCCCGGTGGATGCGGGGCATCTGAAGCCGGAGCAGTTTCGGGAGTTGGGTCACCGGGTGGTGGACTACATCGCGCGGTATTACGAGCTGCTCGAGTCGGGTGATCCGCCTCGCGTGCTCTCAGAGGTGGAGCCGGGGGCGATCGCGGCGCAGCTGCCGGAGCGGGTGAGCGAGCAGGGGGTTTCGCTGGATGAAGGCGGGCTGGATGTGCTGCTGCGCGATCTGGATGAGCTGGTGATGCCAGGGCTGACGCACTGGCAGCACCCGAACTTCTACGCGTTCTTCCCAGCCAACAGTTCGTTCCCGGCGATTCTCGGAGATCTGGTGGCGAGCGGGCTCGCGGTGCAGGGGATGCTGTGGCAGACCTCGCCGGCGTGCACGGAGATCGAGACGGCGGTGCTGGATCAGGTGGCGCGACTGATCGGGTTGCCCGAGTCGTACACGAGCGCAGACGGTGGGGGCGTGATCCAGGGGACAGCCTCGGAAGCGACGCTCGCGGCGATGGTCGCGGCGCGGGACCGTGCGGCGGCGACGACGCCAGGTGCGGATCTGGTGGCGTACACCTCGACGCAGGCGCACTCGTCGATCGTGAAGGCGGCGATGATCTGCGGGCTGGGCAGAGAGCGGGTGCGGCTCATTGAGACCGATGCGACGCTGGCGATGGACCCAGTGAAACTGCGCGAGGCGATCGAAGAAGATCGAATTGCTGGCAGAGTACCGTGCTTCATCGGCGCGACGCTCGGGACGACCTCGAGCGGCGCGGTGGACCCGCTGGACGCGATCGGCGAGATCGCGGCGGAGTTCGACTGCTGGCTGCATGTGGACGCGGCGTGGGCGGGCAGCGCACTAGTCTGCGAGGAGCACCGCTGGATGCTCGAGGGGATCGAGCGGGCGGCGTCGTTCTCGTTCAACCCGCACAAGTGGCTGCTGACCAACTTCGACTGCGCGCTGATGTGGCTGAATGGTCGGGCGCGCCGGGAGGAACTGATCGGGGCGATGAGCATCGTGCCGGAGTACCTGCGGAACCGGGCGAGCGATGCGGGGGCGGTGATCGATTACCGGGACTGGCATGTGCCCCTGGGGCGGCGGTTCCGGGCGATGAAACTGTGGTTCGTGCTGCGCCACTACGGCGCGCAGGGGCTGCGGGCGCACATCCGGCTCGGGTGCGGGCTGGCGGAGCGTCTGGAGCGAGTCATGCGGGCCGATGAGCGGGTGGAGGTGTTGGCGGCGCGGTCGCTGAGTCTGCTGTGCTTTGCGGTGAAGGACGAAAGTTTTACCGAATCTGAACGATTGACCCGAGAGCTGCTGGCGCGGGTGAACGCGAGCGGGCGTGCCTACCTGACGCACACGGTTCTGCCCCTGTCCGGCGGGGATCGGTACGCGATCCGCTTCTCGATCGGGGCGACGCTGACGAAGCAGGAGCATGTGCAGGCGACCTGGCGGCTGATCTCGGAAACGATCGACGGGGTGCTGGCTGATCTATAATGGCGGCTCGCGCCGCACCGGCGCCCAAACCGGGATCCGTCATGAGCAGCAAGAAGAAGCGCAAGTCGAGCAGGAACAGCAACGGGGTCGGTGGGGTGGATGTGTTTTCGAGCACGGACCCGATGTCGATCCTGGCGACGCGCGTGTCGATCCCAGTGGACATCGATCCGGACGCGGACCCGACGCAGTTCTTCAACCGGGATCTGTCGTGGCTGGAGTTCAACCGGCGGGTGCTCGGGCAGGCGACCGATGAACGCACGCCGCTGCTGGAGCGCGTGAAGTTCCTGACAATCTGCGCGAGCAACCTGGACGAGTTCTTCATGAAGCGGGTCGCGCTGCTGAAGCGTCGTCTGCACTCGGGGTACGAGATCCACGCGCACAACGGCATGACGGTGCGCCAGCAGCTCGACGCGGCCCGGGCGGTCGTGAAGGACCTGCAGGAGCAGCAGGCGCGCTGCTTTGAGGATCTGATCCTGCCGGCGCTGCGCGAGAACGGCATCGACATCGCCAAGTATGCCGACCTCTCGGTCGAAGATCGCGAGCGAGTGGACGAGTGGTACCACTCGAATGTGTTCCCGATCCTCACGCCGCTGGCGGTCGATCAGGGGCACCGCTTCCCGTTCATCTCGAACCTGTCGGAGTCGCTGGGCATCCTGGTGAGCCAGCCGAACTCGTCGGACAAGTTGTTTGCGCGGATCAAGGTTCCCGATGCGCTGCCGCGGATGGTGAGCGTGCCCCCGAGCGGCGCGGACATCGGCCCGCTGCGCGATGCGGACGAGGTGCGCCTGGTGCCGCTGGAGCAGATCATCCAGCACAACCTCGACGCGGTGTTCCCGGGGATGCAGATCGTGGACATCATGCCGTTCCGCGTGACGCGCTCGACCGGCGTGGACCTCGAGGGCGAGGAGGTGGAGGACCTGCTCGAGCATGTCGAGGCGGAACTGCAGATGCGTCGGTTTGCGTCGGTGGTGCGCCTCGAGGTGGCGAGCACGCCCTCGGAGCCGATCATCTCGCTGCTCAAGGACGAACTCGAGCTCGACGATGAGGATGTGTATGTCCGCGGCGGGATGCTGGAGTACCAGGACCTGGCGGACATCGCGTCGCTGGACCGGCCGACGCTGAAGCAGCGCCCGTGGACGGGCGTCGTGCCGCCTCGGCTGCGCGATGAGGACAGCGACATCTTCTCGGTGATCCGCGAACAGGATGTGCTCGTGCACCACCCGTACGAGTCGTTCGCGGCGTCGGTCGAGCGGTTCATCGCGGCGGCGGCGAAGGACCCGAATGTGCTGGCGATCAAGCAGACGCTGTACCGCACGTCGCGGGATTCGCCGTTCATCGATTCGCTGATCCGGGCTGCGGAGGACGGCAAGCAGGTGGCGTGCCTGGTCGAGCTGCGAGCGCGCTTCGACGAGGATAAAAATGTGCGATTCGCGCGCCACCTCGAGAAGCACGGCGTGCATGTGGCGTACGGCGTGATCGGGCTCAAGACGCATTGCAAGTGCTCACTGGTGGTTCGGCGCGAGGGCGACCGCCTTCGCTCGTACGCGCACGTCGGCACCGGCAACTACCACCCCGGCACCGCCCAGCTGTACACCGACTGCGGCCTGCTCACCTGCGACCCGGCGATCTGCGAGGATGTCATCAACATCTTCAACTACCTCACCGGGCGCTCGCTCAACCGGCACTACAACAAGCTGCTGATCGCGCCGGTGACAATGCGTGAGCGGTTCTACGAGCTGATCGATCGCGAAGCGGAGAACGCGCGCAACGGCAAGCCGGCGCGGATCATCGCGAAGATGAACCAGCTCGAGGATGTGGGAATCATCAAGCGGCTGTACGAGGCGTCGCAGGCGGGCGTCAAGATCACCTGCATCGTGCGCGGCTTCTGCTGCCTGAGGCCAGGGGTTCCGGGGCTGTCGGAGAACATCCGCATCGTGTCGGTGGTGGGTCGATTCCTGGAGCACGCGCGGATCTTCCACTTCGGCGCGGGGCAGGATGATCCGGTCGATGGCGAGTGGTACATCGGTTCGGGCGACTGGATGAGCCGCAACCTGAACAACCGCGTGGAAGCGGTGGCGCCGGTGCAGGATCGCGATGCGCGCCGGCGTCTGAGCGACATCATGCTGGCCGGCGTGCACGATCGGCGACACGCGTGGGAACTGGACGCGGAGGGCCGGTACCGGCTGCTGGAGCCGCTGCCGGACGACCCGGAGGATTCGATGGCGCGCCTGGGGACCTTCGAGGTGCTGTGCCGCTCGGCGCTGGAGAGCAGCCGCGCGGTGCGCTCGGCGGGGTATCTGTTCTGATGTTTCTGTGGTGGGGCAGGCTTCCAGCCTGCCCTGTTGCCTAGAGGCAGGCTGGAAGCCTGCCCCACCGAAGCCAATCAACTCTCCGGCAGCGCATACACGGGCGTTTCGAGGTCCGCGTCGGCGGCGGTGTTGCCGGTGAGGTCGCGGATGATGCGGCGGGTGTGCACATGCGAGGTTTCGATGTAGACCTCGACGCCGGAGGCCTGGGTTCCGGCGACCGCCGTGCCGCAGATGTAGACGCCGGGGGTGTTGGTCTGCATGGTGTCCTCGTTCACGCGGGGCACGAGGCGATCGCCCTCGAGTTCGACGCCGAGCTGCTGGAACAGGGTCGGGTCCTGGCGATAGCCGGTCAGGAGGACGACGCGGTCGACGGGAATTCGGAATGGATCGCCGCACGGCGTGAAGTGGTCATCGACCGGCGTGAGTACGGCCTCGGTCGGCGTGATGGCGGTGACGATGGTGCGCTTGTGGAAGGCGATTTTTCCGGCGTCGATGAGCGCGAGCAGTTCGGGGCGCAGCCAGTACTTGATCTTCTTGGTGAACACGCCGCCCCGGTAGCTGATGGCAACATCCGCCCCGACGCGCTGGCAGCGGATCGCCGCCTCGACCGCGCTGTTGCGTCCGCCGACGATCAGGACCTTCTGCCGGAAGTAAGAGTGTGGCTCTTCAAAATAGTGGCTGACATGGGGCAAGTCCTCGCCGGGGATGCCGAGCATCTTCGGCTCGTGCATGTCACCGATGGCGAGGACGACCTTGTCGGCTTTCCAGCGTGAGCGTCCGCCCCGATGGCTGACGCTGAGCTCGAACGACCCGTCATCGAGCTTCTTCACCTCATCCACCCGGTGATCCGTGCGGATCGGCAGGTCGAACTGCTCGACGACGGTGCGGAGGTAGTTGAGGTAATCCTCGCGTGTGCCCTTGTCCTGAGTCGGCGTGGCGAAGGGAACACCCGCGACGGCGATACGCTCGGGCGAGGAGAAAAACCGCGTCTGCGGCGCCCACCAGGCGATGGTGGACCCGATCTGCCCGGCCTCGAAATGGACATAGTCCACGCCGGCGCGCTTCAGACTGACGGCCATCTCGATGCCGATCGGGCCGGCGCCGATGAGAGCGACTTTGGTGTGGTGCATGGAGAGGGAGTATAGATGCGTGTGCTGGGGTGATCAGACGTATTCGCTAGTCATTGCCTTCTGGCGAGGATGTCCCATTTCTTCATATTGAACTCGGACTCCGTGATGGACCCGGCTTTGTATAAATCGTGGAGTTGCTGGATCTGCTTCATAGCACTATCTGATGCAGATGGTGCGCTTCCCACGACCATCGCCTTCGCGCGCTCCCATTCAGACTCAGAGATCGCGCCGACCGTGTGGAGGTAGTGTAGGCGTTGCAACTCCTGAGACAACCCGTCCGACGAGCCTGATGCTGGTGCCTTGAGGCGCGAGCATTGCTCCTCTAAAGTCGAAATGAAGGAGATCTGCTCCTTTCGCCAGTCAGGTACAAAGGTGTAGTGATGGTTTACTCCCGCTGCTGAAAGCGTGCAGGACTTGGTGTTGCCCATAAAACCAAGTTTTTCGTCGGAAACTCGCAGTAGCGAGAGGGAGTCACGACTGTAGCGATGAGCCTTCTGTAGCCCCGCTACTGCGATCGCGTTCTCTTTAAAGTGGTATGTTCGGAGGTACTTATCGGTGAGGATAACTGTCGTGAATTCCTTGTCGGGATTCTTTTGGAAAAGTTCTCGACTTCGACCCTCAGGATAAGCGTCGCACGCAGCCAGCGCCTTTTCGCCGTCGTCGAACGATGCTGCGATCAAGTTCAACTTTCGCTTGTCGTATCTGGACGCATTGACCATGCCGGAGAAGACAGAGAGATCAGACTTGGGCGTGGTCAGACGCTCGTATACCGCAATTACGATTCCAACTCCCACTAGTAGGCAGCAGCAACCAGTGATGGTATCCCAGATACCGTTCTTATCGGAAGTACCGACTGGTGCACTTGCGAGCAAAGCAACCACTTGGTCGATTTGATTAAACAGAGCAGTACCAAAGTTCATCGTGGTGCCTTCAACATTACCTCGTCAGGGAGACGGGTCGTAATAGTGACTGCCCTGCAACATTGTGGGGTATGAGCCATCCGGCAGTATAGACTAACGCGGATGACGAAGCACCCAACCGACACCCTCTACTACGACGGCGCGTGCGGCATGTGCACACGCACCACGCGGATCCTCGGGAAACTCGACTGGCTGGGTCGGCTCGAATTTCGTGACATGATCAAGGTCCCCATCGAGGAACTGCCTGTGCCGATGGAGCAGGCGATGCTCGGGATCCCGATGCGCACGCGCCGCGGCAAGGCGATGGTCGGGTTCCCGGCGGTTCGGCGTGCGCTGCTGCAGACGCCGCTCGGGTTCCTGCCTGCGCTCCTGCTGTATGTGCCGGGGATCAGCCACGGGGCACGG
This sequence comes from uncultured Phycisphaeraceae bacterium, assembly GCA_964543335.1. GTDB lineage: Bacteria > Planctomycetota > Phycisphaerae > Phycisphaerales > UBA1924 > JANSXG01. The sequence continues at coordinate 47,249 of CAZIXS010000004.1, read as the reverse complement.
GCGTGGTACGACCACATCGCGCGGAACCGGGCCCGGTCCGGGGCGTGCTCGGTTGGTCCGAGGCCGACCGGTGCTCAGTCGTCGTCCTCATCGTCGTAGCCGCCGTCCCGGGCTTCCTTGATCCAGTTGGCCTGGATGGCTTCGAGGATGCGTTCGTTGCAGGGGTGGCCTTCGCGGGCTTCGAATTCGTCGAGGGCTTCAACGAGTTTGCGCAGTTCCGGGAAGGAAATCGAGACCGGGTCGCGGTCCGGGTGCTCCTCGGCGAGTTCCTCGGCGATCAGTTCGACATCGAGCCAGTGCAGTTTGTCGTCCATGGTCGGTCTCCGGGGCGAGCGGGGGGCGATGAGCAGGATGATAGGGATGCAAAAAATACAAACGGCCGCGTCGCCACGCAGCCGTTTGCACCAATGGTAGACCATTGAGAGAAGAGAGAGAGTGGACGATACCTGGCCGAAGCCAGAGACCGCCGCTTGCCTATCTTCACACTCTTGTGAGGCGAAAACAAGATTCTTGTGAGAAAAAGACCCATAATTTTGCATGGGCGCGCAAAAAATCGCCGGTTTTGAGACAAAATCGGCGATTTGCTGTGTAAAAAAGAACGGTTGGGCCAGCCGCGCTGGGGCTGGAGTTCCCTGAAACCGGTTGAGCCCGGAGATGCTTGCCGGTTTAGTGCGGGACTTCCTTGACGGCGTTGCGGTTCCATGCCGGGACGCGGACGACGATGGGGCCGTTGCCTTCGACCTCGCACTGGCAGGAGAGGCGGCTGTTCATCTGGAGGCCGGGTGCTTCCTCAACGCGGTCTTCTTCGGCCTCGGTCGGCTCGGAGACCTGGTCCATGCCCTGCTCGACGTAAATGTGGCAGGTGGAGCAGGCGCAGACGGCTCCGCAGGCGTGCTCGATGTTGATCCCGTTCTCGACAGCGACTTCGAGCAGGTGCTCGCCCTTGGCGGCCATGACTTCCCACTCGGTCTGGTCGGTGCCGGTCAAGTCCTGGGGGTCTTCCAGGATGAACTTGACGGGGACTTCCTTGGGGCCGTGGTCGTGATCGGAATGCCTCAGGTGCATAGGGAATCGGGTCCTGAACTGGTGAGGGGTTGGTCCGGGTGTCGGGTCCGGGCGGTAGGGGGTTGCCCGAGGGCGGGATGATAGGCCCGGGGAGGCGATCAGGCGACGGTTCGCGGGCGTGGAATTGGTCGGTCTGGGTCGGGCGGAGGGGTCCGTGGGGTATCCGGGGAAGCGAAATCGGGGTGGCGGGCAAGCTTTGTCGAAGGCGCGCCCGAATCCGACCGATAACGCCCGTATGCGCATCTACCTTGACAACGAACTGATCGACGACGCCGGCACCACGCTGAGCAAGGCCCTCGAAACCGCCTCGGCCAAGGCCGGGGATCGCCTGCTGATCGGCGTGGAAGCCGACGGCCAGCCGGTTTCTGAGGATCACCTCGCCGACCCGCCCCTGACCGAGCCCTTCGCCGGCGAACTGCGGTTCACCTCGGCGGACCCGGTGTCGCTGGTGCGGGTGACGCTGCTGGAGGCGGCGGATCAACTCGCGGCGAGCAAGGAGAAGCAGGCGGCCATTGCCCAGCAGATCCAGCTCGGCGAACTGTCCCGGGCAATGCCCGAACTCTCGAATGTGCTGGATGTCTGGCAGCAGGTAGAGCAGTGCATCACCCTGTCGCGCCAGGTGAACGGCATCGAACTCGGCCATGTGAACGGCGAGGACACCTTCGAACAGCTCGCGGCGGATCTGACGGCGCGTCTCGGCGAGATCCGCGATGCGATCACCGCGCGCGACCTGGCCGGGCTCGCGGATATCCTCGCCTACGACATGGATTCGCAGGCGGATTCGTGGACGGGCGTGCTGCGGGATCTTGCGGAGGGCTGCCGCGCCTCGAAGGCGGCGTGAGTGCGTAGGATTCTGGGCGTCTGGGTTCGATCAGTCGGGTAAAGCGGGGTGAGCGTGGGCAAGAGCAAGGCGAATGTCGCCGAGAAGATCGACGGATTGATGGAGCAGGCCTCGGCGGCGCTGGCGAAGACGGACTACTTCGCGTGCGAGCGGCTGTGCCTGGAAGCGCTGCACAAGGCGTATGAGGCCGGGGACTACGAGCGGATGGCGCGGATCGTGCTGCCGCTGCAGGAAGCGCGTCGTCAGAAGCGGCTCGAAGCGTGTGACAGCGGCACAGTGATCCGGCTGAACGAGGCGGATCAGGAGATCCTGGAAGCCGAGAGCGTCGAAGCGGGGTGCTATCTGTTCGAGCCGCTGCTGGTCGGGGCCGATGGACGCGACCTCCGTGAGCGTGCGAACCAGCAGGGCGTGCCGGTGCTGGTGGTGGTGCGTGAGCCGCGGACGAGCACTGGTGAATGGCCGGTGGTGATGATCGGGCCGCTGACGGTGCGGACGAAGGTGCGTCCGCCGGGGCGGAAGGATGAAGACGCGGTGTCGGTGGAGTGGATGCAGATGGCCAGCGAAGAGCTGGGCGATGCGGCGATCATGAAAGTGGACTCCACGCGGGACGCCTCGGATCAGGTCGGGCAGATTCTGGAGCTGCTGGGCACCTGCCCGGAGCACGAGAAACTGCATCAGGCGCTGGAAGCGGCCTGCCGCGCGGCGATGAAGGAAGAGGCGGCGAAGGCGGCGAAGAAGGCCTCCTGAGCGCGATTCATCCGGGAGCGTGGGGTGTCTGAAAAGACAGCACGCCCGGCAAAAGCCAAGCGTGCTGCGAGGAGGACACGGAGTGTGATTCGTGTGGTCGTGGCCCCGGAATGATGCAGTGTTGCGGATTTACCAGTCGCTGCGACGGTTGCGGTGGTAGCGCTCGTTGCGGGCGTTCTGGTCGCCGATGATCGCACCGCCGACGGCACCGGAGATGGCGCCGATGACCGCGCCGTCGCCCTCGTTGCCCGAGAGAGCGCCGATGCCGAGGCCGGCCAGCGCGCCGAGGGCGGCACCGGACATGGCGCCCTCACCAGCGTTGTTGCAGCCGACGGCACCGAAGGCGAGCACACCGGCGAGGGCGCTGGCGGTCGCGAGGCGACCGGCGCGAGCGGTGAGGCCGAGACGGGTGTTCGAGCGTGTCATGGGGTTTGTCCTTTCTCTCTGGATGCCGGCCGCGGGGCACGGTTGGCCTGCGTGTAATTTGCCGGGAACCCTGGGTGCGGGACTTGGAAGTCCCGATTTCGGCGAGCCTTCTGTCGCCTGGTGTGATTCGATCAAGGGGTACCACGCTGGTTTCGGCGGGGTTGCATCCGTACAGTGAACCAGTGGTGCGGAGTGCTTATTCCGGGGGCGGGAACTGGTGAAACGGATCCCGGTATCAATGCTGGAGTACGAGGATGTTCCGACGCATTCTGAGTCGAAAAGTGCTGCTTGAGGCCGGGGAACGGGCCCGGATGACGCATTCTCTGTGGCTCACCCATCATTTGGTGGGGAGATCGCGGATCGGCGGGGGCAGCCCGGGTCAGCCGGTGGCGGGTGTTCCGGATATCCCGAGCCGCAAGGTGGCGGAGGGTGGCTTTGATGAGCTGATTTCGACTCCGCTGGGCAAGGCCTGGGCCGAAGACTGGTGGAACAGCGCGATGGAGCGTGTGCGGGAGGTGGAGTAGTCTTCGCGGGGTTCATCGCCCCCTGACTTGATCCCACGCCGGGATCCGGTCGATACCGACTCATTACGGGGTGTTACCCGGTTCCTTGTTCGAACATCTCTCAGACCGATCAGGATCACGAATCTATGAACGATCAGGCCGACAGCGCATCGACGACCACGACCGATTCACCTGCCTCCATGTCTTCCGGACCGTTGCGGACCCATGTGGCTTCGCGCTGGATGAAGAAGATGGCGATCTTCCTGATCGTGTGCGTGGGTCTGGGGACCTGGGGCCTGCTCGATGCGGCGGTGATCTACCCCAACCGCGGCGAGAAATACAGCCAGCACATGCTCGCGGAATACCTGAGCGCAGCCGACAACCTGGGTGTGCTGCCCATTGCCCGGCGGGTGAATGTCGATGATCCGGTCACGGAGCTTGCCGAACTTCAAGAGCGGGCGGGTGCTGGTCAGCTGAACCCCTTCGATCAGGCGCGTCTGACCTGGCTCAAGTCCCTCGAGCCGGTGCATGGCAAGCCGCTGACGAAGCTGACGCGCCAGAACACCGAGATGGCGGCGCGGCCGGAGGCAGATCGCACCGACACCGTGACGGTGTTCCTGAGGCCTGCCGAGAAGTTCGAAGAGGTGAAGCCGCTGTTGACGACGGGCTCCAAGCCCAAGCCGCTGTCGCAGACGGATATTCTTGTGCAATGGCTGATCTGTGCCGCGGGTTACGCGGGCGGGCTGATCGTTCTGGTTCGCATCATCCAGACGCGTTCGACGGTGTACCGCTACGAGCCGGATACGCACAAGCTGATCCTGCCCGGCGGCAAGTCGATCACGCCCGATGAGATCGAGACGGTCGACAAGTCCAAGTGGCATAAGTTTTTCGTGTCGCTCGATCTCAAGGATGGTTCGTCGCACCAGTTCGATCTGCTGCGGTTCGAGCCGCTTGAGGACTGGATCCTCGAGATGGAAGAGTCCGACCCGCGTCTGCGTGCGGCCCGCGAGGAGGCGGAGGCCGAGGAGCAGGCCAGCGATGTGGAAATCTCCGGTGACAGCGGCGGCGACGGTGGCGACGGCGGCGGAGACTGAAATCCGGCGATCGAAGCTCCCATGAACGCTCCGTGAGCGCACTATGCTCTCGCGGGATTTTTCATGGACATCGCCATCGCCATCCTGTTCACGCTGTCGAGCTTCCTGTTGGTGTTCGCAGTGCTGCTGGCACTGCCCGGGACCTGGATGATGGTGCTGGCGGCACTGGGCCTGAATGTGACGATGGCCGACAACCCGTTTTCATGGTGGATCATCGGGATCGCGATCGCTTTGGCGGTGCTCGGGGAGTTGCTGGAGCTTGTGGCGGGTGGGGCCGGCGCGAAAGCGATGGGGGCGTCCAAACGCTCGATCGTGGCGTCGGTGGTCGGCGGCGTCGTCGGCGCGGTGCTGGGGACATTCCTGCTGCCGATCCCGATCATCGGCACCGTCATCGGGTCCGCTCTCGGCGCGGGGCTGGGCGCGGTGGTGTTCGAGTTCACGATCGCCGACCGGCGCAACCTGAAGCACCTGCGCGGCATCGGCACCGGGGCGTTCACGGGGCGTCTGCTCGCGACGGTGCTGAAGGTGGCGGTCGCGATCGTGATGGCGATCGTGCTCAGCATCGACGCGTTCGTGTGAACGCGCCGAGCCGAGCTGATTGATTACATGGTGGAAACGGTCACCGGGCTCGCGGCTTTGGCGGGGTTGCTCTCCCCGATGCGGACGGTCGGGGCGTCCTTGTCCCAGGTGATGAGGCCGGGGATGAGGGTGCCAACGATACGCGGGTCGCGTGGGATGATGCGGACGGCGAAGCCGCGACGCCCGGAGCCGGTGGGTCGGAACTCGCCGGCGAAGTGGTGCAGCCCGGTGTCATCGCCCGAGGGGCCGACGGGCTTCATGTCGGTGGTGCCGCCGTGGATGATGTCGCCCAGCGAGGTGACTTCACCGGTGTAGAGCTGGACGCGGACTTCGTCGGGGTTGAGTTCGCCCAGGTGGATCGAGGCGTTGACGCGAACACTGGCGGTAATGGGCATGGAGGCGGTGGCATCGGTTTCGACGCGCTTGACGCCCACCTGCTGCCAGAGGCGGTGCAGTCGTGCGATCTGCTGGCTGAGTTCTCCGGCTCCGCGCAGGCCGTCGGCGTGCAGTTCGCGACCGAGCGCGTGGGCGCGGGTGTAGTACTGCTCGGTGTAGTCGGCGACCATGCGGTTGGTGGAGTATTCGGGGGTGAGGTGGCGCATGCAGGCCTTGACGCGGGTGATCCACGCCTTGGGCACGCCCGAGGGGTTGCGCGCGTAGAACTCGGGCAGGATCTGACGCTCGAGCAGGTCGTAGAGGGCGCGGCTTTCGATGGCGTCTTCCACGCTGTGATCGTCGTAGTACTCGCCCTTGCCGATCGCGAAGCCGAGCTCGGGGTGGTAGGCCTCGTCCCACCAGCCGTCGAGGATGGAGCAGTTGATGCAGCCGTTCATGGCGGCCTTCATGCCCGAGGTGCCCGAGGCCTCCATGCCGCGCCGCGGGGTGTTCAGCCAGAGGTCGCAGCCCTGGATCATCCGCCGTGCGACATCCATGTCGTAGTCTTCGAGGAAGACGATGCGACGGAAGGCCGGCTCGGATTCGCTGAGCTTGACCAGTTCGCGGATGAGCTCCTTGCCGGGCCGGTCGGCGGGGTGAGCCTTGCCGGCGATGAGCAGCTGGACCGGTCGATCGTGGTTGGTGAACAGGCGGCGCAGGCGATCGACATCGCTCATGAGCAGCGTGCCGCGCTTGTAGGTGGCGAAGCGGCGCGCGAAGCCGATGGTGAAGACATTGGGATCGAGCGCGCCGGTGGCGGTTTCGATCTCATCGGGCGTGGCGTTGCGCTCGGTGAGCTGGGTGCGGATGCGGTTGCGGCACCAGGTGATCAGCGACTGGCGACGGTGCTGGCGGAAGGACCAGAGTTCCTCGTCGGGGATGTCGTTGACGGCGCTGTAGAGCTTGTGATCCATGGCGTCGAACTGCCATTCGGGACCGAGGTAGCGGTCGTAGATCTGGCTCAGGTCGCGGCTGATCCAGGACCGGGCGTGCACGCCGTTGGTGACATGGCCGATGGGGACTTCCTGCTCGGGGACTTCGGGCCAGATGTGGCTCCACATGTCGCGCGAGACATGGCCGTGCAGTTTGGAAACGCCGTTGCAGAACTGGCTGCAGCGCAGCGCGAGGATGGCCATCGAGAAGAACTCGCTGGTATCGAAGGGGTTCGCGCGACCGAGCGAGAGCAGGTGCTCCATGCTCGTGCCCAATCCGGCGAGGGTGTGGCCGAGGTAGCGCTCGACAAGGTCGGGGCTGAAGCGGTCGATCCCGGCGGGGACGGGCGTGTGCGTCGTGAAGACATTGCTGGCGGCGGCGGCTTCGCGTGCGGCCTCGAAGTCCACGCCGTGCTGCTCACGCAGCGTGCGGATGCGTTCGAGGCTGAGGAACGCGGCGTGGCCCTCGTTGATGTGGTAGACGGTGGGCTTCTCGCCGACCTTGGCGAGGGCGCGGGTGCCGCCGATGCCGAGGATGATTTCCTGCTGAATGCGCATCTCGACATCGCCGCCGTAGAGGTTCTTGGTGATGTCGCGATCGGCGCGGCTGTTCTCGGGGAAGTTGGTGTCGAGCAGGTAGAGCGGCACGCGACCGACATCGCAGCGCCAGATGCCGACGGTGACCTCGCGCCCGGGCAGTTCGACCTTGATGCGGTACTGCTCGCCGGTCTCGGGGTCGATGAGGCGCCGGACGGGCTGGTTGGGGAAGTCGAGGTCCGGGTAGGTTTCCTGCTGGTAGCCGTCGGCGTTGAGGTACTGGTGGAAGTAGCCACAGCGGTAGAGCAGGCCGACGCCGCAGAGCGGGATGCCGAGTTCCGCCGAGGACTTGAGGTGGTCACCGGCGAGCACGCCGAGGCCACCGGAGTAGATCTGGAAGCACTCAGTGAGGCCGAACTCCGCGGAGAAGTACGCGATGCGGATGGGTTCGGCGGAGCCGGAGCGCTGCTTGACGAGTTCGGCGTGCTGGCGGTCGAACCAGGTGGCGCGGTCGCGGTGCTCGGTGAAGCGGGAGTGGACCAGGCTCAGGGCGTGGAGGAACGAGCGGTCCTGGGCGATGCGCTCCAGGCGCTGCTGGTCCAGGCTGCCGAGCAGCTTGACGGGGTTGTGGCCGGTGTTCTCCCAGAGGTCCCGGTCGAGGCGGACGAACAGCTCGACGGCCTCCGGGTGCCAGGTCCACCACAGGTTGTAGGCAATCTCGCGCAGCGGCTCGAGCTGCTCGGGGAGGTTCGGGACGACTCGGAAGCTGCGGATGTTGGCTTGGCCGGCGTGGAGCATGGGAGATGGGTCCGTACTCGGGGTGGTGGCGTGGAGATTGCCAAAATTATCGGCGATCAGACTGCCGGTCGGTAGGCAGATTGTCGAGAGCGCAGCAAAAAGCCCCGAAAACTCGGGGCTGAGCATCGGCACGGGTGGTTTGGCGGCTTAGTTGTCGCCGTTGATCGCGTCGGCGGTGGCATCGGAAGCGTGCTGGATGTCCTGGCCCAGACCCTTCACGGTGCTGCAGCCGGTCATCGAGAAGCTGGCGAGGGTGAAGCACACCACACCGAGCACGCTGAGGGTGATGCCAGACAGGAAGCGGCGGTTGATCAGGTTCTTGTCCATCTCGGTACTCCTTGAATGATGAAACGGGTGATCTGCCCGTCGCGGGCATGATAGTCGTGAGGAGAGGCGAGGTTTCTGAGGAAAGCGGCTCGGCTGGCAAAAAACGCCATCGGCCCGCGATCAAGCGGGCCGATGGCGTCATCCCTGGCGAGGCGATCGGTGCGGCCGTGGCTTCGTGCGACGGACGAAACATCGCCTCAAGACGAGCGGTCCGCGCCGTTCATGGGCTTGGGCCTCCGTCGGACACTGTCGGCGGCATTTGCGACTGGGATGAGCGAGAGTGCGCCGAACCTCGCGATCCTCACTACGCGGCGCGGGATCGCCTGGAGAACATCGCCCGGGCTTCCTCGCGGCGCAGCCAAAGGCAAGCACCGGCAAATACTCCTGCACCAACGAGGGTTTGCGTGAGCAGAAGGGCGAGCGCGCCGAGGCGTTCCTGCGATTCCCAAGGCCAGACAAGGCCAATGGCGTACACCGTGAGGCCCATCGCCACGGCGATCGCGAGGGTCGATCCGACCGAGCCGAGCAGGGCTCGGTCGAGGATGGGTTCGTCGCCGAGCGTGACGCGACGGCGCGCGAGGACGAGCAGGGCGATGGACTGCGCCCAGGCGGTGATGCTGGTGGCGATGGCGAGGCCCGCCTCGGCGAAGGGCCAGATGAGCAGGAGGTTCAGGGCGATGTTGCAGAACACGATGACGATGCCGATGCGCATCGGCGTGCGCATGTCGTCGCACGCGTAGTACGAGCGGGTGAGCACCTGGGTGATGCTCGCGGCGATGATCGCGGGGGTGTACGCCAACAGCACCAGCATCACGCGCTTGGCGTTGGCCGGATCGAGGCCGGCCTCGCCGGTGGAGCCGTAGACCGCCGCGACCAGCGGCTCGGCGACCAGCACCAGGCCGACTGCCGAGGGGATGGCGATCAGCAGAGATGTCCGCAGGCCGAGGCGAAGGGTCTGGGCGAAGCGGGCGGGGTCGCTGGTGGCGCGGGCCAGCGCGGGGAAGACGGCGGTCGCGATCGCCACCGCGAAGACACCCAGCGGCAGCTGGTACAGGCGCTGGCCGAAGTACAGCACGGCGGCCGAGGCGGTGTCGAGCGGGTAGGTCACGCCACCCGAGCCGGTCTCGGATGCGAAGAGGACGAGTTTCTCGCCCTCGGGGGTGCCCATGACCACGGGCAATCCTGCGATCAGGGCGTCGATGAGGACACCGATCTGTACGGTGCCGAGGCCGATGAGCACCGGGACCATGCGCCGGAGCATGAGGCGGAGTTTGGGGCGGGCCTCGCGGGTGTCGCGGGTCCAGCCGGCGAGATGCTTGAGGTCAAACAGGCACCAGAGCAGTTGCAGCACCCCGGCGACGGTCACCGCGATGGCGAGGGCGATCGCGACCGACGACATGGACCACTCGAGGATGATGCCGGCGGCGCAGGCGGCGGTGATGAGCGACGCGTTGAGCAGGATCGGCGCTCCGGCCTGGGCGCCGAATCGCCCGTGCACCTGCAGCATCGCTCCCAGCAGCGCGGTCACGCAGACGAGCGGCATGAACGGGAGCATGATCATGGTGAGCTGCACCACCTCGCGCGTCGACGAGCCGGGCTCGAGCGTGGCGAGCGGGATCAGCAGCACCAGTTCAGCGAGAATCACCAGACCGCCGAGTCCCGCGGCGAGGGCGGCGGTGGTGAGCGAGGCGAACCGGGCCGCGGCCTTGGGGTCATCGCGCGACAGGCGGGTGTATTCGGGGATGAAGGCGGCGGTCAGCGCGCCCTCGCCGAACAGACGCCGGAAGACATTGGGGATCACAAAGGCGGTGAAGAAGGAGGAGGCCGTCGCGCTGGCTCCGAGGACCAGGGCGATCAGGGCATCGCGCGACAGTCCGAGCACGCGGCTGGCCATCGTGAGCACCGCGAAGGTGCGGGCGTGAGCGATGAACGAGTCGTCGTCATCGTGGTCATCGCGATGGGACGAATCCGATCCGGGCGGCGTGGCGGCTTTGAAGAACGCCAGGATCGTTGTGAGGACGGCGACCGCGCCCACGCCGGCGAGGTTGGCCAGCAGATCGGAACCCGACACGGTGCGGTTGACTCCCGGCAGGCCCTGAGAGGCCTCATCCACCGCCGAGATGCTCACGCCCGCGACGGTGCAGAGCAGGATGGCCTTCGCGCTGAAGGGGCGTCCGAGCCATCCGGTCGCGTGGAGCAGCGCGGTCCAGAGCCCGAAGGCGAAAATATGGGCCCAGATGTCCGGGCGCGGGATGGGTGTGCCGAGTTCGAGGCGGGGCCAGTGGGTGAGGGTGACCAGCGTGAGCGCGTAGACGACGAACGCCGCCCGCGCGAGCATCGGCCGCGATCGGCCTGATCGCTCGCTTGTCACGCCGAGGTGTTCCCGGTGTGGGCGGGAGTGGTCGCTGGCTCGGTGGGCTTGGCTTCCACGGTCGAGGTGTTCGGCGTCGAGGTCTTGAGGCCGCGCCGCTCCATGAAGCGGTCCCACTCGGTGGTGATATTGGCAGCGAGTTGGGCGTAGTCGATGGCGCCGGGGCACCAGCGGGCGTACTCGAAGATGGTCTGGCCGAAGCTCGGGCTTTCGGCGAGCTTGATGTTGCGCCGGATCGCGGGGCGCAGCACTCGGGCGCCTTTCCAGGGCACATCCTGCTGCATGGAGTCTTTGAAGAACTGCTCGAGGTCGGCGACGATTTCCTTGGAGAGGCGGGTGTTCTCCTCGTGCATCGACAGGACCACGCCGCTGACGCGGAGCTTGGGGTTGATGTCGCGTGCGACGAGCGAAACGGTCTCGAGCAGTTTGCCGACGCCCTGCAGCGCGAGGAAGTGCGCCTGCATCGGCACGACGACCTCCCGAGCCGCGGCGAGGCCGTTGAGCGTCAGCAGGCCCAGCGAGGGCGGGCAGTCGATCAGGACATATTCGTAGCGGGGCAGGAGGTGGTCGACAGCGTGGCGCAGGCGGAGGTGGCGCTGCGGGGCCGAGGCCAGTTCGGTTTCGACCGCCGCCTGATCGGTGACGGCGGGGATCAGCCCGAGGTTCGGGCGGGCCTCGACCACGCTCTGGAGGGCGTCGGCCTCGGTGGGGGCCTCGTTGAGGAGCAGGTCGTAGACGGAAGCGGGAGCGGCTTCGGCGTCCACACCCAGATGCAGGGTGGCGTGGGCCTGAGGGTCCATGTCGATCACGAGGGTGGGCTTGCCGAGTTCGGCGAGGGCCGCGGCGAGGTTGACCACAGTGGTGGTTTTCCCCACGCCCCCCTTCTGGTTCATGAAGGCCATGACGCGCGAAATGGCGTGTTCTCGGGCGGTCGCTTGCATGGCGGCGAGTGTAGCACGGGGGTTGCTCGTGCTGCGAGGTGACTTTGAGGAGTTTCGGTTCTCGGGGAGCCGACGGTTATCGGGTCTGGCGAGGGCTCTGACCACTGACTTCTGTGCAGTCTCGGGTGTGATTTCGCGTTCCCATTCCGCATGCCGGGGTCGCGAGGCAGGTCGGATGAGCCGATGTAAAAAATGACCCTGTGGTGGAGGAGGGGGCCGAGTGGCTTGCCAACGCAGGGGAATCGACGGGGACCGAGCAGTGAAGCGACGAAATGACATGTCAGCCCGAGATGTTGCCGACCTTCACGATCGGCTCAGCCGCAAGCTCGGCGATTCCGCGCTGCCCACCTTGCCCGAAGTCGCGCTGCGGATCATGGATCTGGTCGGCAACGAGCGATCGACGATCGATCAGTTCGCCGAGGTCATCCAGTCCGACCAGGCCTTGACCGGTCGTCTGCTGCGTCTGGCGAATTCCGCGCATTATGCCCAGCGTAAGCCGGTGACCACGCTGAACCGGGCGATGGTGCTGATCGGGATGGACCGCCTCAAGGCGATGGCGCTTGGTTTTCATCTGTCCAAAGCCGCGGCGTCGGACAAGAGCGCGTTCGGCTTCAAGCGTCAGTGGACGATCTCCCTGTTCCGCGCCTGGTTTGCGCTGCGTCTGGCGGAGCGGTTCGACAAGTCCGTTTCGGGCGAAGCGTTCATCGTCGGTCTGATGAGCGATGCCGGCGTTCCGATGATGCCGCGCCTGGCCGGTGCTCAGTATCTGGAACTCGTCACGGTGGATATGCCCCCGGCCCTGCGCCTGAAGCAGGAGTTCGAGCACTTCGAGTTCACGCATGTGGATCTGGCGGCGGTGATGTGCCGCATCTGGCGATTCCCGACGGTGCTCGCTCGACCGATCTGCCTGCACCACAGCCCGGCGCGTTCCATCGAGCGTACGGAAACGGGGTACGAGAGCCAGTCGCTCCTGCACGCGATCGCGTATTTTGCGGGTTCGCTGCCGCTCAGCCCGGGTGACAGCGAGCACTCCTCGAACCTCGACGAAGCGGGTTTCGCGGTGCTTGGCGAGCAGTTGTTTTCGATGTCAGCGGCGGACATGCAGCAGACAGTCGCGGAAGCCGCGAAAGACTTCGCCGCGACGCGCGACCTGTTCTCGCACATCGTGGATCGCGGTCTATCCGTCGAGGCGATTCTGCGCAAGGCCAACCATCACCTTGGCGATTCCGTCGAGGAACTGTGCGAAGAGTCCCTGGAGAACGAGCGGCTTCTCGGGCGGGTCCTCCGCTTCGAGGCCGGCGGGCTCACGCTCGAGATGGAGCGGGCCGTCGATCATCTGGTGACCGTGTACATCAACGATGCCGCCGGAAAGCGCCTGCTTTCGGAAGAGATCAACCTGAAGGTGCAGGACGAGGGCCAGATCCGGCAGTTGCTGCTGCTGGATGAGGCCAGCGACGACGAGATCGAGCAGGTGTTCGCGGGTTTGAAGCGTCTCGCGGCCTGATCGCTCTTCCGCAACCCAAGCCAGACTACAGTGGAGCGGTGTCCACCCGAATCACCGAACAGGCGATCGTGCTGCGCCACTGGGAGTTCAGCGAAACTTCCCAGACGGTGGCGCTGTTCGCGCGCGGGCACGGCATGCTCCGGGGGCTGGCCAAGGGAGCTCGTCGGGAGCGTTCGGCGTTCAGCGGCGGGTTCGAGGTGCTGACCCGGGGCGAGATCAGCGCGATCCTCAAGCCTGGCAGCGATCTGGCGACCCTCACCGAGTGGGACTTGCAGGAGATCTACTGGCCCCCTCGCCAGAGCCTCTTCGCCCATCGCGCGGGGATGTACCTGATCGACCTGGTGCGCCATGCGATCACCGATCAGGATCCCCACGATGGGCTGTGGGATGCTTTGGATGAGGTGTTGCGACACTTGCCAATTCAGAACGATTACGAGCAGATCCTCCGCCTGCAGTGGGCCTTGCTGGTGGAAACGGGATATCGACCCCGGCTGGATGCGGATGTGTTCACCGGGGAGGTGCTGCCGACGGACGCCGAAACCTACGGGTACTCGGCGAGCGGCGGGGGACTGGTCAGCGATCCGGGCCGGACCGGACCGGACCACATCTGGCGGGTGCGTGGGGACACGGTGCAGGTCCTGCGCGGGCTTGAAACCGAGGATCACGGGAAACTCGGGACACCGGAATCCGTAGAACGAGCGAGCCGCCTGCTCGCGACGGCTCTGAGCGAACTTCTTTCGCGAGATCTGCCCAGCCGAGCCGCCCTGTACGAGGGTGAGTAAGCGGTCCTGCATTCGCGGTTGTCTGCTCGATCCAGTATCCTCAGGTGGTCGGCGTTTGAATGCCCCGGTGGTGGGGATGCCCTCTGGAGGGTGTACGACGGCGATTTCCTTATGACCGGTGAGTCCGTGACCGAGCCCGAAGAACAGAACCAGTCATCATCTGTAGCGCGCGTCTATGAGCATCACGACCGGGTGACCGGGGTGGATGTTCGCGTGGATCGCATGGGCATGGGCGAGCCGATCGTGGTCATGAACGGCCTTCTGGGTATGAACGAGCACTGGTTCCCCTGCATGAGCCAGTTGGTCGGCCCGAATGTGCCCTTCGATGCTGAGATTTTGCTGCTCCAGCCGCCGCTTCTTGAGATGAAGGGCTCGGGCTGCTCCGTCCACGGGGTCAGCCAGCTGCTGGTGTCGCTGCTGAACACGCTGGTGGATCGCCCGGCGATTCTGGTCGGCAACTCCTTCGGGGGGCATGTCGCGCTTCGCATCGCGATGGCCTACCCCAAACTGGTGCGTGGCCTCGTGCTCGTCGGCTCGTCCGGGCTGTTCGAGCGGGGCTTCGAGCGGGATGTCACCCACAACCCGTCGTATGACTTCGTGGACCGCAAGATCCGCGAGATTTTCTATGACCAGTCGAGCATGCTCCCCGGCATGACGGAGATGGCCCTCGACGCGCTGTCCCGGCGCAGTTCGGCCCGGGCCATGGTCCGTCTGGGCAAGAGCGCCAAGCGGGATCACCTCGGCAAAGAATTGCACACGGTCAAATGCCCGACGCTGATCGCCTGGGGCCGGCAGGACAATGTCACGCCCCCCGAGGTCGCCGAGCAGTTCGCCGACCTGATCCCCAAGAGCCGCCTGCGCTGGACCGAACGCTGCGGGCACGCCCCACACATCGAGCACCCCACCAAGCTGGCGGCGGATATCCAGCAGTTCATCTCGGATGTCCTGTCCGGTGAATTCGTGGCCGACCGCCACATGGGCAGCGAGTCGGGCAACACCCGCGCGGGGCAGGGAGTGGCCTGACATGCCCTCCATGAGGCCTCTGGGGGAACGGGTGCCTTCCGGGAACGCCTGGACCGGGGTCATCGGGACCGGGCTGGCCCTGAAACTTCGCAAACGCATCCGGCTGCTGTCCGATCGTGAGCACTGGTCGAAAAACGCCCAGAGCATCCAGACCCAGCAGCTCCGCACGCTGCTCACCCTCGCTCAGCGCACCGAGGTCGGACGCCAGGCCGGGTTCTCGAAACTGCTGAACCTCGATGACGCGGCCTTGCTTCGTGATTACCGCAAGTGCCTGCCGCTGGCGGACTACGAGCAGTACCGAGCCCAACTCGCCCGCACGCGCGAGAACGCCGAGCCCGATGTCTGCTGGCCCGGTGTGGTCATGGACTGGGCCCAGACCTCGGGCACGACCGGCGGCGAGAAATACATCCCCGTTTCCAAGCAGATGATGCGCTCGAACTACATCGCGGCGCTCGACATCTTCGCGCACTCGATCCGGCGCGGCCTGCCCCTGAAAGACCTGTTCGGCGGGAAGATGCTCTTCCTCGGCGGGACCACCCAGGTCACTACCAACGAGCACGGCATCCGCACCGGCGATCTGTCCGGTCTCGTCACGCCGCTGATCAAGTGGCCTCTCTCGCAGGTGTACACGCCCGGGAAAGAGATCGCGCTGCTGTCGGATTGGCCGACCAAGATCCAGAAGATCGCCGAGCTGTGCATCAATCAGGATGTGCGGTTCGTCAGCGGCATGTCCTCGTGGTCGCTGCTGCTGTTCGAGCAGCTGGTCGAAACCGCCTCGAAGACCACCGGCGGCAAGGCGAGCACGCTGAAGGACATCTGGCCGAACTTCCAGATGTTCATCCACGGCGGGGTGCGATACCCCCCGTTCGATCCGCGTGTTCGCACCGCCTGGTCGGGCAATCCGACCGACGATGTGCCCTACCGGCTGGAGGTCTACCCGGCCTCCGAGGGCTTCATCGCCGTGCAGGATGAGCCAAACCCGCCCGGCGGGGCGCCGTCGCCCCTGCGCCTGCACACCGACATCGGCGTGTTCTACGAGTTCGTGCCCGCCGAGGAGATCCACGACCCCGAGGCCCGATCCTTCACCGTCGGCGAGGTCGAGACCGGCCAGCGGTATGTCGTGGTGATGTCCACCTGTGCCGGGCTGTGGCGCTATGTCATCGGGGATGTCGTGGTCTTCGATTCGGCACCGGGGCCGAAGGGCACCGGCGGTGTGCCACGCCTGCGGATCGTGGGGCGTCACAAGCACTTCATCAATGCGTTCGGCGAGAACCTGATCGTCGAGCAGGTTGAGAACGCCGTCGTCGCGGCTCGGGATGCGACGGGTCTGGACATCGGCGAGTTCACCGCCAGCCCCATCTACCCGACCGAAACGACGCGAGGCGGGCTGGAACTGGTCATCGAGCTCGACCGCCCCGATGCCGCGCTCGAAGCCTTCGCCAAGCGGTTCGATGAGTCGCTGAAGGCTCAGAATGTGGATTACACCACCAAGCGCGGCGAGTCCTTCGGGATGACCGAGCCACGCCTGACCCCGGTCCCGATGGGGCTGTTCAGCGACTGGATGGCCTCGCGGGGCAAGCTCGGCGGGCAGAACAAGGTGCCCCGCTGCGCGAACCATCGTGATTTCGTGAATGGGCTGCGTGAAATGGCCGGGCTGAACGCGGAATAAGGGTGAGTGCCCTGCCGTATGATGTGGCTCGCCACGCTTTTCGATCGCCCCCTGCCCGGTGTGCTCTGCTGCGATGTCTTCCACCCCGCCAACCGATCACGATGAGGCAAAGCCCCAGAGGGTGCAGGCGAGGTGGCACCCGCAGCGTGTGCTCAAGGGGCTGTGGAAGCGACGGTGGGTGCAGATCTATCTCGCGCTGCTGGTGCTCTCGCATCTGGTGATCGCCACGATCAACCCGACCTATCCGTTCCTCAAGCCATGGACACCGGAAGATGCGACGCGCCTGACGGTGATGATCACGCCGATGGACCGCGACGGCCCCGCAGGCAGCGCGGAAGACTTCCCGGTTTCGATCGTCAAGTGGGAACCGAGTAACCCCGATCCCGACAAACTCCCGATCGTGATGCTGCATGGCAGTCCACCGGCATACGCCGGTTTGGATTTCCAATGGCTCGCGCCGCGCCTGGTGGAAACGGGGCGCGTGGTCTACGCGATCGATCGCCCGGGCTACGGCGGCTCGGGGAAGTACCCGCCGAGTTTTTCGGCCAAGGCGAACGCACATGTTGCTCTGGCGGCGATGGAGAAACTCGGCATCGAGCGAGCGCACATCGGCGGGTGGTCCTTCGGCGGCGCGGTCGCCATCTGGATGGCCGAGCTCGACCCGGATCGCATCGCGTCGATCCAGATGCTCGCCGCGACCGGGGTGCAGGAGGGCGAGGGCAGCGGCAGTTACGCATTCGAGCACTTCAAGTATGGCATCGGGTACGCGGTGGTCATGGGTATCCCCGAATTGGTGCCGCACTTCGGTCTGATGGCCCCGCGATCGTTCCGGCACGCGTTCATCCGGGATTTTTGGGACAGCGACCAGCGAGAGATCAGCGAGATCGTGCCGACGCTCGAAACCCCGACGCTGATCCTGCAAGGGCGCGACGACATGCTCGTGCCCGCAAAAACCGCTGAACTGCATCACGAGTTGTTTCCCAACTCTCGCCTGGTGATCGTCAACGGCGGGCACACCATCGGCATCATCCCGTACGGCAACCGCGAGGAAGACACGGAGCTCGCGCAGGCGGCGCTGATCTCGTTTCTTGATCGGCACGACGATCCCACGAAGCCGGTGCTGATCGGCACGGTCGACCTCGATCCCGTCGAAGAACGCGAGCCGACGACGATCGGCGGCTACGAGATCAATCCCGGCAAGACCGCGTGGTGGCTGATGGTGCTGCTGATCATCCTGGGCACCTTCATCAGCGAAGACCTCACGGTCATTGCGGTCGGGCTGCTCCTGGTCACCGGTCAGATCGACTACGGCGTGGCGATCCTCGGCTGCTTCCTGGGCATCGTGCTCGGGGATTACGGCCTGTGGGCGCTCGGTCGCTTCGGCGGCACGCGCCTGGTCAAGGTTCCGTTCTTTCGGCGGTTCATCAACGATGAGCAGCTCGAGCACTGGGGGCGTGTGCTCGGGCGCCATACGGCCAAGGCGGTGTTCCTGTCGCGCATGCTGCCCGGGACGCGCCTGCCGATGTACATCGCAGCGGGGATCGTGCCGGGTCACAACAAGAAGTTCCTGTTCTGGGTCACCGTCGCGGTCGCGATCTGGACGCCCACGCTGCTCGTGCTCACCGCACTGATCGGGCCCAGCCTGCTCGGGTTCTTCGAGACGATTTTCCACGGCCCTTGGGCCATCCTCGCGGCGTTCGTCGTGCTGGTGCTGCTCCTGCGCATCGCCTCGCTGGAGGCCACCGAGTTCGGGCGGGCACGCCTGCGGGCCGGGCTGGGTCGGTTCTTCCAGCCCGAGTTCTGGCCGGTCAGCATCTTCTACTTGCCTTTGCTGGTCTGGCTGATCGTGCTGTCGATCCGGCACCGCTCGCTGACGGTGTTCACCTGCGCCAACCCGGGTATCCCCAACGGCGGCGGGGTGGTCGGCGAGGCGAAGTCACGCATCTGTGAGGGTTTCGCTCGCGGCGGGGCGCCGGTGCTGGAGTCGGTGCAGATCCCGGCGATCGAGGGTGAGGGTCAGAGCCGCGAGCAGGTCGCCACCCGGCGCGTGGAAACACTGGTGCAGGCGCTGGAAGCCCCGGGCTCCGGACTCGGCGGGTTCCCGATCGTGCTCAAACCTGAAGCAGGGCAGCGCGGCATCGGCGTGAAGATCGTGAGCGATGCGCAGGGCGCGCTGGGCTACTTCGAAGACACCGAGGGAGTGGTCATCGCCCAGCGCTACGACCCTGGGCCCTGCGAATTCGGCGTGTTCTGGATGCGCGACCTCTCCTCCGGCTCTGGCACCACGATGGACGAGCGCCCCGGCTTCGTGTTCTCCATCACCCGCAAGGTGTTCCCGGTTGTGGAGGGCGACGGCGAATCCACGCTGGAACAGCTCATCTGGCACCACCGGCGCTACCGGATGCAGGGCAAGATTTTCCAGAAGCGTCACGAGTCGCGCCTCGACCTGGTGCTCGAGAAGGGACAGACCTTCCAGCTCGCCAAAGCCGGCAACCACGCCCAGGGCACCATGTTCCTCGACGGTGCGGATCTGATCACCCCTGAGCTGCGCGACTGGGCGGAGCGTGCCATGCAGTCGTACATCGATCCGGGAGGGCGGATCGACTTCGGGCGGATGGATGTCCGCTGCCCGAGCGAGGAGGATTTCAAGGCCGGCCGCAACATCTCGATCATCGAGTGCAACGGCACGTTCTCGGAATCCACGAACATGTACGACCCCGCCAAGTCGCTGCTGTTCATGTACCGCACGCTGTTCCGCCAGTGGTCGCTGCTGTACCGGATCGGATCGGCCCGGCGTCGCGAGGGGGCCAGGCCGGTGGGTGTGATCGGTTTGCTCAAGATGTGGCTGGCGTATCGGCGCTCGCAGAGTGCCCCGGCTGTGGCGGATTAACGCTTTGTGAGCAGAAACCTTGGGGTGCGCGTTGACTCGCGAGGGCTCGAGGGTGAGGATGCTGGGATCCCGCCGGAGGTGGAAGATGGCCGTGCAGATGGAACTTTCTCGAATCCTGATCGCCGATCAGCACGATCTGAACGTGATCGAGTTGCGCGAGATCGATGGGGAGCGGACTTTTCCGATCCTGATCGGCGTCGTGGAGGCGGAGGCGATCCGGCGTCGGCTGCAGGGCATCGAGCTCAAGCGTCCGCTGACCCATGAACTGATGATGTCGATCATCGATGCGTTCGAAGGCGACCTCCAGGAAGTCCGGATCAACGACCTCAACGACCACACCTTCTACGCGCTGCTGATCATCCACACCAAGGACGGCCGGATCATGGAGATCGACAGCCGCCCCTCCGACGCGATCGCGCTGGCCGTCGCGGCGGAGATCCCGATCTTCGTGGAAGAATCCGTGATCGAGGGTGCGAGCAGCGATCTGTAAGCCCGGCTGGCCTACACTGCGCAGCGATGCAAGAGCGATCCGACCAGCCCATCTCCGTGGAACAGCACGACGGCACCGCGCTGTCGTGGGCGCCGTTCCTGACCGCGCCGGTCCCGCCGATCCCCGGGTGCATCAAGCAGCGCGACGAGGAGTTCCTCGTCGAAGAACTGCCCCGCTACGAGCCCTGCGGCGAGGGCGAGCACATCTACCTCTTCGTCGAGAAAAAAGGCCTGTCCACCTCCGACATGCTCCGGATCGTCGCCGAGCACTTCAAGGTCGGCCAGCGCGAGATCGGCTACGCCGGGATGAAGGACAAGAACGCCATCACCCGCCAGGTCATCAGCATCCATGTGCCGGGGCGCCGTCCCGAAGATTTCCCGATGCTGTCGCACGATCAGCTCAGCGTGCTCTGGGCCGACCTGCACACCAACAAGCTCCGGCGCGGCCACCTGCAGGGCAACCGCTTCTCGGTCTGGATCCGCGAGACCGAGGCGACCCGCGTGCACGATGCGCACCGCATCATGCGGTTCCTGAGCGCCCGGGGCATGCCCAATTTCTACGGGCACCAGCGCTTCGGCACGCGACGGCGCAACCACGAACTCGGGCGGTTGTTCCTGCTCCGCAAGTTCGAGCCGCTGCTCGACCTGCTGCTCGGCCCTGACTCGAACATGCCCGACCTGAACCGCGAGGCACGCGAGGCGTACAGTGCGGGCGATTACGCGGGCGCGATCGAGCACATGCCCGGGGCCCAGCGGACGGAATTGGCGGCACTGCGGGCGCTCGCCAAGGGGCGCAAGCCCGCCGACGCGGTGCAGGCGGTTCCGCTCATGCAGCGTGTCTTCTGGGTGACCGCCTGGCAGAGCGCGATCTTCAACCGAGTGCTGGCCAGGCGCCTGGCCGAAACCCCCGACGGCACCGATCCGGGCTCCATGCTGACCACCCTGCGCGCGGGCGACATCGCCTTCAAGCACGACAGCCACGCGATGTTCCGCGTCGATGAGGCCACCGCGGCGGACCCCGAGACGCACGAGCGCGTGAAGCAGCGCGCCATCAGCCCGACCGGGCCCATGTTCGGCGTCAAGACCATGCTGTGCGACGGACCGAGCGGCGAGATCGAGCAGGCCGAACTCGCTCGCGAGGGGGTCGGCATGGAGGACCTCGAGCGCGCCGTGAAATCCTTGGGCGATTCCGTCGCCGGGACCCGCAGGCCCCTGCGCACCCTCGTGACCGATCCCGAGGTCGAAGCCGGCGTGGACGAGAACGGGCACTACATCCGCTGCGCCTTTGACCTGCCGGCCGGGTCGTTCGCGACGATGCTCGTGCGCGAGCTGCTCAAGTCCGACCGCATCGAGTGCCGCCAGTCGCTCAGCTTCGAGAGCAGCGACGACAGCGAGGACACCGACGGATGAGCGAGCACGGCGTGCGAGTGGTCTGCTTCGATCTGGGCGGTGTGGTGGTGCGCATCGCGCGGTCGTGGGCCGAGGCCTGCGCGGCAGCGGGGGTGGAAGACCGCAGCGGCGACCGCTTTCACGCGCCCGACCTGCTCAGCGGCAGACGTGAACTCTCCGATGCGTACCAGATCGGCGCGATCGAGTGTGCCGCGTACTTCGAGCGGATCGCTTCCCAGAGCGCGGGGCTCTACAGCGCCGCGGAGATCGAGCGCGTCCATCGCGCGTGGGTCTTCGAGCCCTATGCGGGCGTGGAGGAACTCGTCGAGCGGCTCAACGCCATCGATGGCCTCACCACCGCTTGCCTCAGCAACACCAACCACAGCCACTGGGAAGACCTCCAGCGCGCCGATGCGGGTCGCTGGCCCGCACCGGCGATCCAGAAACTGCACACGCGCCTGGTGTCCCACGAGCTTCGCGCTGTGAAACCCAACGCCGACATCTACCAGCTCGCCGAGGAGCGTTTCGGTGTGAGCGCCGAGCGGATCGTGTTCTTCGATGACCTCGCCGAGAATGTCGAGGCGGCCTGTGCCCGAGGCTGGCGCGCCTTCCAGATCGATCACCGGTCCGACACCGCCCAGCAGATGACCGGCCACCTCACGCGCCTCGGTGTGCTCTGATCGATTCACTCCCAGACGATTTCAGCGGATCTCGAGGGTGCGGTTCAGCCGCCCGCTGCCTTCCTGCTCACGCACACTCACGCGCACCCGCTTGCCCCGCAGCGCGTCCGCGGCGTTGAGGAACACGAACCGCTTCACCGCCGAATCACCCGGCTCGAGCGCGCTGATCGGTGCGCTCTGCGTCTGGAAACCCGGCGCGAGCGCGACCGCCTCCAGCGAGACCGGATCGGGCGAGGTGTTCGTCACCAGCGCTTCGACGATGAGCGTGGTCAGCGAGCCGTCCGGCGCGGGCGCGAGGCGGTAGTTCACGGTCAGTTCGATCGCGTCCAAGCCAAGGTCAACCTGCAGCGGCACGGTCATGATCGGGTAATCCCGGTCGGCGACCAGTTCCAGTTCGGCCATGATCTCGCGCGGTCCCGATTCTTCGCCCAGACCCAGCTCGATCGTGAACGGCACGCGCACCTCTTCGCCGCGTCGCGCCGAGAACCGGATCACGCGCGGCGTGAAGTTCCATCGCTCGGGATCCATCAGCCGGATCCGCCCGCTGATCCCCATCGGGTACGGGTTCCGGATCACCAGTTCCAGATCGTGGCGCATCGCCCGGGCGGGCACCTGGTTGGGCAGGATTTCCAGTCCGGCACGGAGCATGGCCAGATCCGCGTTGATGCCCTCGATGATCACCGGCATCTGGCCGAGCCGGATCTCGTGCAGTCCATCGACCGGCTCCACCGTGATCGTGTTGCCGAAGGGATCGCTGGCCAGCACCGGTTCATCACCCAGATGCGCCCGCAGCACCGCGTCGCCCTCGGCGGCGAATTCGTTCCACGCCACCATCACGCCCGACGCTCGACCCAGCGCCCCGGGCCGACCGATGAGCACCCGCACCCCATCGATCGTGCGGAATTCCCCGGCCGGCTCCTGCATCGACAGCGTCTGCGACAGCGTGCGCCAGACCGGGGTCTCGATCTCCGGCAGCCACTGTCCCTCGTAGGGCATGAGCCCGTCGTAGTGCTCGGCGGCGCTGCGCGGCTCACGCCACAGCCACGGGCTGGGGATGGCCAGGCGTTCGATCCCCGAGAACCATGCGAGTGCGGCTCGGCGCGTCAGGTCGATCGCGATGGCCCGGCGCCCGTACTGGTCGCGATCGCCGGTTTCGATGACGGCGGTCGTGCCTTCGGCGCTCGGCCAGAGGCGAGCCAGCTCCGGGATCGCTCCATCGCCGATCTCCGGGGGGATGGAGATCGTCAGCGGGTTCGGGCGGCTACTCGGCGTGCTGGCATCATCAGTGGCTGCGGCTTGCAACGCCGGCGGCACCGAGTGCGTCGCCTGCCAGGGCAGCACCACCGCCGGACGCGGCACCAACCGACTCAGCAGCGTCGTGGCGGCTTGCAGTGAGTTCCACGGGTCATCGTCCCAGAAAACCGCGTCCGACCCGGTCGGTCCGATCTGCCAGCGCGACACCCGCTCGCCAAAGCGTGTCAGCAGCGGCTCCAGCGAAACGCTCCACAGCGAGGGGTCGCGCTCAAAGAGATCCAACAGCGCCCCGCGGTCCAGCCCGGCGGATCGCGCCACTCCTTCGGGGGCGCTATCGAGCACGAAGGTGATGTCCTGCCGCGCTTCGAGCAGCCGGTCGATCGCGGTTTCGAACGCCGAAGGCGTTCCCCCGAAACGCTGCGCTCCGGCGGAAGCGCCGAGCGGATCGTCTCCCCAGATGTTGATCCAGATCGAGCCCGAGTGAATCGCGCGGATGACCTCCGGCAGCAACTCAAGCTGTTCGGGCTGCAGCCCTTCGGCGAGCACCCCGAAGCGGCGCTTGTCTTCCCGGTCGCCCGGGCGTTCCGGAGCGAGATAGACAAACTGCGTGAACGCCTGCGCGACCAGACCGTTGACATTCGACACATCCAGCGTCGCCCGGTACCAGCCGTAATCATGGATCGGCGGGGCCCAGCGCACCGGAGTGCTCAGGTCTGTGCCGCGGAACTGTTCGGAGGCGATGACCGAGCCGTCGAGGTCGTAGAGGTTCAGTTCCGCGTCCAGTGCCTCGCCGGTCAGGTCGAAGACCTGCAGCACCAGTTCCGGCGTGTTCGGAGCGACCACGAAGTTGCTCGGCACGCTCGAGCGCAGCTCCAGTCGTGGCATCTGGTACACGCTGATCAGATCAAAGCTGGCCGAGCCGGTCCGGTCTTCCCGGATCACCTCGTGAGCCAGCCGCCGTTCGCGCGGGTCCGGGGGCAGAGCGGGGTTGATCGATTCGGTGGGCTTTTTTTCCGTGAGCGGTGGGGGTCGCAGTTCATCGAGAAACTGCTCGGGCTGGAGCAGTTGCAGTTCGATCTCCAGGAATTCCGCTTCCGGGTGCGCATCCACGCGCAGCTGCACCGGCATCCATTCCCCTTCGGAGATCAGCAGCCGGGTCTGCACCTCGGTGCCTTCGATCGGGACATAGCCGGTGAACCGATTGCCGGTCTGCGGGTCGATCTCGATGGTCGAGCGGACATAGCGCGTGATCAGCCGGGCCCGCGCGTGCACAAGTCCGTCGGTGCGGACCATCGCCGTCAGCAGGTAGTCGCTGCCCGGCATGACCACCAGCGCCGATCGGCTGAGTTTCACCGAGGTGGAGCCGCCCTTGGTGGGCAGGATCATGCAGTACTCGCCGCTCGCCGGGCTCGCGGTCGAGAAGCCGGGTTCGTTCCAGAACGGGAAACCCGGCCGATCGGGCTGGGGCGGCACCGGGTTGCCGCTGTACCAGTCCTGTGGAAAGTCAGCGATGAAGCCGTTGATGATCCGGTCCTCGAAGTCCCACTGCTTCACGAGCCGGTTGGCAGCGATCGGCCGGTCCGACTGGCCAAGGGCCGCGCCAGCGCAGCACGCGATCGCCGCCGCGGCGAGCAGCGTTCGTCGGCTCGGGCTGTGCAGGCGATGGGGCATGTCCGAATGACTCCTCACGGGCGCACGACACCGCGCATCGCATCACGCGCGGCCATCAGGAGATATCGGACGATGAGCGGGCTCGGGTGCAGCCGGATCCGACCGGACCACGATTCAGTTGGCCTGATCGAACGAAGCTCGGAGAGGGCGGAACAGCGCCAGCGAGGCGGTGTGCCCGTGCACGAAGGATCGGTCGCCGATCGGGCCGATTTCCCCGGCCGCGAACATTCCCCCCATCGGCAGGGGTGTTCCGTGCATCGGATCGGCCTGACGCCCAAGCGTGCGGCTGATGAGTTCGGCGTCGTGGTTGGCGGAGTTGAACAGGCGCTGGCCTCGACCGCTGCAGGTGCAGAGCATCGCGCCCGCCGCCGGCCCCAGGAGCTGCTGGGTTTCCAGCAGCAGTTCGAGGTCTTCGCGCGCGGTGGTGGCATCGCGCAGGTGGAACTGCACCGTCTGCCCGACCCGCAGCGAGTCGCCCACCGCGATCGCGCCCGAGCCCTGATCCACGCCGAGCACCGCCCGGATCAGGAAATCGCCTCGACCGAAGCGGTCCTTGTACTCGTTGACCACGCGACCGATGAACAGGCCCCCGGACACGAGCGCCCGATCTTCCTGATCGAGCGCGTCCACCATCTCGCGGACCACCTGCATGGCCGGGCGTCCGCCGAGTTTCTGCACGACATTGCGCTTGGCCTCGGTGATCACCATCGGCTGGCCGATCGGGCGGCAGCCCTGGCTCACCAGGCTGTCCACGGTCAGGTTGCCACGGATCATCACGCCCGCGCCGCCCGTGCGCATGGCCTGATCGTTGAGCGCGATGATGTTCTGCCCCGGCACCTTGCCCGCCGAGGCCATGCCGCCCATCACCGGCAGGCGCTTCAGGCCCGGCACGACCTGGGGCAGCGCGCTGATCCCATCGGTCATCGGGCCGGCCGGCACGCTGAACGGATCGCCGAAGAACAAGACCGCCCGCGAGTCGGCCTCCGCGCCGATCTCCGTCGCCAGCGATTCCATCGCCTCGCGATCGCTGGGCGTGGCGTGCGGGAGCTGGCGGTAGGTGAAGCCCTGGAGCTCGGTACCCGGCAGGGAGGCGCACAGAAGCGACACACCCGGCGTGTTCTCCAGTTCCGTGTCGTCGCCGATCACGCTCTGGGCCGTCACCCCGAGGGTCAGGCCGGGGTTGAGGTTCTCGCGCACGAATTCGTAGATGCGCGTCGCCTGCGTGGCGTGGTCTCCACCGACGAACACGATCGCGAGATCGATCGCGCTGCTGCGGAGCTGCCCGCGCGGGTCCTGCGGGTTCGATTGCAGCACGGTCTCGCAGACCTGCTCCGCCGCCAGAACAGCATCGATGTTCGCCGAGAGGGCCGAACGCACCACCAGATCGGTCGCGGAGGAGACATGATCCATCGCCACTATCCTACGCCTGATTCGATCGAACGCAGCGCGATTTCCGAAAACCGGGCGGTTCCGCCCCGGATGCACCGCGACGACCGACCTCGGCGCATCAGCCGAAGGTTCGCCCGCTGCTGGGGTCCATCATCTTCCAGCCCAGAACGCGGCAGATCCGCGTCAGCACCGGCCACGCCACGCTGTCCTCGCTCAGACTCACCAGAATCTGGTTCACCGGGTCATCGCGGTCCACCATCGGCATCTGGAGCACCACACCGGGCCCGTAGATCACATTCGAGCCGCTCGGTGAGCCGTCGCTCGAGCAGTTGAACTGCAGCAGCAGCTTCTGCACCTCTTCCAGGCGACCCAGCGAGACCGTCCGAAGCGCAGCCGAGCCCGGGGAATCGCCCTCGGGGTCCTCGCTCTCGAGCACTTTCACCAACAGGATGCTCCGTGTGCTGCCCACAAACGCCTTTCGCTGGAGTCGGACCGGTGGAACCCGCCAGTATCCAGAACCTGACCGCCCCCCGCAACGCCTTCGCGG
>CAZIXS010000004.1:0-20266 GCA_964543335.1 uncultured Phycisphaeraceae bacterium | reverse complement strand
GCGGTGATGTAGAACAGCGGGTCGGGCTGCTCGTCCCATTCCTCGGGTCGGATGATGTCTTCGATCTCGATCCGGTAGCGGAAGCGAGGCCTTCCGGACGCATCATTCCCGTCGATCCCGCCCGAGAGACGCCTCGCCCCGCCGCAGATGATCGGCGTGCGGTACTGCATCGCGAGCACGCCGATGGTCTTGTACGCCGAGGCCAGCCGGTTGAAGAACGGCACGAACAGCCCGCGCTCGCCCGCATTCTGGTCGGCGATGAACGCCACCGCCTCGCCCGCGTCGAGCAGTTCGGGCAGGCGCTTCACCGCGCCGAATTTGTCGACCAGTTCCAGGCCCTGCGCCGCCCGGGTGGCCTTGAGCCAGTCGTCCAGCGGCTTCACATCCATCGGGCGGTACAGCGCGTGCATGGGGATGCCCAGCGTCGCCAGCGTCGCCCCCAGCACTTCCCAGTTGCCGTTGTGGCCCGTCACGAGCAGGCAGGGCCGGCCGCTGAGCAGTTCCCGCAGAGCGTCCCGCACCTCGCCGATGCGGACATGCTCGGCGTAGGTGTCCGGCGTGATCAGTTCGGTGCTCGAAGCGACCTCGGCCGCCAGGGTGAACAGGTGGCGATACCCCTCGACGCCGCACGCGTGCACGCGCGCCTCGTCCCACTCCGGGAAGCACCAGCGGATGTTCGCCTTGGCCCGCTCCAGGCGTCTGCGGTTGGCCGGCATCGCGGTGTACACCCCCGCGAGGGTGCGCATCAGCTCGATCGAGTGTTCGATGCCGATCGCGTTCACGGTCGCGACGAACCCGCGGAACGCGCCGTAGATCAGCGGGTGCGTCCATGAAGTCGTGCCGTTCTGTGCCGCGTTCTCCCGCACGGGCTGCATCCTACTGCCCGAGCGGACCGATCGGGGCAAAGAAAAAGGGCACGCCCGAAGCCGTGCCCTGAGGAGTTGTTCGTCAGCTGGCGAGGTCGATCAGCGGGCGCCGAGACCGGTCAGCGTGTAGAAGCGGTTCTGGTTCAGCACCGGGATGCCGGTGTTGCTGGCGGTGTTGAACAGCTCATCGTACTTGCGCTGCTCCTGAGCCAGACGCCGGTAGCGCTGCACGATCTCGATCGGGTCGTCGATCTTCGGAGCCGGGGGCAGCGTCGGACGCTGGCCGAGCACCACGAAGTCGGTCTCGCCGGAGATGTCGCTGTCGACCTGGCCGCCCCATTCCTCGACGATCGAGGCGATGTCCGAGCGCTCCTGCGGGGTGAAGACGAAGTCCTTGTTGGTGTCGAAGTTGCCGAACACCACGAAGCGGTAGACCTTGTTGGGGTCGTAGACCGGGTTGACGATCAGGTCGCCCTCGATGATCGGGTTGCCGCGGCTCTCGCGGAGCACACGCGCCACCGACGAGTTGTCGCCGATGCGAACCACCTCGACGGTGGCCTTGCCGGTGGGGTACTCGCCGTCGGCGTTGGGGGCGATGTTGCTGCCCGAGGCGTACACCTCGAAGGTCATGCCCAGCACCATGTTGTCCCGGCGACCACGCGAGATGAACACCTCGCGAGCGACGGGGTTCAGCCCGACGACGGTGCCGTCGGTGAGGGCCGCCTCGTCTTCGGCGAGCAGGCGGGTGCCCGAGCGGTCGAAGCCGCGGACGATGGTCTCAAGGCGCTCGATCTCGTTGCGGCGAGAGTTCAGTTCGCGCTGCAGGTTCGAGACCTCGGCCGCGAACTGCTCCCGGGCCTCTTCCATCATTTCGATGTGCTCGTCGGTCGAAGTCTGCACACCGCCACGAAGCGCATCGAGTTCGTCGCGGTAGCTGTCGATCTGCGCGGTCAGGGCAGCGGTTGAGCGGCTGTAATCCTGCTGGATGCCCTCGATCTCGCGGTTCTTGGCCTGCAGGTCGGCGCGGGCCGCCGCGGCGGTCGCCTGCGCGGACTGCACCGAGCTCTCCAGAGTGCGGATCTGCTGGTCGCGCGACTCGATCGCCGCGATCAGCGAGGTCCCGCTGCCCTGCAGCAGGTCGTTCACGCGCTGCTCGATCTGCTCCAGCGTGGCGTTGCCGCGACCGATGGTCATGCGGGCCAGCGAGCTGAAGTTGCCATCGAGCCAGCTCACCACCGGCTGGTTGCCGGCCGCGGCGTTCAGTTCCGACCAGCGAGCGTCTGTCGAGTCGACGGCTTCGCGCATCGTGGTTTCCGCCGCGGTCAGCTCCTTCTGCAGGTTCTGGGCCTTGGCGAAGAAAATCACCGTCGTCGCGAAGAGGCCCAGGGCGAACACAAACAGCACCACCAGGCTGACGATCATGCCGACAGAGTTTCCGGAACGACTTGCCATAAGAGAGGCTCTCCAGGGACGGTTGCCGGCGGGATCATCGGGCGATGACCACCGCCGCGGGCTCAGACTCAGGCCAGGGGCGCAGAGCGGGGAATCAGACAGAAGTTGTAGCGGAAACGAGAAGCCTCGGGGGCCCCACGCTGCCGACCGCGAAAAACGATGAACCGGGTGCCGGTCCGTCGGGCGTCTCCCTACGCCCGCCAAGCACCCATACGGGCTCCGTCGCCCATCTGTTCCGCGATTTGTCAGTGTCCCCCCGGTTCGATGCCCCGTCAACCGCCCAGAATCTGTCACCCGCCCGGGATCGCTCAGACGAGCGTCGCCAGCGCCCCGATCTCGCAGAGCATCGACACCGCCGTTTCCGCCTCATCGCCGGCGATCAGCCAATGCCGAAGGAAGTACACCAGCCCGAGGAAGGTCGCGAAACTGAACATATCCGTCAGCATGATCAGGAAAATCGAGGATGCCGCCGCCGGGTCGGCCCCCAGCCGCTTCATCACCAGAGGCACCGCGGTTCCCACCAGGCAGCCGACGATCATCACCCCGTTCATCGCCGCCCCGGCCAACAGGGCCAGGCGCCAGTCGAACCCCGCGAAGAGTCCGATATCCGTCGCTCGCCCCAGATAGCCGAGTCCGACGATCAGCCCGAACACGATCACCCCGATCGCCGCGCCCGAGAGCAAGCCGAAGGCCAACTCCCTCATGAACAGCGGGCGGATGCGGTCCTTGCGGATCTCCCCGAGCACGATGCCCCGCAGCGTCACCGCCAGCGACTGGAAGCCGGTATTGCCGGCCTGGTTCGCGATGATCGGGAAAATCACCGCGACCACGGGGATCAACTCGATGGCGTCCTGAAACGGCAGCACCGCCGCCGCCGCCATCGAGGCGGTGCCCAGATTCACCGCGAGCCAGGGCAAGCGACCCTTGAGCTTGGCCCGCACCGTCGAGATCACCTGCTCGTCGGAACCCGCACCGACCTGCTTCAGGGCGTCCTCGGTCGTTTCCGCCGCGATGATGTCGATCACATCGTCGATCGTGATCATGCCCAGAATGCGGCGGTTCTGGTCCACCACCGGCATCGTGAGGTAGTCGTACCGCTCGAACAGCTTGGCCACCTCTTCGCGGTCGGTCTCCGGCAGGACGCTGTCGATGTCCGCGTCGATGTGGTCGGCCACCGCCTCCTCATCGTCGATGATCAGAAGGTCGCGCAGGCTGATCGTGCCCAGCAGACGCTTGAGATCGTCAACGACATAGATGTAGGGCTGATCGTCGCGGAGTTTCTGCTTCTTGATCCGGTCGATGGCCTGACCGATCGTCTGCCCGCTTCGCAGGACGACGATGTCGGTGGTCATGATGCCGCCCGCGCTCTCGGGGTCGTACAGCGCGAGTTTGGCCAGCACCGCCGCCCGGCGCGGGTGCATCCCAGCGAGCAGGGCCGTCCGGCGGTCTTCCGGCAGTTCCTGGATCAGGTCCGCCGCGTCGTCGGGGTCCATCAACTCGATCAGTTGGACCGCCTCCTCTTGATCCAGATCGATCAGCACGGTCGCCGCTAGGGCTGCGTCCATGTGGACGAGCGCTTCCGCGGCCGACTCGTTGTCCATCTCGTGGACCAGCGCGACCTGCTCGGCCTTGTCCAGCGATTCGATCGTGTCCGCCGCCTCCGGAGCGTCCTGCTCCTCGACATGCGGCTTCAGCTCCTCGATCGAAGCGTCCTCGCCCAGCAACCGCTCGACCACCTGGTCCGCTTCGCTCTTCGTGTCGGCCTCCGCCACCGCCACCGGGACACGGACCTCCTCCAGCGGACGCAGCCCGTCTTCCGGATCCGGACGCTCGATGGGGCCCTGCTCGCTCATGCACCGCCCCCGGCACCCAGAGCATCAATCACCGTCCAGGTCACATAGCCCACCCAGATCGACAGCAGCAGCCCGCCCTCGATGCGGCTGACCGTCCGCCCGCCGGTCATCGACATCGGGAGCAAGAGCAGGCTCAGCACCATCATCACGCCCAGCGCGGCATACCCGCCCCAGGGCACATCCACCGGCGCGATCGCGCTCGTCACCCCGAGCACCAGCAGCAGATTGAAGATGTTCGACCCGACCACATTCCCGACCGCGATATCGACCTGTCCCCTCCGGATCGCCGCCAAAGAGGTCGCCAGCTCGGGCAGACTGGTCGCCACCGCCACCACGGTCAGCCCGATCATCTCATCGCTCATGCCCATCGCACCGGCGATCGTGCTCGCGGCGGACTCACTCAGTTGGCCGCCGGCAACCAGCATGCCCAGCCCCATCGCGATGAACACCAGCGCTCGCCAGACCGGTTTGTCCTTCGTGGCTTCGCGCAGCTCCTCGATCTCCGCCGTGAGGTCCGCGCCCGCTTCGGAGCCCGACTTCTTGGCTGAAAGGAAGATCATCCACATCGTGATGGCAAAGCCCACCAGCAGGATCACCCCGTCGATGCGGGAAAGCATCCCGTGCCCGTGTTCCCCGGATTCGAATGGGTAAACCGCCAGCCCGGCGGTGATCGCGCTGGCGATGAGCATCATGGGCAGCTCACGCTTGATCACGGAATTGTTCACCAGCAGCGGCAGGACCATCGCGCTGAGCCCGAGGATCAGGCCTACATTCGCGATGTTCGAGCCGACGATGTTGCCGAAGCTGAGTTCGTCGTTGCCCTTCACCGCCGCGGCGATGTTCAGCGCCAGTTCGGGTGCCGAGGTGCCGAAGGCCACCACCGTCAGGCCGACGATGATCGCCGGGACCTTCAGGCGGTCGGCGATGGCCACGGCGCCGCGCACCAGTACATCGCCGCCGATGATCAGCATCGCCACGCCACCGCCGAGAATGGCAATCTGGGTAAGTGGAGCTCCGCCGACGAGCAGGCCGACGATCACCCCGATCACGACCAGAATCAGTGCTGTGAGTACGAATCGCATAGATCAGCAGCGTACCCGTTCTGCAGCACTTCCGTTGTGGGCATTCGTGCGTAGACTGAAGGCTCACCGTCCGAGAAAACCGCCCGTGATTGGAGCCGTCATGCGATTTGTCCCCCGCGCCCGCGAGTTCGCGACATCCCTCGCCCTCGTCCCCGCCCTCACCTCCAGCCTGCTCGCCGGAGAACCGACCGTCGAGTACATCCTCGACGACGGCACAGGGAATGTGAATGTCGGCCCGCCGTCCTCCTTCGATGCGGACATGCTCTGGGGCAACTACTTCCAGGCGGTCGAAGGCGGCGAACTCATCATCGAGCTCAAAGTCGGCCTCGGCACCAGCTACCCGCGGGACGCCTTCGGCAACCTCCTCCCGCTCACGCTCTACCTCTTCGAAGACCCCGATGACGATGGCGACCCGACCAACGCCATCCCCGTCGCCGGCGCGTCCTTCGTGCCCACCGTGTTCACGCAAACCGGTTTCAACCGGGTGACCATCGATCCGACGGTGGTGGAGGGCGGCTTCTTCGTCGCCGCCCGCATCTTCGCCGACGGCGGCGTGGATCGCCCGGCGCGCCTCGACCCCCAGCCGACCGGCGGCGAAAACGCCTGGCTCTTCTACTCCGACGAGATCGATCCCGACGACCTCGGCTCCTCCCCCTTCTTCACCACAATGGATGACCCGGAGTTCGTGCCGATCTTCGGCGTCTGGATGCTCCGCGCCGTCGGGCAGCCCAAGCCCCCGTGCGCCGACCTGAACAACAGCGGCACCGTCGATCTCGCCGACCTGAACATCGTGCTCGCGAACTTCGGCTCGGGCGACAGCGGCGACATCAACGGCGACGGTGAAACCAACCTCGCCGACCTCAATGCGCTGCTGGCCACCTTCGGCCAGACCTGCCTCTAACGCACCTGTTGCTCAGGCCAGCGGAAGCCCGCTGCCGACGCCGCTGCGCTCGTCGTGCAGGTCGATCAGGCGCCGGCTCTGCGCATCGAGGGTCGTCATCTCGCCAACGGTGTCGAGCAGTTCGCACGCCGCATAGCCCTTCGCGCGGTCGAGATAGGTCTTGTGCCACCGGTCGTACACCTGGGGCTCCGTCTCCATCCGATCGACCCGCCACACCGGTGATGACTCCACCCCGATGCGCCACGGCTTGGGGCTCAGCCTCGCGCGAAAACAGTCCTGGGCGACGCACATCCGCCGGTACAGCGGGTCGCAGCCGAGTTCCTCATACACTGGCTCATGCAGCGCATCGCCGGGGTTCATCGCCGGGCTCACGAACAGATACCGCAGCCCCGCGCTCGTGCGATACACCCGCACGCAGGTCCCGGGATTCCGCGCGACCCAGGTCCGCAACTGATTCACCGCACCTTCGATCGCCGCCTGCATCGCCGCGGGATCGGTGTTGATCTGTTTCGAGCCGCCGAAAAGCCGCGACAGCAACCCGCGCCGTTCGGGCGGGAGCACGGGCACCAGATCGATGTCGAGAAACGCCAGGTTCTGCGTATTCAATACCTCGCACCCGAAGCGATTGATCGTGATCGCCGCGATCCGCTCGCCAGACTCGCTGTGGAAGTCCTCGAGAATCGGCTCGGGCAACTGCCTTGTGCTGTACTCGTACCACGCCGGCGGTTCACCGCCCGCGCGGATGCGTTCCATGAGATCCGC
The DNA here is from genome assembly GCA_964543335.1 of uncultured Phycisphaeraceae bacterium. Lineage (GTDB taxonomy): Bacteria > Planctomycetota > Phycisphaerae > Phycisphaerales > UBA1924 > JANSXG01. The sequence goes on along the minus strand of CAZIXS010000004.1, from coordinate 13,350 downwards.
CGCGGCCTGCTCGGCCTTCTGACGCGCATCCTCGTGGCTCAGGTCCGAGCCCCGCTTGACCGTCAGGGAATAGGGCTGCCCATCCGGGCCGGTCTCTTCCGAATCAAACCATGCCCAATACTTGAAGATGTTCATCGGCGCCCTCCTCGTGCTCGTGGCCGGCCCGGTCGATTCTACAATCCGCCCATGCCCAGCGCGTCACCCTCGTATTCTCCACTCGCCCGCCACTGGTCCCGCCTCGATCAGCAGGCGACCTTCCTCAACCACGGCAGTTTCGGCGCATGTCCCGATGCGGTGCTGAACAGGCAGACCGAACTGCGTGACACGCTCGAGCGCGAGCCGGTGCGGTTCATGGTCGAGCTGCTCGAACCGCTGTACAACGAGGCGATCGATCGGCTCGCATCGTTCCTCGGCGTCGCCGACAGCGCCGACCTTGTCTTTGTCACCAACGCGACCAGCGGCGTGAACGCCGTGCTGCGCTCGCTCCGGTTCGCACCCGGCGATGAGATCATGGTCTGCGATCACGAGTACAACGCCTGCGTGAACGCCGCGAAGTTCATCGCTGATCGCAGCGGAGCGAAACTCACGATGGCGCGCCTGCCGTGGCCGGTTGAGTCCGAGGATCAACTGCTCGACTCGCTGCTCACCAGGGTCACCGAGCGCACTCGCCTGGTCCTGCTCAGCCACATCACCAGCCCAACCGCCATCGTGCTGCCCATCGAGCGCATCCAAGCCGCGCTGCGCGAGCGCGGCGTGCCGCTGCTCATCGATGGCGCGCACGCCCCGGGCATGATCCCGCTGGATCTCAAGGCCCTCGATCCTGATTACTACACCGGCAACTGCCACAAGTGGATGTGCGCTCCCAAGGGGGCCGGGTTTCTCTATGTGCGCCGAGAGCTCCAGCCCGAGATCCACCCTGCCGTCATCTCGCACGGCTACAACGCCAAGCGCACGGATCGCTCGCGCTTCGAGCTCGAGTTCGGTTGGACCGGAACCGGCGACCCCACGCCGATGCTGTGCGTGCCCGCCGCGATCGACGCGATGCGCGCCATCATCTCCGAAGCCGCGGGTCCGTTCGCGACCGAGCGCGAAGCGTGGCAGGCGATCATGCGCCGGAACCGCGCGCTCGCGCTCGAAGGCCGCACGATCCTCGCCGAGGCGCTCGGCGTCAGCGCACCGGTTCCCGACACGATGATCGGCTCCATCGCGACCCTGGACCTGCCCGCGCGCCCGCAGCCGCCAGCGCCGGGCTCCACCAGGTACCACGATCCGCTGCAGAACACACTCATCGATGCGTTCGGTGTGCAGGTGCCGATCGTGCCGTGGCCAGACCGTGGTGTGCTGCTCAGCGCGGGGCTCGAAGCGCCATCATCCTTCGGGCGTGCGATCCGCATCTCGGCGCAGCTGTACAACGATCGCTCGCAATACGAGCACCTCGCCCGGGCACTCGTTCAGGTGGTGCACAGCGAGCAACGCTGAACATGCGGGCGACCGCCGTCGCCTCTCCCAAATGTAAAAACGCCCTTTTTGATCTTCAAAGAACGAAATCGGCGACTTTGTTCGATTCTAAGTTTATGTCAAAGCATTCTGGTAGAGTGCGGGTGCTCCGTGCATCGTCCGGCAACCGTGCCGGTGTGTGTTGAGCGTTCCGTCTTTGATCCGCCCGGAAGGTCTCATTCGGATTCAGATTTTTCGGGCGCACTCGAAGGCACCTTGCCATGAAGATTTATGTTGGAAACCTGCCGTTCTCCTCTTCCGAAAACGATGTCCGCGATCTGTTCTCGGAGCACGGCCAGGTCAACGATGTCGCGATCATTATGGACCGTGACACCGGTCGTCCCCGCGGCTTCGGCTTTGTCGAAATGCCCAGCGACGACGAAGCCACCAACGCCATCTCGAAGCTCAACGGCTTCGACCTGGATGGCCGTCAGCTCAATGTCAACGAAGCCAAGCCCCGCGAAAACCGCGGCGGTGGCGGCGGCGGTCGTGGTGGCTACGGCGGCGGTGGTGGCCGCGGCGGTTACGGCGGCGGCGGCGGACGCTACTAAGCTTCCAGCGATTCAGCACCGCTGAAACCCAAGCCAACCACACAACCAGCCACACAACCAAAAAGAACAACGAGGCCGCCTTCGGGTGGCCTCGCTGCGTTTTGAACTGCGCTCTCGGATCCCAAGCAGATCAGCGACGACGGCGCATCGCGCTCAGCATCGCCAGGCCGGCCAGCGCCGCGCCCGAAGGTGCCGGGATCTGCGACAGGTTGAAGCCGAGACTCAGCGTCGTCGGGTCCTGTCCCGTCTGCTGCACCCAGAAGGAGTACTGCCCGGGGCCGAGCGGCGTGTTCTCCGCGCCGATCGCGATCGCCAGAATGTCGTTGCCGACGTTCGTCTGCTGCGTCAGCAGCCAGCCCAGCAGCGGCGCCGGGTCGGGGAAGTTCGGATCAACCGTGACCTGGTCGCCGGCCTGAATCCCCAGGAAGGCAACATCGTCACCGCCGTTCGCGTCCAGCGACAGCAGCGTGATCGAGTCGAGCTGCAACCCCGCGGGCACGGTGATCGTGAAGTAATCGCGGTCGCCCGTGAGTTCGTTGGAATCGACGGTGGTCATCGTCGCCACGCTCTGGCCCACGCCGAACGCCGGGAACTGCGTCGGTGCCAGCCAGTCGTTGGACAGATCGCCATCGATCGCTTCGTCGTAATTGAAAGTGCCGGCCGAAGCCATCGAGCACACGCCCAAACCCATCAGCGCCGCGGCGCTCAGACGGATACCCCACCCAAAGGAAACGGTCATCTCAAACTCCCTCTCTCGAAGATGGACCGGTGGCAGGCCTTGAGGCACAGCCACCGAAAGGCCAGCAGACATCGCTGGCCACCAGAGACACTAGGGTCAAAATGCAGGCAAAACGAGCCGCAGACAAGCGTTGCAGACCGATTCCTCGCGTTTGCCCGCCCCGAAAAGCCCAGATTTCCTGCTGAGAACTCGTACAATCCCTAGGTGCCCCTCCCAACTCCACCATCCGACGATGGACTGCGCCTGACCATCCTCCACGGCCCCGATGGAGTCGGTCAGCGATGGGAACTGCACGAACCCGCCATGTGCGGTCGGTCCGAGAACGCGGATATCCGCCTCGACAATCCGCGCGTGTCACGCCGGCACGCCGTGTTCATGCCGTCGCCCGCCGGATGGACCCTGCGCGACCATTCCTCGCACGGCACACTGCTGAACGCCGTCGCGATCGTTCGGGATCAGCCCGTGCCCATCCGCAGCGGCGACCGGATCGCCATCGGCCCCTTCGTGCTCGGCGTCGGCGACAGACCCGTGTCGCAGACGGTGCAGATCAGCCCACACAAGGCATCCGGCCAGTCCACCATCTCGATCGCCGGGCGTGATGCGCAGTCGCGATCCGTCTCCGCAGATCGGCTGCGCATGGTCTTCGAGAGCGCGGGCACGCTCCGTCGCACCGAGACCCCCGAAGAACTCGCCGGCGCCGCCCTGTCGCGCCTGATCGAGATGACCGGCTTCCAGTGGGGCGCGGTGCTGGAGTACACCGAAGAAGACACCGACCAGCGTCCCATCATCACCGACCTGTTCCGCCCGGACGGCGCCAGCGTCAGCGCATCGCTGCTCCGCGAAGCGCAGAGCGGCACCGCGTCCCTGCACGGCTCGCCCGATCTGCGCACCAGCGAGAGCATCATCGGCTCGCGCACGCACGAAGCCATCGCGTCCACCGTGCGCGTCGGCGAGCAGCCGGTCTGGCAGGTCTATCTCGCCAGCGCCACCAGCGGGCGCGCTCCCCAGGCCGAAGCCGCGATGATCGTCGACGCGATGACCCAGCTCACAGGCCTGCTCCTCTCGGACCGCCAGCGTGAAGACCTCGCGGTGCGCCAGTCGCAGTTTCAGCGCGACATCAATTTCGCGCGTGAGGTGCAGAAGCGTTTGCTCGGCAAGGCCGACGGTTTGGCGGGCATGCTCTCGATCCCCGGTCGTGGCGTCGCGGGCGACCTCGTCGGCTGCCGCGTCTCGCCTTCGGGCTCGCGCTATGTCTTCCTCGGCGATGTCTCGGGCAAAGGGCCCGGTGCCGCGATGCTCATGGCCGCCACGCAGGCCTACATCACCTCGCTCATCGATCAGGATCTCGAGGTCGAGCAGCTCGTCCCGCGTCTCAACGCCTACCTCCACCAGGTCTCCGCCCCCAGCGAATTCGTCACGCTCTGGATCGGTGAGTTCGATCCCGAGAAGCGAACGCTGCGCTATGCCGACGCGGGCCACGGCTACGCCTTCCTCGTGTGCGGCGATCAGATCACCGACCTCACCGACGCCGGGGGACCGCCGGTCGGGGTGATGGCCGACAGCGCGTACGCCGTCGCCGAACTGCGCGTTGAACCCGGCTGCTGCATGCTGCTGTGCAGCGACGGCGTCGTCGAGCAGCAGGACACCGACGGGCAAGAACTCGGTCGGGAGGCGTTGCGCGTTCTGCTATCAACCACGCCGATCGATCGGATCGAATCCGCCATCGTCGAGCGGCTCGCGGCCCACGCAGGGTCCACGCACTACAGCGACGATGTCACGCTCGCGACCATTCAGTTCTGAGCGCAGACATTCGGGGTGAAACCCCTCAGCCGCCGACCACCGCGCTCGCCGCGCGTTCGAGGCGGTTCCAAATCGCGTCCCAAGCTTCGCCGGACCGCTCGTCGGTCTTGCGCACGAGCATGGCTTCCACGCCCTCGCGCTCCGAGCACTCGCGCATCGTGGCGTAGAGCGTGCGGGCCGCCAGCAGCGGCTCATCGCCGAGTTCGAGTTCCACGATGGCCTCCGCGCGCTCGGCCCCGATCATCGCCGCGGCCTGATCCCGCACGCGATCCAGTGGCGTGTCGGCCTCGCACAGCACCACCACCAGCGGGCGGCTGGGCTGGTAGTGCCGGCGGAGCATGCCCGGCGCAGGCAGAGGGGCTTCGCCGTTGGCAATGCGCGACGGGTTGGAGGAATGCTCGAAGTCCGAAGTCAGGTCCATGATGTCCCGCTCAAGCCCTTCAGCGCGCAGCGCCTGCGCGATCTCGCCCGGAGTCACCAGGCCCGGGCGCAGCAGTTCGATGGTCTGGTTGGTTTCATCCACGCGGACCACCGTCGATTCGATGCCCGTCTCGCACTCGCCGCCATCGAGGATGACCAGTTCGTCGGCCCTGGGGAACTCATCGATCACATGCTCGGGCGTGGTCGGGCTGGTGCGTCCGAAGCGGTTCGCGCTCGGAGCCGCGAGCGGGCCGACCATGGAGATCAACTCGCGCGCGAGCGTATGGTCCGGGCAGCGCACCGCGACCGAGTCGAGGCCGGCGGTGATCAGCGGGTCCACCGCGTCGGCCTTGTCGAGCACGATCGACAGCGGGCCCGGCCAGAATCGCTCGGCGAGCACCTGCGCTTCCTGGGGCCAGTTGGCGACGAGCTGCTTGGCGTCATCGATGCCCGCGACGTGCACGATCAAGGGATCGAACAGCGGGCGCTCTTTGAGCTCGAACACCGCGCGCACGGAATCGGCATTCGCGATCGGGGCCGCGAGGCCGTACACCGTCTCGGTCGGCATGGCGACGAGGCGACCGTTTCGCAGCGTGTCCGCTGCGACACTCACATCTCGGGTGATTCTCGGTGGCATTACAGACCCAGTTTCTCGGCAAGAAAGTTCGAGACTTCACTGATCGGCATGCGCGTCTGCTCGGCGGTGTCGCGATCGCGCACGGTGACGGTGTCCTTGTTCGGCCCGTCTTCGACGGTCTCGCCGTCGATGGTGAAGCAGTACGGGCATCCCGCCTCGTCCATGCGGGCGTAGCGCTTGCCGACCGACTGTTTCGCGTCGTACTCGATGAGCCCGTACTTCCCGAAGCGATGGCGGAGCTCGCGATGCAGTTCGAGTGCGATCTCGGGCATGCCGCCCTTGGCGACCAGCGGGAACACCGCCGCCTTGATCGGCGCGATCCGCGGGTGGAAACGCATGAACACCTTGCTGGGACGATCGGGATCGGGCGTGTACGCCTCGCAGATCAGCGCGAGCACGCCGCGATCAAGGCCCGCGGCGGGTTCGATGCAGTGGGGCAGGTACCGCTCGCCCTTGGGCTGGCCGTTGGGCGCGATCTCGCCCCGAGTCGTGTCGAAGTATTCGAGCTTGACCTTCGAGTGCTCCTGGTGCTGCTTGAGGTCGAAGTCGGCGCGGTGCGCGATGCCCTCGAGCTCGCCGTAATCGGGCGCGGTGAAGGGGTACTTGTATTCCACATCCGCGGTGCCGGCGCCCTCCTTGGCGTAGTGGGCGAGCTCGTCCTGATCGTGCTCGCGCAGGCGCAGGTTCGCGCCGGCGAGGCCGATGGACTCCCACCACGCCATGCGCGAGTCGCGCCAGAACTGGTACCACGCCTTCGCATCGTCGGGGTGGCAGAAGAACTCGCACTCCATCTGCTCGAACTCACGCGAGCGGAAGGTGAAGTTGCGCGGCGTGACCTCGTTGCGGAAACTCTTGCCGACATTGGCGATGCCGAACGGCAGCTTCACGCGCGTGGTGTCCACGACATTCTTGAAGTGAATGAAGATGCCCTGCGCGGTCTCGGGGCGGAGGTAAACCTTGTTGGAGTCCGTCTGTGTCAAACCGGCCCATGTCTCGAACATCAGCTTGAACGCTTGAGGTTCACCGAGGGGGCCACCGCAGCGTGGACAAGGCTCCTGCAGGCCTGTCGCATGGAGTTGCTCCGTTGCGATGTATCGAACGAGTTCTTGCAGCTCGGGCGCTGCATCAGGTTGGCCCTGAACCCGGGTTGCAAGGAAAGATAGTGTGACTTCAGGGTTCTTCACCAACGCGAGGTTGGGAGCAAGCTTCTTTCCCTTGCCTTTAGCCCACTTCAAGAGGCGACCGCTGTCGATGTCGCCGGTGTGCGGTGTGAATTCCTGGAGCAGGGAATTCAGCCACTCAGATTCAGTCAGTATGTCCCAGAGATGATCGGCACGGACGAAGTGGCCGCAGCCAGGGCACTTGCGCATCGGGTCTGCGAAACCAGCGAGATGTCCGCTGGCCTCCCACACCTTGGGGTTCTGGATGATGCAGGTGTCCAGCGGGACGATCTCGACGGGTTCGCCGTCGGGGCCGGTCGCACCCGAGCAGCCCATCATGATCACATCTTCCCACCAGGCGTCGCGCAGGTTCTTCTTGAGCTGGGCGCCCAAGGGGCCGTAGTCCCAGAAGCCGTTGATGCCGCCGTAGATCTCCGAGGCCTGGTAGATGAAGCCGCGGCGTTTGCACAGCGACATGATGTCGTCCATCGACTTGTCGGCGTTGTCGATGCTCTTTGGGGCGGTGGATGCTTCGGACATGGGGTCAATCTCGGCTGGGGCACAGGTTGCCGGAGTAGCGGGGGGGGAATCTGAGTTGGGGGGGCAATGATACCGGAGGCGGCAGCCCGCCGAGCGGCCTCGGAAAGGTCCATTCTGCTCAGTCCAGGGGGACTTCGGCCCCGGCCCGGATGCTGGCTCCGGGCGAGCCACCCGGCGCAGAGAACACCCGGCGGATCACATCTTTCCAGCCGATCCGGTCGAGACGGTCCTGAACCTGCTCCTCGATCGTCTCGAAATCCTGGACTTCGGGGGCAAAGGCGAGCGGGCGCATGGTCGATTCCTGACTCGGATCAACCTGCTCCAGCCCCAGCGAGCCGTCACCGGTGACGCTGACCACCCAGCGCCCGGTGCTGAGAGAGCGATAAATGGCCTTGCCGTACTTCGCGCTGGTGTTTTCCCAGTCCACGGTCTCGAAGGACGGGTCGATGAGCATCGCTTGGCTCGGCGGGGTCTGGGCGTCGAAGATCCGGCGGAGCCAGAGGCGCCCATCGACCACGGCGTAGTCCACATAGATCTCGCCGCGCGGGTCGAACGGGGTGGGGATGGTCTTGGTGGTGCCGTCTGCGGTGCGGATGTGCACGCTGAGCTTGTTGCCCGCCACGAGCAGTTCGGTGACGGCGGTTCTGCGCACCGCGGTGTTGAAATCCTCGCGCAGGTTCTCGTAATCGGCTGCGAGCGCCTGCAAACGCTCCAGATAGACCGCCGCGGCGAGCTGGGACCGGGCCACGCTGTAGGCCGTGGCGGTGCCCAGCCCGGCGATGACCACCAGCGCACCGACGCCGATCAGGCGCACCGGCCCGAAGCGGGGTCGCGATCCGGATGCTTCACGGATGGGCATGGTCGATCCCTTTCGGAGCGTGCGACACCACGAAGCGCCGCTCCACCGGGTGTGTATCGACCAAAGGCAGCCGCAGCGGCCAAGCGCCAGAGCGGGACTGGCTCAGGACCGGCTCAATAGCGGCGCATCACGCCGATGACGATGCCCTGGATCTTGCAGTCCTTGACCTTGATGGGCTCGAACTCCGGGTTGGCGGGCTGAAGGCGGATGTGATCGGCTTCCTTGAAGTAGGTCTTCAGGGTGGTTTCGCCGTTGGGTAGCAGGGCCACGACCCGATCGCCGTTGCGGGCGGTGTCGCGACGCTCGACGATGACATAGTCGCCGTCGAGTATTCCCTCATCACGCATGGAATCCCCATCCACGCACAGGGCGTAGGTGGCGTTCACGCGTCCGACGGAGGGGCCGAAGAGTTCGGCGAGGTTCAGCTCGTCGTGGTCCTCGAATTTCTCGATGGGGTAACCGGCAGCGATCTTGCCGATCAGCGGGAAGCTGACGGGCTTCTCCTCATCCGGCAACGCGACATTGCTGGCGATCGACAAAGAGCGTGCCTTGTTCGGCTCGCGAACGAGCGCGCCCTTCTTGATCAGGGCTTCCACATGCTCGAACACGGTGACCTTGCTGACGCCGAGCTCGTCGGCGAGCTCCTGCATCGTCGGCGAATAGCCACAGCGAACCCGGGAGTCGCGGATGAGTCGAAGGATGGTCAGTTGCTTGGGGGTCAGGTTCATACGAAGAAGCCTCCGAGACGGGTTGCGCTGGCTGGGCAGCGGGATGATGGTTGGATAAGCAATCCAGCGAGAGTTGCAGCTCCTGGCACAAGGCCCGGGTGCTGCTCAATGTCAGTTTCTGGCGGCGGAGCATCCGCTCGGCGGTGTAGAGCATCCCGCCGGAGACCGCCCGCGATGACAGATCCACGCGATCGGTCGTGGGCCGGGGCTCCGGCGACATGGCTTCGACCGACTCAAGGCCGATCATGCGCTTCAGGCGTTTCCACATGGGAGAGCCGCCGCCGTAGGAGTCCTGCGAGTGGCGCTCGGACGATTCGCTCGAACCGAGGCGCCGATTGACGCTTGCCGGCGCGTAAGCACGGCTGAAACTGCCGCCGGGGCCGAGGATCAGCAGTGGAGATGAGCTCATGGTGCGATGGCCTTCTGCCGGTGGACGCGAACTTCGCTCCCGCCGGGCTCTGGTTCTGCACTCGCCGCTCCGCAGCGAATCGTGGTCAGGCTCGCCGCCGAGGCGAGCAGGGTGGTCACAAGGTTGGCGGCGGTGGCACGGTGCCCGTTCTGCCGCACGAGACCCAAACAAATCGGCCTCGCTCTGAACAATACCCGATCATCGTCTCCAGGCCAAGCCTTTTCATCAAAATTTGAGAGGATTTTGTCAGGGGGCATCCGAACGGGCTCCAAAACCCTCTTCAGACGCCCCGCGAGGGCGTCGGGCGAGCCGCGAGCGCGATCAGATTGCCCCGGCGTTCCACCACCCGGCGCAGTTCGAGCATGGTCAGCTCCGCTCGGATGCGGTGCGGCTCCAAGCCCGACTGCCTCGCAATATCCTCGATCGACGCGGGCTCATTGAGCGCCTCCACAATCCGGCGCTGGCTCTCGCTCAGGGTGGTCGGGTCGAAACAGGGCTGACGGGGCTCGGCGATTGACGCCGTCGGGACGCCGGGTTCAGCCTGGTAGCCCGTTTGAAAGAAGGCCGCATGGGTGCCGGCGTGCTGCAGGCGTGCGGCGGATTCCAAGGCTTCGAGCACATGGGCCGGTTCGGTGATCATCGCCGCCCCGCCGCTGCGGATCAGGTCGAGCGACCCGGCGGAGGCGGGAGAATCCACGCGCCCCGGCAGGGCCATGACCTCGCGCGCGTGCTCCTCGACCGCGATCCGGGCGGTGATCAACGCGCCGCTCCGCAGCGGCGCTTCGATGACCAGCACCCCCAGACTCAGCCCGGAGATGATGCGATTGCGGGCCGGGAAGTTCTCCTGTGCGGGCGGCGTGCCGGGGGTGAACTCCGAAATCACCGCGCCGCCCTTGTCCACGACCGAGCGGAAGAGGTCAGCGTTTTCCGGCGGGTAGGTGTGCTCGTGTCCGCAGCCCATGACCACGACGGTCCGCCCGCCGACCCGGACCGTGGCCCGGTGGGCGGCGGTGTCGATGCCCCGCGCCCCGCCGGAAACGATCGTCAGCCCCGAAGACGCGAGCGCCGCGCTGAACCGCTCGGCCTGTTCGATGCCGTAGGGCGTGCACTTGCGGCTGCCGACCATCGCCACCCGCCAAGTGGGCTCCGCGCGCTCCAGTTGGCCCGCGCAGAACAGCACCAGCGGCGCATCAGGCAGCGCCCCGAGCAGCGGGGGGTACGCCGGTTCCCCGACACCAATCACCGTCAGGCCCATCCGCTCGGCGATGGCCATCTGCTTCTCGGCCTCGAGTCCGGACTCGCGCAGGCCGGCCTTGATCTTCCGGGCCAGCGCCGGACCGACGCGCTCGATGGCCTCAAGTTCAGAGATCGAGGCCTCCAACGCCCGCGTCACCGAGCCGAACTGCTCGAGCAGGCGACGAGCGATGACCGGGCCAACGCCCGCCGCGAGACGCAGCCGAAGCAGATCAAAGGTGGAGTGGGGGACAATCACGCATATACCGTACAGAGCACAAACGGTTTGTCCAAGCACAAACTTCGCCGAGCGTGCAAAAGATTGCGATCGCTCCGACGGAACCCCAGGGTTCACGCGAATTTCACCAAAAGAAAAAGAGCCCGCAGGGCATTGGCCTCTGCGGACTCTTTGGGGGGGGGCAAGATGAAGACTTTTTCAGTATACCGATATATCTACCGGGGCCAACGGTATTACGAAAAAATGCTGGTTTATGGGAAAATGCCCCGAAGCTTGTAGACATTGCCGATCTGCTCGAGGGCCCCGATGTACGCCGCGGTCCGCATGTCCACGCCGAAGCGGTGACGGGCGAGCTGCACGCGACGGGCGGCGAGCACCATGTGGCGGTTGAGTTCCTCGTCGACCCGCTCCAGATCCCAGTACTGGTTCGTGCGGTTCTGAACCCACTCGAAGTACGACACCGTGACGCCACCGGCCGAGCACAGGATCGCCGGGAGCACTTCCACGCCTTTGTCCTGCAGCACGCGCTCACCGGCCGGGGTGGTCGGGGCGTTGGCGGCCTCAGCCACCAGCTTGCAGTTCATCAGCTTGGCCTTTTCCTCGGTGACCATCTGCTCCAGAGCCGCGGGGATGAAGACATCGACCTCGGTGGAGTAGAACTCCTCCTCGGAGATGGCCTCGGCGCCGTGCTTGGTGTTCTCGAAGCCGGCCACGCCGCCATGGTTGCGGACATGCTCATCGAGGGCGATCGCGTCGAGGCCGTCCTCGTTGTAGATCGCGCCGGTGTGGTCCATGACGGCCTTGACCTTGCCGCCGCGCTCGGCCCACAGCTTGCCGGCCCACGAGCCCACATTGCCGTAGCCGATCAGCGAGCAGGTCGAGCCCTTGATCTCGAGGCCGATCTCCGGGAGCAGTTCGGCCAGCACATCGATCACGCCCTGCCCGGTCGCCTTCTCGCGGCCCAGCGAGCCGCCGAACTCAACGGGCTTGCCGGTGACGACGGCGTTGGCGTTGGGCTTGTCGGAGATTTCCATGTAGGTATCGGCGAACCAGGCCATGACCTGCGCGTTGGTGCCGACATCGGGGGCGGGGATGTCGGTGTCGGGGCCGATGATGTCGGCAATGGCCGAGACGAAGCGCCGGGTGACCCGCATCAGTTCGCCCTCGGACATCTCGCGCGGGTTGCACTTGATGCCGCCCTTGCCGCCGCCGAAGGGGATCCGCACCAGCGAGCACTTCATGGTCATGAGGCAGGACAGCGTTTTGACATCGTCCAGACTGACATGGTGGTGGTAGCGGATGCCGCCTTTGTAGGGGCCGAGCGCGTTGTTGTGCTGCACGCGGTAGCCCTTGAACAGGGCGTGGTGCCCGTTGTCCATCTTCACGGGGAAGTGGACCATGACCTCGTTCTTGGGCTGCGCCAGGATGATCTGCACGCGGTGCGGCAGTTCGAGGATTTCGGCGGCGTGCAGCATCGAATCGACGGTCTGCAGGTACAGGTTGTCGGGGTCGCGCTCCATGCCCAGTTCGTCGAACACCGGGCTTCCCATCAGTTCTCTGCGGGGTGAGCGGATCGTTGCCTTAGACATACAAAGCTCTTCTTCGGTGGGGGGTCAGGGTGTGACGCAAGCCCCGCTGGCGCCCAGCGCGGTTCCGTCGTGGATGCAAACTCAGATGATCGGCATATGCCGGGCCGAAGATCATAACGCAGAGCCGGGAGTGGCAGTTCGTCAGGAGATGGGGCACTCCTTCAGTAAAGCGTTCCACCAGATCGCCGTTTTTGCGCCTTCACGCCGCTCGCCGTCCGGATAAACCCGTTCCCGGACCTGTGCCGGGCCGGGCCCGCCCGCCCGATCAGCGCGGCAGACGCTCCAGGTCGGTCTCGTAGCCCGCGATGATGATCGTGTCGTCCCCGCCCAGCCGGCTGGTGGGCAGCGGCACATCCACCACGCGCGTGTCCTGCGTGTCCACGCCCGAGGGCGAGGAGGCCTCCACCCGACGCTTGATCGCCACGATCGTGACATTGAACCGCTTACGCAGATCCAGTTCCGCCAGCGTCTTGCCCTTCCAGTCCGACGGCGCCGCCATCTGCACCAGCGCGTACCCCTCGCCCAGTTCCACATGGTCGATCATGAACGGGCTCAAGAGCCGGTGCGACCAGCGGTCGGCCGATTCGTCTTCCGGGCTCACCACGCTGTCGGCCCCGATCCGGGTGAGGATCTTGGCCTGCATCTGGTTCGCGGCGCGGCTGATCACCCGCTTCACCCGCAGCGATTTCAGCAGCGCCGTCGTCAGCGCGTTGGCCTCGAAGTTGTGCCCGATGCCCACCACGGCGCAATCCACCTGGTCCACGCCCTGCAGCTTCAGCGCCTGCTCGTCGGTGGCGTCGAGGGCGATGGCCAGCGTGACCTGATCGCGCAGTTCCTCCACGATGAGCCGATCGGCGTCCACGGCGATCACCTCAGCGCCCGAGGCCGCGAGGTTCTTCGCCAGTCGAGAGCCGAACCGGCCGAGTCCGATGACCGCGAATCGTTCCATG
>CAZIXS010000003.1:59662-68118 GCA_964543335.1 uncultured Phycisphaeraceae bacterium | reverse complement strand
ATGGACAAGGTCGGCAAGGACGGCGTCATCACCGTCGAAGAAGGCAAGTCCCTCGAGACCGAGGTCGAGCTGCTCGAAGGCATGCAGTTCGACAAGGGCTACCTCTCGCCGCACTTCGTCACCAACACCACCAACATGGAAGCGGTGCTCGAAGACGCGTATGTCCTCATCCACGAGAAGAAGATCGCGTCCGCCAAGGACCTGCTCCCGATCCTGACCAAGGTCGCCGAGAGCGGCAAGGCCCTGCTCATCGTCGCCGAGGACATCGAGTCCGAAGCGCTCGCCACGCTCGTGGTCAACAAGCTCCGCGGCATCCTGAAGGTCGCCGCCGTCAAGGCCCCCGGCTTCGGCGATAAGCGTAAGGCCATGCTCGAGGACATCGCGATCCTCACCGGCGGCCAGGCCGTCATGGAAGAGCTCGGCATCGACCTCGAGAAGCTCGAGCTCAAGGACCTCGGTCGCGCCAAGAAGATTGTGCTCACCAAAGAGAACACCACCATCGTCGAGGGCGCGGGCAAGTCGAGCGACATCAAGGGGCGCATCGAGCAGCTCAAGGCCCAGATCGAGAACACCTCCAGCGACTACGACCGCGAGAAGCTCCAGGAGCGCCTCGCCAAGCTCGCCGGCGGTGTGGCCCAGATCAATGTCGGTGCCGCGACCGAAGTCGAGATGAAGGAGAAGAAGGCCCGCGTCGAGGACGCGCTGCACGCCTGCCGCGCTGCGGTTGAGGAAGGCATCCTGCCCGGCGGCGGCATCTCCGTCATCCGCGCCCGCAAGGCGCTGGACAAGCTCCGCAAGGGCGCGACCGGCGACCTGCGCGTGGGCATCGACATCGTCGACCGCGCCCTCACCGCCCCGCTGAAGCAGATCGCCAAGAACTGCGGCCTCGACGGCTCGGTCATCGTGCACAAGGTGCTGGAGTCCAGCGATGTGAACTTCGGCTACAACGCGCTGACCCACGAGTACGGCGACCTGGTGAAGATGGGCGTGATCGTGCCGACCAAGGTCGAGCGCGTGGCGCTGCAGAACGCCGCGAGCATCGCCGGCCTGCTCCTCACCACCGACGCCGCGATCGTTGAGATCAAGGAGAAGAAGGCGGTTGGGGCCGGTGCTGGTATGGATGATATGGATTATTGATCGACATCGACCGCTCGGGAAACCGAGCGGTCGGTTTTAAAATGACGAAAGCACTGAACCCAGCGGACGTGGCAGAGTGGCAATCACTTTGTCAAGAGTTGGCGCATGAGCTGATGGCGCATGTGGTCAAGTTCTTAGTGACAGCAGAGATTTCCTCGCCAGACGGGCCGCGTCCCCTTGCAGTCGCGCAATTCAGCGCATTCTTGATCGAGGTAGATGGCAAAGACTTCGTCGTGACTGCGGGCCACAATATTCCAGACATCGAACGTGCCGTAAAGGAGCATGCTCATGTGGAGTACGCTATATCGGACGGCCTCGGATCTGAGGGTCGAGGGATATACGACTTAATCCCAATCATGCTGCACCCGGATGACATACAGTGGACTTGGGATGCAGACCGTGGGTTAGATTTTGCATTGATTCCACTCCGTGAACTGCACTCCTGCAGCATTCGGGCAGGCAAATCAAAGATCATCCCACAGACGCAGATTGACTACCCCAGGTGTGACAAAGTTCACTGCTTGATCGGTTTCCCAGAGCAGTATGTGTCCGTGAAGCAGCGGGATGATGGGGCCACAGTGATGGTGCAGGCCGAAGCGCAGCTTGCTTGCGTAATTCTGAAGCATGAGCCATCACCACCTTCCGAATTGAAAAAGGAGATGCCGCGATTCTATGCAACAATCAGCCATACGCCTGATGAACATGCAGATCTAGACATAGTTGGAATGAGCGGTGGACCTATCTTTGAAGTGGACTTTCTCCAGAATGATTCGGGCGATAAACAAATTCGCTACAGGCTCGTAGCGATGCAGAGCGGTTGGTCGGAGTCGAAGCGGACAGTTGCTGCATCATTCGTTCGCCCTTACATCGATCACCTACAGGCTAAGTTGAATAGCGACTGATTTTCCAATGTCTTGGAGCTGGCCCCCTGGCGTCCCTTCCCCACACGCGCCAATGCGGCGTCCTCCACGCCCCGCTCGGCCCTGGCGTGCAGGACCCGCGTCATATCTCCACGAAGGAGCCGGTGCTGCTGGGGATCGGGGGTCGGTGTGCGTCGGTTGGGCCGGGCTGGCCCTTGGTGGCATGTTCTCGGGTGACACTTGCTCCCCATCGCTCGCGCGATTGGGCTCTAAACCCTCTCCGGCTTCGAGGGGATGAGGCAACACCGACGCGATTTAGAGCCCAACGGCGCAAGCCGTGGGGGGCATATCCCGGTGAGGGCATGCGACCGGCGCAATCGGGGACTTGGCTTGGGTGATGAGCGAGGCCCTTGGTGGCATGTTCTCGGGTGACGCTTGCCACCCATCGCTTGCGCGATTGGGCTCTAATTCTTGGGTGCTTGCTGCTAGATTGGGAGCATGTACACGCGTCCGCTGGCCTACTTCCTCACATGGCACACCTATGGCACCTGGCTGCACGGTCGCCAGAAGGGGTCGGTGGATCGCCTGCACAACGATTACGGGACGCCGCTGGTGAAGCCGAGTCCGCTTCGCGAGAAGCGAGCCCGAGAACGCATGGCGCACGAGCCGGTGGTGTTTACGAAGCGTGCGCGTGCGATGGTCGAAGCCGTGATCCATGAGCATTGCGCGATCCGGAAGTGGCATATCCACGCCTTGGCCGTGCGGACCAACCATGTGCATCTCGTCGTCAACGCCGGGGAGACGATGCCCGAAACGGTCGTCACTCAACTCAAGCAGTGGGGGACGCGTCGGCTGCGCGAGAAAGGCGTGCTGGATGCCGCCCGGCCGGTCTGGTCCCGGCACGCGAGCACTCGACAGCTCTTCAAAGACCGCGAACTGCACCAGGCCGTCCGCTACACGCTGGAGGGGCAGGAGCGGGCGATCTCCTGAGTGAGCCAATTTCCGGTCGAGACCGGGTTTTTTCTTGAGACCGGCCCGGTTCGGGGTATTTTGGGCGTGGCGCGTCGTGGTCGGACAGGGTGTCCGGGTTTGGCGGCGTGGGCATCGATGAGGTTCTCCCGGATGAGTCAGGTCACGACGAAGGTGTGCCGCTTCTGCCAGACGGATGTGTCCGGCAAACCACGGATCAAGGACAAGAAGGGGCGATACGCCTGCCAGCCGTGCTTTGAGAAGCTCAAGGCGAGGCAGGAGCAGGCCCAGCGCATCCCTGAGCCGAAATCCAACCCATACAGCGCCTTTGCGCCGGACATCGACACCGACGCGATTTCGCTGGATGCCGGGGGTGGGGTGGCGGAGGCTCGCACGATGCCATGCCCGTCATGCAAAGCCGTCATGGGTGCGAACGATGTCTTCTGCGTAAACTGCGGCACGAATGTGCAGACGGGCGGCAAACTCGGCACCGTCAAGGTCAAGAAGGCCAAGGCGCGAAAGGTCAAGCTTGAGCGCCCAAGTTCCAATGATGGCGGAACCGTGTCGGCTGTCTTCTCGATCGTGTTTGCGATCGCGCTTGCTGTTGGGATGCTGAGTGGCAATCGCGCTGGAGTACCGCCGATTGTGCTGAACCTGAGCCTTCTCCTGTTCATCGCCTATGCCGGGGCGATAGGGATTTCCACGCTCGTAGCAGCGTTCAGACAGGACGGGCTCGTGCGAATGCTTCTCGTCTGGTTCGTGCCTTTTTACGGGATCTATTGGCTGTACGCGCGTGCGGAATCATCGCTTCTCAAACTGAATTTCACTCTCGTGTTGCTGTTGTACATCCCCTACCTCATGACCATGTTCAGGTTGGGCTATTTCACTCCGTGAGTATCAAGGGCTCTGCGATGAACCACATCACGACGAAGGCGAGCCTGTTCTGCCTTGCACATGCTTCCGGCAAGCCGCGGAGCAAGGACACGATGAGGCGTGACGATCATGGTGCTCAAAGGAGGGATCGCGGGATGAGGCGAGCAAGGCGGATTGGGATCGGAGGAGCGGGGCTGCTGCTGGGTGGTGCATCGATGCTCGGTGCGACGCAGCCCACGCCGTACGCGCACCCGATGATCACCGAGGCGATGTTCAATGTGCCCGGTGGCCCAGAAGCCGATGCCAACAAGGATGGCACGCGCGACGCCACGGGCGATGAGTTCATCGAGATCGGCAACCCCAACGCAACGCCGATGAATCTCAAGGGATACCGGATCGTCAGCCGCCTGTCGTATGGTGAGGAATCACCCAAGAAGGGCGTGGCGTTCACCTTCCCGGATTTCGAGCTGCCCGCGCACAGCGTGGCGGTGGTCTTCAACGGGTACGGCGCGACGATTCCCGGGCCGGTGGGCACCAAAGACAAAGCCCCCGAGGGGCCCAGCGAGGCGTTCGGGATGGGCTTCGTCTTCTCGATGCAGATGAGCGCACGGAACAATGCCCTCAGCAATTCGGGGGATTTCGTGCTGCTGCTGGACCCGGCGGGACGACCGGTGGATGGGCTGTACTGGGGCGGGCCGAGCCCCATGCCACCGAGCGCCACCGATGCGGAGGGTCGCGTGATCTACCGCTTGCAGGAGGTGAAGCGGGACCCGAAGGGCAGCGTGCAGCGGATGAGGCCCGAAGATGAACTGGTCGAGCACTCGGCGATCGACGGCACGCCCTTCAGCCCGGGGTGGATCCCGGGGAGCCAGCCCAAGCCGGCTCCGGAAGGACCATGAAGCGGTGTCCGTGAAAGGTGGGGGCGGGTCGTCTAGGATGGTCGCTGTAGATCACGCTCGCTCGCCTCCCGAATGGGGGTCGGGCACAAACACCGTTTCCGGCAGGGTTTCGCAGACATGGCATGGATCACCAAGAATTCGGCGGCGATGAAGGTCGAGCGGCGCGAGGAGCCCTACCTGACCGAGGCGATGCGCTCCGAGGCCACCAAAACCTACCTGCCCCGCTACGAGACCAAGCACGGCGCACTGATCCCAGTGCTGCACATGGTCCAGCACGAGTATGGCTGGCTGCCCAAGCAGTCGCTCATGGAGATCGCCGAATTCCTGGAGCTGACGCCGGCGGATGTGATCGACACGGCATCCTTCTATGAGGAATTCTGGCTGGAGCCCAAGGGCAAGCACACGATCAGCATCTGCCGCTCGATCGCCTGCGAGTTCTGTGACCACAAGGCGGTGACCGACGCCTGCCGCGCCAAGCTGGGCATCGAGGTCGGCGAGACCACCGACGACGAGCAGTTCACGCTGGTGGAACTGGAGTGCCTGGGCGCGTGCGGCGAGGCCCCGGCGGTGCTGGTGGACGAGAAACTCGTGAAATACTGCACGCCCGAGCAGATCGTGAAAGAGATCGAGGAGATCCAGGCGAACCCCAACGCGGGGCATGGGCACGGGCACTGATCAGGCCTTGGAAATCAGGCCTCGGAAATCAGGCCTCGGCTGCGGCGGTCTCCTCTTCCGGCACGATTCGCCGGAGCAATTCCAGGGCCAGTGATTCCGGTTCGGTGCAGCTCAGGACGAGTTTGCGCTGTTTGTCGGTGCGCGTGATGAGCACGCCGGTGCCGCTGGCGGCGATCGCGCCGGTATAGCCCTTGACGACCTTGGGCCCCCAGCCGTGGAAATCGCCCATGGCATCGAAGGTGCAGATCTCGACATTCTCGATGGTGTCGTACGGCACACTGCCTTTCCAGAACGGGAAGAACACCCAGCGAAGCCGGTCCGAGTCGAGCGTGATGGTCAGGCGGCTGAAGAGGATCAGGGCCGGGGCGAGCATCAGTGCGGGGATCGTGATGGCGTAGGCGAACCCGGGCTGCTTGGTGGCGTAGAAAATACCGAGCACCGTAAAAACTGAGCCCAACTCCAGGGCACAGATGATCCAGAAGACCATGCGATCGAGCGGCATGGACCACCTGGGGCGGTCCTTGGCGTCCAGCGTGGGGGCTGGGACCTCGGCTGCGGGATCGATTGGGACGGTGCGGATGGGCATGGGTATCTGGTACTCCGGATCGCGGCTATGCTCTTTCTGGAGCGATTATGGCGAAAGAGCGCAAATCCATTTCACGCTGCCTCGGGGAATTCGTCGGGCACATTGTCCACGGGGTGAGGGCCGATCTTCGCACCGACGAGCCGCAGCGCCGAGAGGTTCGCCGGGAGGTGGAGGAGCGCGAAGGCGAGCTGGGCGGCCGAAAGGTGACGCTGCGTCGGACCACGATCGAGGAAATCGAGATGGAGAGCGGACCGCGTGCCGATACGGACGGTGGACCCGAGCGGTAAAGTGGCGGGTCAGGACCGCTGTTGGGCCGGATTTCCCGGTCTTGTGCAGGAGAAGGAGATGCCCGTGCTGGGAAACGGAACAGGTCGGAAGCAGCGATTCATGGCCACGGCGGTTCTGGGATCGCTGGTGGGTTTCTCGCTGATGGGCTGTGAGGCGATTCGCGAGGCTCGTCAGAGCGGTGCGGTGATCGCGCCCGCGGGACACGGCCCGAAGGTGACCTTCCAGAACGCCTCGACCAAGCCACTTGAGGTTCGGTACTGGGTCGGCAAGCGGGATGTGAGCCAGGTCCCCGGCGGGCGCGAGGTGATGACGCCGGTGGCCTTCCAGATCCAGCCCGGCGAGCAGCGGATGAGCGATGTCGGGCGTCAGGGGTGGCCCACGGCGAATACCGATGCCATTGTGCGGGTTCAGGTGAACCTGATCGATGAGAACGGGGACCATGTCGAGGGTGTGGACCCGTGGTGGTTCGAGTTCGAGCGTCCGTCGCCGTATTCGATCCGCGCGGTGAACGCCTCGCGGGCGCGTCAGAATCTGGAATTCGAGACCTGGGGCGAGGGCAACCTCTTCATCGTGCCGGCGGACCAGTGGATTCCCGGGCATCGCGGGCTGTACCCGGTGTACGACGCGGCTGAGTGATTCCCCGGAAGTGATTCCCCGGATGCGCGTCCGTGGAAGCGACTGCTGAAAGCCGAGCCGGTCTGCCCTAAACTGAGGTCTGCGAGATACGGATCAGTGCCGGAGTCCGGTGGCTGGCGGTCTTGCGTGTCTGTCTGGAGCCGCCATGTTTGAGCCGAAGTTGAAAGAACCCGTCCTCACGAAGCGTATTCCGAGCGCGCCCTTCGGCGACGCGAAGGACCGGCACATCGTGTCGTATGACGAGTACACGCAAACGGGCGGTTACAAGGGGCTTGAGAAGGCCATCACCATGACGCCCGATGAGCTCGTGGCGCTGGTGAAGGATTCGCAGCTTCGCGGGCGTGGCGGCGCGGGCTTCCCGACCGGGCTGAAGTGGTCCTTCCTGCCCAAGGTCGAAGGCAAGCAGGGCGAGCGGTCGCCCCGCTACCTGGCGATCAACGCCGACGAATCAGAGCCGGGTACCTTCAAGGACCGGCTGCTGATGGACTACGACCCGCACCTGATGCTCGAGGGCATCGCGATCGCGTGCTACGCGTGCCAGCTGGACGCGGCGTACATCTACATCCGCGGCGAGTACCACCACCAGGCACGCGTGGTCGAGAACGCGATCCGCGAGGCGTACGACAAGGGTGTGTTCGGTGGGAGTGGTCTGCTGAACGGTGCGGAGACCAAGGAGAACGGCGGCGGCGCTGGTCCGTTCAAGGTGGACTGCTACCTGCACCGCGGTGCGGGCGCGTACATCTGCGGCGAAGAGACCGCTCTGCTGGAGTCGCTCGAAGGCAAGCGCGGCTGGCCCCGGATCAAGCCGCCGTTCCCGGCGGTGAAGGGGCTGTTCGGCCGCCCGACGATCATCAACAATGTCGAGACGCTGGCGCACATTCCCTCGATCGTGGAGCATGGCGCGGACTGGTTCAAGTCCATGGGCGTTCCCAACAGCTACGGCAGCAAGCTGATGGGCGTGTCCGGGCATGTGGAGCGCCCGGGTGTGTTCGAATGCGACCTGGGCATCCCGTTGAGCACGCTGGTCAACGATTACTGCGGCGGCATGCGCAAGGGCAAGAAGTTCAAGGCGGCGATCGCTGGCGGCGTGAGCACGGGTGTGCTCGGCCCGGACGAGTTCGATGCGCCGATGGATTTCGACATCGGCCCGCGGTTCAACGTGCTCGGCCTCGGCACGGCCTGTCCGACGATCTTCGACGAAGACACCGACATGGTGGCTGTGGCGCGGAACATCGCGCGGTTCTTCAAGCACGAGAGCTGCGGCCAGTGCACTCCCTGCCGCGAGGGCTCGGGATGGCTGTACCAGCTGATGACGCGCATCGAACGCGGCGACGGCAAGACAAGAGATCTGGACCTGGCGCTCGAGATCGGTTCGGGCATGGGCGCGATGCCCGGCACGACGATCTGCGGGCTTGCGGACGGCAACAACTGGGCGCTGCGCACGATCATCAACAAGTTCCGCGATGAGTTCGAATCGCGGGTGAAGCCGAGCTTCGTTCCGGTGGAGATGACGATCGGGGCGGCGGCGAAGGT
>CAZIXS010000003.1:46407-59562 GCA_964543335.1 uncultured Phycisphaeraceae bacterium | reverse complement strand
GACGGGACCGCCGCGACGCTCGGGTACAACGAGGGGCACAAGCAGGGCGACAAGACGCGCCACGCGGAGATGGTAGCGCTGCGCCGGTTGATCGAGTTGCCTGCTGATGAGCGCCCGAATCCGGAAGGGCTGACCCTGGTGACGACGCTGGAGCCGTGCCTGATGTGCATGGGCGCAGCGGTGGAACTGGGGATCGGCCGGGTGATCTACGGGCTGGAGGCGCCGGGCAACGGGTTCGAGCAGCGGATCGATCTGCGCTCGCCCAAGCGCGGCGGGCGCGCGGTTCCGGGCGGTCCGGTGCGGTGGATGCCCGAGGTGATCGGCGGTGTGCTGCGGGATGACTGCCGCGATCTGTGGGTCCGCTGGCTGGAGGGGCGCGAGGAGGGTGCGTCGGGGGTGGCTTTTGGACGGATGTTGCTCGAACAGACCGCGTGAACTGCGGCTCAGCCGCCGAAGCTCCGGACCGCGTCGCGGAGGCGGTTGACCTGCTCATCGACTTCCTGAGACGCGTCGGTGACGAGTCGGGAGGATTCGTCCAGCGAGGAAGCTTCACTGGCGACGGTGTCGATGCGCTGCACGACATCCTGGGTGGCGCTGAGGATGTTCTCGAGCGCGGTCATGGCCTGCTGGCTGCGCTCGCGGTTCTCGGCGGTGACCTCGCGGCTACGAGCCATGAGTGTGCTGGCGCTGCGTGTGGCGTCCACGATCTCACCGATGGAGCCGGTGATCTCGTCGGCAGCGCGCACGGTCTGCTCGGCGAGTTTGCGGACCTCGTCGGCGACGACGGCGAACCCGCGACCGTATTCACCGGCGCGAGCGGCTTCGATGGCGGCGTTCAGGGCGAGCAGGTTGGTCTGGTCGGAGATGTCCTTGATGAGCACGACCGACTCGTTGATGCGCTCGGCGCGGGTACGCAGGTCTTCGACGGCGCTGGCGGACTCGCCGATGACGCGATCGGCGTCGCGCAGGCCCTCGACGGTGCCCCGGACAATGGTGCCGCCTTCGTCGGCCTTGCAGGCGGCGTCTTCGGCGGTCTGGCGACCGATGCGCCCGACCTCGTTGAGGCGGGAGGCGGCGCCGGCGAGCGACTCGGCGGTGGAGGCCAGACGCGCGGTGGCGTCGGTGCTCGCCCCGGCGGACTGCTCGACCTCGGAGATGACCGCGTCGAGTGCGACGAGCAGTCGGTTCACGGATTCGCTGAGCTCGCCGATGGGCATGGGCTGGCCCTCGGTGATGCGCTGCGAGAGGTTTCCGGAAGTCTCGATGGAGCGGAGCTGGGCGACGATGGTGTCAACATCGGCCCGGAGTGATTCGCGCTGATGTTCGGCTTCGGCACGAGCCTTGGCGATGGTCGCGTCAGCGCGGCGCATCTGCTTGACGCCGAAGAGCAGGAAGCCGACCTGCACGACGACATAGGCGGCGTGCTCGAGGGCGATGACGAAGCCGCCGGAATCCCGGCCGACCAGCGACATGGGCCAGAGCACCGAGCGTGCGACATGATCGACGGCGATCAGGCCGGCGAGAACCAGAAGCACCACCGGATCGCGGTACAGGATGAACATGGAGATGGACACGAAGACCGCGAAGTGGGCCTCGATCCGGCCACCGGTGAAGTGGATGAAGAGCCCGACCAGTACCGCCTGCGCGACGGCCATGGCGATGCGGGTGATCCGCTCACCGGGTTTGCGGAAAGCAAGGGCGATCGGAGGCACACAGGCGAGCGCCCCGAGGAGGAACGCCGCGATGACATGGATGTGCGTGGAGCTTTCTGCGCCGACCCAAGTGCGGGGGGTGTAGAAGAGCGCGGTGGCGATGAGGATGAGCCAGCCCCCCGCGACAGCACCCGCGAAGAGGCGGTCGAGGTGTGCGGAGTCGGAGAGCGCGGGTCGGTTCTGCGGGTTTGATGTTGCGTTGGCCACGAGCGTTTCCTCAGGGTGTGGGTGCGCCGCAGTAGTCGGCGTCCAGGCAAGCGTCGGAGAAGAGTGGGCAACCGAACACGGGGGCGCTCGTGGCCTCGCCGGAGGGGTCTGCCGTCAGAGTATGGAGTGCGGTGATGCCGAGGCATGGACCGGCGTGGGCGCGGGAGGGCGTGAGACCCCCGGAGAAGTGCAGTGTTCCGTCCTCGCGGTACATGGCGGCGAAGCCGCTGGTGTAGGCACCGAAGGATCGCGCCATGTCGCCGTTGGGATCGTCTCGGATCAAAGCGTTCGGCAGTTTCGTCCTGACGAATTCGCGGATGGATTCGCGTGCATCCGATCCGGTCGCCGGACCGCTGAACACGATGTCGAGGCGGACGCCCTCGAGGTGGCGTTGCTGTCGGGACAGTTCCTCGATGCTCGAGCGGGTGCAGGGACAGCGCTCATGGAGGAACAGAAGCACGCGCGGACGAAGAGCGTACGGCGAGACGGGCTCGATGAGTTCGAGGGTGAGGATCTGCGGGGCCGCCGCGGCGACACCGGGCGTGTTGGCGTACTTCTGCAACGCGCCCATCGCGGCCACGACACAGCCCATCCATACCGATACCGCGATGGTGGTGCGAAAGGCCATGCCATCAGCATCGGCGGGATACGCCCTTCGATTCAGTTGGAGCGCGTGGATCAGGCGGTGCCTGGATCAAACCAATCATCTGGTACGAGGGTGTGCGCAGGTCCGTAAAACCCTTCGAGCTGGGCGAAGAGGTCGGGGTGGTGCTGACGCATCTCAACCGGGCGGTCGAAATAGGTTTCGGTGGCGACGGCGAAGAATTCGGCGGGGTTGGTCGCGCCGTAGGCGGAGAGCAGGGTGGGGAGGCCGAGGGCCGCGGCTCGGCGCAGACCGGTGAACTCGCGCGACATGATCTTCGACCAGGCGGGGTAGGCACCGGGGCGGTCGAGCTTGGGGGCTCCGTTGACATCGCCGGTCTCGGCATCGAGGGCGTGGGCGAACTCGTGGATGACGACATTGTGGGCGTGAGCGGTGCGCTTGCGGCCTTCGAAAAAGACTCCGGAGCGGTCGGCACGGGGCACATCTTCCCAGGAGAGGACGATGGCTCCCCCGGTTCCTGGGCCGTGCCAGGCTTCGCCGAGGCGGATCTGGTTGCCTTCGGTGACGACGCCTCCGGGGCCGATGGTGCTGACGGCGGCGCGATAGCGGTTGGGGTACACGATCACGGTGCGGACCCCGGAGAAGACGGGATCGCGCGGCTCGGTGTATCGGTTGAGGAGCAGGGTGACGGCGTGGGCGGCGATGGTCAGGCGGATCTCATCAGTCATCTCAAGGCCGATGCCCTCGAAGGTCTTCTCGGCGAGGAAGATGCGGGTGAGTTCGATGAGGCGCTTCTGCTGCGCACGGGCCAGAAGGGGATAGCGGTCGACATTGGCCGCGATGATTTCCTCCCAGTCGGGAGGGGTTGGGGTAGCCAGTAACTTCCGCCGGGCACGGGTTCTGAGACCAAAGAGGTTGAGTTGGGCGAACATAGTGTGCTCCGGTAGGGGGGGCTGGTAGGGGGGCCCGGTAGGGCGGTGGTGGCTGGCGTGGATGAGCCGCGAAGGACAAGCGGCTGGATCCTGGGGTTTATTCGAGGAACCGGGCTGTCGATTCGGCAGCGGGAGTCGGTGTGACTGCCAGTGGAGGAGGGATCTGGCCGGTTTTCGGGGTGGAATGGGCGTCTGGGTGGTCGGGGTGCAATCGGCGGGCCAGTCCGAGCCACGGGGTGCGGGCCAAGTGGTCGGGCGACGAACCGTGGATGCCCCCGATAACCGGGGTGGACTTGGCGACGCTCGATTTGATCCGGGGATCGTGAGTCGATCCGGTGGGATTGGGGTGGATTGTGCTTGGATCGGTGTCGAACTTGATCTACACTGCGGAACCCAAATGATGACAGGGCAAAGCCAACGATGATGACCTGCGAGACCACCACGCCACTCGGGTGTGGCGAGCACGCCAGCGGCGATGACGGCAACCCGGCCGGCGCCGACGACGCGGGCCCGAGTCGATCTACCGATTCTGATTTGAGTGGCGAGAACGCCGAGCCCCCCGGTGCGCGCTGTGTCGCGCTCGATCTGAGCGTTGCCCATGGGGTCAGCGGCTTTGATCAGGCAGCGTATCACGCGCTGGCGGAGCGGCTCGTGCATGAGGCCAGTCTCGGCGTGTGTGACGGTGGGATGGTGCGCGTTCGCCTTGTGGCGGATGACGAGATGGCCCAGGCGCACGAGCGATTCTGCGGCGTGACGGGCACGACCGATGTGATCACCTTTGATCTGGCCCAGGGCGAATCCGAGCATGGGGCTTCGCTGGATGTGGACCTGATCGTGTGTGTGGACGAGGCGCGCCGTCAGGCGACGAGCCGCGACCACTCGATTGAAACAGAGCTTGCGCTGTACACGCTGCACGGCGTGCTGCACGCGCTGGGGTACGACGACCTCGATGAGGAGTCGTACGAACGGATGCACGCCCGGGAGGACGAGGTGTTTCGTCGTCTGGGTCTGGGAGCTGCCTTCGGGCGCGGGGAGACGGCGTGACGGGTGCGTATGTATCGCTGCTGGTGTGTCTCGGGCTGAGTCTTTGCCTGTCGACGCTGGTGTTCGCGGTTCGGGACTTTTCGCTGCGGAAGCTGAGCGAGATCGCCGAGGATCGCGGCGGGCTCGATCGGGTGCAGCCGATCATCGACGAGGACGACGCGCACGCGCGAGCGCTGAGCTTCGCGCGTCTGCTGGTGAACCTCGGCGCGATGATCAGCGTGGTGCTTCTCGTTGGTCCGCTCTCGAGCGTGTCCGCGGCGGGCGAGCAGGTGGTGAACTGGAGCTCGGTGGGTATGGCGCTCGGTCTGTCGGCGGCGCTGCTGTTCGTGTTCGCGACCCTGATCCCGCTGAGTCTGGCGGCGAACGCCGGCGAGCGTCTGATGTACGCGGCGGCGCCGCTGATCCGACTGCTGCATGTGGTCCTGCTGCCGATCTCGAAGATGCACTTCGTGGAGACGGCGGTGAAGCGGCTGGCGGGCGATCAATCCAGCGAGCGCGAGATGATCGAGGACGAGCTGCTCTCTGCGGTGAGCGAGGGCGAACGGTCGGGCCAGCTCGGTGCTTCGGAGCGCGACATGATCGAGTCGGTCATGGAGATGACCAGCAAGACCGTTGAAGAGATCATGACGCCTCGGACCGAGGTGGAAGGGTTTGAGTACACCAACGACATCGAGTTCATCAAGAACTTCATCACGACGGCGGGCCACAGCCGCATTCCGGTGTACGAGGGCGACCTCGACCACATCGTGGGCATTCTGTACGCCAAGGACCTGATCGATCTGATCGGGCACCCGGTGGACTCATTCGAGCTGCGCCCGATCCTGCGTCAGGCCCAGTTCGTGCCCGAGAGCAAGCCGGTGAACGAGCTGATGGTTCAGTTGCAGCAGGCGAAGGTGCACCTGGCGATCGTGATCGATGAATACGGCGGCACGGCGGGCCTGGTGACCTTCGAGGACATTCTCGAAGAGATCGTCGGCGACATCCAGGATGAGTACGAGCCGGAGCACGAGAAGGAGCCGGAGATCACGGTCGATGCCGAGGCGAAGACTGCGGTGGTGGATGCGCGGCTGTACATCGACGATGCGAACGATGAACTCAAGGCCATGGGCGTGACGCTCGCCGAGAGCGATGAGTACGACACCGTTGGCGGTTGGGTCCTCAGCGAACTGGGACATATCCCGGTCGTGGATGAGGTCTTTGAAGCCACTGGCGTTCGGGTGACGGTGCTGGAAGCCGAGCCCACTCGTGTGCACCGGTTGCGGATGGAGGCGATCGAGATCGCTTCGAGCGGCAATGGCTCCGAGCAAACGGAGCAGGGCTCGGGCGAACCGGCGACGGATTCGGTGGAAGTCCGCGATTCGGCCTGAGCCGCCGCGCCGCGGGTGTGGCTGGAGATTATCCTTAGGCGCATGCCGCTGAAGCTGAACAACACGCTGACGAAGAGCGAAGAGGTGTTTGCGCCGATCGAGCCGGGTAGGGTGCTGTTCTACACCTGCGGCCCGACGGTGTACGACTACGCGCACATCGGGAACTTCCGGAGCTTCCTCGCGGCGGACCTGCTGCGCCGATGGCTCGAGTCGCCTCTGTGCGATCGTATCGGGCCGGATGGCAAGCCCGAAGGGCACGCGTTCGGTGAAGGCGGGTACGAGGTCACGCACGTGATGAACATCACCGATGTCGGGCACATGACCGACGACGATGATGCCGACGGTGGGGGTGAGGACAAGATGGAGCAGGCACGCCAGCGCCTGCTCGAAGACAAGAAGTCGGGCAAGCTGCCGCAGGGCGCGACCGGGGCGGATGGGAAGCCGCTGGACCCGAGCAAGCCGGGCGATATCGCAGCGTTCTACGCCGGCGCGTTCCTGGAAGACGCGAAGAAACTCGGCCTGAAAGTCGCGATCGAGGCGGAGGACGATCCGAGTCTCATGCCCCGCCCGACCGCGATGATCCGGCCCATGCTGGCGATGATCTGCGAACTGATCGAGCGTGGACACGCGTATGTCGCGAGCGATGGCGTGTGCTATTTCGATACGCAGTCGTTCCCGGACTATGGCCGACTCAGCGGCAACACGCTGGACGCCATCCGGTCCGGCGCAGGCGGGCGTGTCAGCGAAGCAGCCCAATCGATCAAGAAGCACCCGGCGGACTTCATGCTGTGGAAGCCGGACCCCCGGCACCTCATGCGCTGGGACCCTGTGAAGGAGTTGGCCGGTGATGCCGAATCGCTGGCGGTGCTGGAGCAGCACCCGCTCGGCGAGGGGTACCCGGGCTGGCACATCGAGTGCTCGGCGATGGCGCGTGAGCGCTTGGGTGAGCGAATCGACCTGCACTCGGGCGGCGAAGACAACATCTTCCCGCACCACGAGTGCGAGATCGCGCAGAGTCGCTGTGCCACCGGACAGCCGAGGTTCGCGAACTACTGGTTCCACCCACGGTTCCTGCAGGTAGAGGGCGAGAAGATGTCCAAGAGCAAGGGCAACTTCTTCACCGCGCGCGACCTGTTTGCCAAGGGCTTCAGCCCCGCGGCGGTGCGGCTCGCGCTGATCAATACGCACTACCGGACCAACGCGAACTTCACGCAGCAGGACCTGAAGGATGCGCAGCGCCGGATCGATCGGTGGGCGGTGTTCATCGCAGAAGGCGATGAAAGCCGCGAAGCGGGCGAACGCAACGAGCGAGTCGCTCGACTTTTTGCTGACGATATGAACAACGATCTGAACATCGCCGGCGCGCTCGGCGTCATCAATGCCTGGGTTCGAGATACGACGAACCCAACGAAGGCCGACGCCGAACTGATGCGCCGCTTCGATGCCGTGCTCGGAGTGCTCGACCTGAGCACCGGGTCGGAGTCGCCCGCTGGCGATGATGACTCGGAGATCGACGCCTTGGTCGCCGCTCGCACCCAAGCGAAGAAAGACAAGAACTGGCCCGAGGCGGACCGGATCCGCGATGAACTCACCGCCCGAGGCATCGAGGTGACCGACACGCCCAACGGGCCGGTGTGGAAGCGGACGGTGTCGCTGTGAGTGGGGGCCTGTTCCAGCAGAACGCGGCGTCGATGTCGGCGGTGCTCAGCGCCTTCAAGCAGTCGGCGTCGTGGCTGCCCAAGCTTGCCGGGAAGTTCATCGTGTTCGACGGGCCGGACGGCTCCGGCAAGTCCACGCAGTTCCGGCGCATCGGTGAACTTGCGCGTCGGGCGGGGGTGACCGTGTGCGAAGTGCGCGATCCAGGGGGCACGGCGATCAGCGAGCGCATCCGCGAGGTGCTGCTGGATCCGGCTCTGCCGGAGATGGGCGTGCGGTGCGAGCTGATGATGTACATGGCCAGCCGCGCGCAGTTGGTCAGCGAGAAGATCGAGCCCGCGCTCGAGCGGGGCGAGCTGGTGCTGGCCGATCGGTATGTGTCCTCGACCTTGGCGTACCAGGGCACCGCAGGCGGCATGGGCAAGGACGAGATCATCGCGGTGGCGCGGGCGGCGTGCGGCAGGCACTGGCCACCGGATCTCACCGTGATCTTCGATGTGGACCAGGCGACCGCCGCGACACGCCTGAACCCGCTGCTGGATCGGATGGAGCAGAAGGGTGAGGCGTTCCACAAGCGGGTGCGCGCGGGGTATCTGGATCAGGCACGCGAGATGAGCGAGCGATACGCGGTCGTTGATGCGACCAAGGGTCAGGACGAGGTCACCGGGGCCGCGCTGAACGCGATCCGCACGAAGCTGCTGTCCGGCGTGTCGGCAGGAACTGGCGCGTGAGTGTGCTCAGCGAGCGACTGACGGCGGCGCTGCGACCCGTGGAGGGTGGCGTGATCGACGACGGCGACACGGTCGTGGTGCAGGTGGATTTCGTGGACCGGCGGTATCGCGACGCGATCAAGGCGGGGGCGGAGCCCATCGAGCCGCCTCGCGACGAGTGCGGCATGGGAGTCTGGCGTCGCGTCGCCCGCCTGCATGATGGCGCGACAGATCGCCCGGTGACGATCTGGTCCAGCCGCGGTTGAGCCCGATAACACCGGGATCGGCTTGTGCCGGGCTCCTCCGGGACCGATAGATGCGGCATGGCCAAGGCATCAACGATGAAGGGTTTGGTGGTATCGGTCTCGCTGCTCAGCGCGATCGGTCTGCTCATCTTGTGGCAGCCCTCGTGCAGCCATCGCCACATCGAGATGACGGTGGATCAGGCCATCGACTACACCGACGAGAAGATCGGGGTTGGCATGGAAGTGCGCGAAGGTGCGATGGTCCGTGTGCAGTACTGGCTGGCCTTGCCCGATGGCTCGCGTGTGGTGGACCTCTATGCTCAGGACAAGACGCACCCGTTCCGCGTGGGTGATGGCACGGTCATCACCGGGCTTGACGAGGCGGTGCGAGGCATGCGCCAGGGCGGCATCCGCACGGTGACGCTGCCACCCATCGCGCACTATGGGCGCAAAGGCCATGGCGGTGTGATCCCCGAGGACACAGTGCTGACCATGCACCTGGAAATGCTCGAAGTCGGGTTCTGAATCCAGCGACTCATTCCGACGATCAGCGCTCAATCTGCAAGAGCGGTCGATGCAGGAACACGCGGTCGCGAACCGGTCCGTAGTTGCCGGGATCAACGGTCACGCTGAGCTTGAGCGCTCCCTGCACTTCGATGTTGAAGGCGGCGATCGGTTGTCCTTCGTGGAGACGGGTGGAAAAGGCGCGCTCGCCATCGATCTCGATGAAGAACTCACAGTCTCCCCAGCCACCGGACACATCGGCGAGGGCGGCGGTGCCGGCGAAACGAAGGACACCGGGGGGCAGCGTCCAGGACACCTGCATCGGCCCGGGCATGTCGATGTCGAGTGCGTTGAGCACGGGCCCGGCGCTGAAGGCGAGATCGTCGGGGTGGCGGATGGTGCGAATCGGTTCCGCGAAGACGCGATCGCCGCGAGGCAACTGCTCATCGGGTTGCAGATCGGAGAGCGGGAGAATGCCGGCGGCCTGGAAGGCGATGGCGCGGAGGGTCTGCGGGTCGTACTCCACGGTTTCGCCGCCGGGGAGGGTCATGCGCATGCCCGCGGAGTCGGTAGCGGTCAGCGCTTCCGCGGGAAAGGTGCTGCCGTCGTCGAGCCAGACCATGGTGCCGGACATCGGTTTCGGTGGATTGGCGAGCAGAGCCGCGGCGACCCGGTCGATGGGCAGATCGACAATGGTGCCCGAGTCGGTCTCGACGCTGGTGGTCGGGCCGATGGCGAGGATGAAGCCGGTGAGCACATCACCGTTGGCCAGGCGGAGTTCGTCCGCGCCTTCGACGGTGCGCACGGGCGGTCCGTCAACCGCGGCACCGGGCATGACCAATCGGGTGATGGCATCGAGAGAGAGTTCCACCCTGCCGAGCACGGGGTGCTGCCAGGCAACGGAGTCACCTTTAGGCGCGGTGGGGGCGACGCTGCCGGGGTAGCGTGCGCCGCTGGCGGTTTCGATGAAGCCCTGAGCCGCGACCTCAAGGGCCTTTGCGATGCGAAGGCTGCGGATCGGCTCGGCCCGTTGGGGCGGCACGATGGATCCGATGCCGTGCTCCGGATCAATGGGGCCATCGATCGCGACCAGCGCGAGGATGGAACCCTCGGCGAGCAGCGTGAGGTTGCCCGAGGCGTCTTCCACGGTGACGCCGTCGGCGTTGATACGCACGAGGCGGGCGTGGGTCGCATTGAACTGATCATCGATGAGGAGCACGCGCGGGCGCTGCGGCGTCTGCTCGGTGTCCGTGGTGCGGTTCTGGGCGTAGACGGTGGACCCGGTGAGGATGACCCCGGCGAGGAACGGCAGGCAGGAACTGGCGGACATCGGTCTCATGGGTGATCCATCGTCACGGGCAGCGTGGAAGGCAATTACTTCTGGAAAATCGGGAGGTAGCGTTTGGGCATCTGGAGGATGATGAGCGCCATGGCGGTGCCGTAGGCCGATCCCGCCGAGCTATCGGACCAGCTGCCGCTGGGTTCCTGTCGGGAGACGAGTTCGTCGCGGATGGCGGGCCACCAGGTTGCCCAGCGCTCGCCACCGGCGAGGTACATGGTCTGGACGGCGTAATAGTGGCCATAGAAGTAATGGGCACCGGGGTTCGCGGAGCGTCCGGGCATGCTGGTTTCGACGAGGTAATCGAGGCCTCGCTCGATGTCTTCGCCCTCGTAGATGCCGGCGTAGTAAAGACTGGCGACACCAGCCGCGGAGCGTGGCCAGGCGGACGCGCCTCGACCGGCCTGATAGCGGAACCCACCGTCGGGGTTCTGGCAACGCCGGACATATTCGACGGCACGGTTGATGGTCTCGATCGGAACCTCGATGCCGGCGTTGCGTGCGCTGCGTAAGGCCATGATCTGCGTGATGGTGACGGAAATGTCGGCGTCGTGGGGCACGGGGTTGTACCGCCAGCCGCCTTCTTCATTCTGGGTCTGGACGATGAGTCGGACAGCGCGGACGAGCGCATCATGCGTGCGCCGGGCCTGCTGGGTGGTGTCTCCGCCGGCGGTCATGCCGTACACCTCGCCGAGGAAGAGCGTGGCGAAGCCGTGGCCGTACATCGGGCCGTGCGATGTGTCGCCGGCGATGAGCCCGGTTTCGTTGATGTTGTTCAAGATGAATTCGAGAGCCCGCTCGACCTGCTCACTGTACTGGCCACGGCCGGGCATGTGCCCGTCGGCCATGAAGGCGAGCGCAGCGAGACCGGTGATGGCGGCGTTGGAGCCGTAGCGCTGACCGCCGAAGGAGCCGTCCTCTCGCTGGAGCTGCGCAAGGGCGGCGAGACCCTTGGTGGTCGCGGCGTTCATCTCCGGGGTGATCTCGTTCTCCAGCGCCGAATTCGCGGCGCTGGTCGGGACGGTGGGCTCGCTGTCCTGAGCGAGCGCGCCGACTGCGCAGAACGCCATCGAAGCGCAAACGAGCGTGATGCGTGCGCGGGACATCGGGCGGATCATCGGTTGGCTTCCTCCGCGAGGCGACGGTAGTAACTCTCGGTCCAGCGCTTGTACATATCCGAGAAGTAGTCGGACTGGCCCTGGATCAACGATTCCCGCAGTCGCTCCGGGAGGTTGCCCCATTCCGCAACGGTCAGATCGACATTCTGGTTGAGCTGCTCACCTTGGCGACCCGGTGGCGTGGATTCGCCGGCTTGGGAACCTTCACCGGGCGCCTGGCTCTGCTGGGTCTGCTGCTGCGCGGCTTGCTGGTTTTGTTGCTGCTGCTGCTGCGAGCTGCTCGAGCTGGAGGAAGAACTGCTTTGCTCTTCGGCGCTGCGGATCAGGATGTCGAGTTTGGTGATGATCTCCTGCTGCAGGCGCTGGGTCACGATGCCCGCATCGCGCAACTGGTCGAGGCGATCGGCGACTTCGCTCATCTCCTGAACCGCCTGCACGAGCGCCTCCTGCGCCTGGCGTCCGGTCAGCCGGCGCTCGAGTTCAGACTCGGGCTCATCGGTGTTCGCGGGACGATCGATTGGGCGTCCCGACCCGGGGATGCGCAGGAGCTCGTCCAGATCCAGCGGATCAACGGGTGGCGACGCGGATTCGGTGTTCTCGGCATCCGGCTTGGCCGGTGCGTCGCTTGCGGGTGCGTCAGTCTCGGCCTGCTTGGGCGGATCGGCGGGAGGATCACTGGCCGGAGGCGCATCCTGAGCGGCGAGCGGCAGCGCGAGTGCGACGACACCGCCAGCGAGCAGGGCGATCCTGCAGAGATTGGTGTGTGTGTGGATGGTCACGGCTGGGGTCCTTCCGGCTGAGGCTCGTCGTTCTGTTCTCTACGAGTCTCTTCGGGGAACAGTTCGTCGAGATTCTGTGCGGCTTGATTTCTCCTGAGCAGATCGATGGCGACGGCCGTGAGTTCACGCTGCTCCGCGGCGAGACGGGCGATCTCACGCCGCGCATCGGCCTCGGGCATGTTTTCGATCATGGCGGTCGCCTGGGCGAGTTCGATCTGAATCATGCGGAGGAGTTTGAGTTCTTGGACCGGTGCGATGAGCGGCTCGTCCTGACCCTGACCGCCGCCTTGCCCGCCACCCTGACCGTTGTTGGCTCCCGCGCCCTCTTCGAAGGGTTCGTCGTCCGGTTCGGGGTCCTGCAAGGCTTCCAGGATGCGTGTGAGGGTTTGCGCGAGTGCTCGCTGGCGCTGCAGCGCGATGGCGGGCTGGGCTTCGGTCAGGCGATCCGCAGACTCTGTGCTCAGCGATTCGGCACGCCGGTGCGCGAGCATGAAGACGCCGGCTTCCCGGAGTTCTTCGGCGAGCGTGAGGATGGCTTCGAGCTGGGTGGTGATCGATGCCTGATCACCGGCGAGGCGACGCAGTTCGGCGCGGTCGCGCCGGGTGAGTTCTGGCGCGTTCGCGTAAGGCTCGGTCACACGCTGCATCTCGGTGGTCGCGCGAAGGGCCTCGAGGTAGGCCTGGCGGATTTCGCGCTTCTTGCGGTCCTGTTCCTCGCGCTCGAGCTGTTCGTCGAGCGCCTGGGCACGTTCAAGGGCCTGCTGGAGCTGATCCAGCGAGCGTGTCTCCGCAGCACGGATGGCAGCCGTGTCGTCGTTGCCGGATCGGATCTCCACGATGGCATCCACCTGCGCATCGACGGCGCGCTGGACCAGGTTCAGCACCGGGATCAGTTCGGCACCCGCGGAGCGCACCAGGTCGGCGACGGCGGCGGTGTT
>CAZIXS010000003.1:0-46307 GCA_964543335.1 uncultured Phycisphaeraceae bacterium | reverse complement strand
TGGTTCTGCTGCGCCTCGGAGGCGGCTTGCTCCATGTTCTGCGGAACCTGGTTCTGCTCGGCGTTCTCGGCGGCCTGCTGCATGGCTTCGGCCCCGGCCGGATCGGTCTGGCTGAGCTCCTGTGAGCGCTGACGCATCTGCTCGATGAGTTCTTCGGCTCGCTCGGACAGTTCCTGCTGGCGCTCGGCGATGTCCTCCAGGCGCTGGCGCTGTTCCTCGGTGAGTTCATCCGGACGCAGACCCGCGGTGTCGGCACCGGCTTCGCCGGTTTCCTCCTGCAGTTCGCGCTGCTCTTCGATCAGACGGTCGAGCGTATTGCGGATGACCCAATCGTCTTCGCCGCGATCGAGCAGGCCGACGATGTTGCTGAGTTCGTCGCGGACCTCGGTCTGGGCCTGCTCGGCGGTTTCGCGTTCCTCATCGGTGAGCGGAGCGGCGTCGGGGTTCTCCGGGTCGGCGGGTTCGGGCTGTCGATCGGCGCGGGCGCCGGCTTCATCGAGTACCGATGAGGACTGCGTGGACGCGTTGCCAGCGCGGGTCAGGGCTTCGCCGACGCGGTCGAGCAGTTCATCGAGCGTCGCGTCATCCAGACGGTTGCGCTCGATGCGGTCCTGGAGTTCCGCGATGTCACGGCGCGCCTGATCCAGGCGCTGGCTCACGGCGGCCTGCTCGCGACGCGCGGCTCGCGAGGCGCCGTCGGACTGGGTGCGCTCGGTCACGCGTTCCTGCTGCTGATCGGTGCGGATCGCCGATTCGCGGACCGCGCTGAGGCTGTCACGAACTTCGGCGACGAATTCCTCTTCCGAAATAATGCGAAGAGTGCGCACGGGCGAGCGCGTTGGCAGGATGGCATCGAGCATTGCGGCACGAACATCGGTCGCGAGCGCGACCAGACGGATCTCGTCACCGGGGGTCAGGCCCTCGATGGTGCCGAGATCGAGTTCGTACTCCGCGGTCAGAAGTCGCTCGCCCGAGGCATCGCGCGAGGCCTGAATGGACGGTTCGCCGACCGGCTCAAGTGCGCCGCCCGGACCGGAGGGTTCGGAGCCGGGCGCTCCGGCGGCGGTGTAACGCAGCTGTTCGATGGCGACCGAGTGCAGACCGACATCGTCACGCCCTTCGGCGCGAACGGTGAGCACAGCGCCGGGGAGGACGGATCGGTCGGTCGCGGGATCGACGATGGTCGCCGCGGCGGGCCGGTCGGGCAGCGCGTCGAACCGATAGGTGGCGGTGTCATCACCGGCGATGTTGTCCGAGTCGATGAGGTCGAGTTGCAGCCGGGCGGACTCGGCCAACGAGAACCGAGCGGTGTAGATCGCACTGGGTTCGGTGAGATCGGGTTCGAAGGTCAGGTTTTCTGCCGCTGTGCCGAAGAGATTCGAAGCGTCGACGATCGAAGCGGGTTTGTTGAAACGCAGGGTCAGTTCGATCTGCGAACCGATGAGCGCGGCGGGCGCGATGGCGCGATCGTCGGTTCCGGGACCGAGTTCGATGGTGCGCTGCCGGGAGATCTGCGAATCGCCTTCGGTCGTGATCGCGCTGGTGTAATCCGGGGGGGTGATGATCGCGGTCGCGCTGACGATCGAAGGCGCCGGCACGAGTCGGACTCGCCGCCAGTCGGTGGCGTCGTCTTCCGTCGTGAAGCGGTACTCGATCCGATCCGCAACCGGTTCGAGAAGGCGCTCGAACAACGCGCCGCTCGTTCCGCCATCCAGCGCGATTTCTCTGGACTGATGGGTCAGCAGTTCGCGGCGCGTCGGGCCTGTCTCGCCGTCGGTGGTGAGGCGGTACTGCACGAAGACATCGGTGCGGTCGGCGCCGCGCGGGGACTTGGTCAAGACCGCGCGGAGCGGAAGAGCGCGGCCGATGGGGTGAACCGTGGCCTCGGTGGCGTCGGCGATGCCGGTCCGCTTGGGCCACTCGGCACCGGACCACGGCGCGAGCGTTCGGGAGGCGCCCGTGGCGAACATCGTCGGGCTGATGAGGAAGGCGGCGACCAGGGCGGCGAGGATCAACCCGAGCGAGCCGACGGATCGCTTGGCCCCAGCGGGCTTGATGAGTTCCGAGGGTTTGACCTGGCCCATGTCAGCGGCGGTGCGCTCCACGACAAGCCGCGCAAGGCCCTTGCCCGTGCTGCCGACCATCGATGAGGACGAGGATTGGTCCGAATCAGACCATTCCGCGAACTCGAGCGCGCTGGCCAAGCGACCCTGCATCGAGGGGTATCGCTGCTCGACCCGCAGCGCCAGGTCGGTCAGGCGTGGAGCGAAGCGCAGGGCCGGACGAACCCGAGTGCGAAGAAGCCAGAACAGCGCGACGATGGCGACGATCAGAACGGTCCCCCGCAGCGCGGTAGGGAAACGGAGCATGAAGTCGAGCAGCGTGAAGACCGTCAGCGCCCCGAGCAGGCTCGCCGCGATCACGCTGAACCGCTGGGCGACCAAGAGCATGCGAGCCTTGGCGCGGAGTCGGCGCAGGGGCTCGCTGATCAATGTGGGATTGGGCGCGGGACAGGGCGCTGGGTTCGGGGATGCTGATCCGGACGGGTGCTCCATCCTTTGCGATACCGGTCGGTCGTGGCTCGGTTCGCCGGAACTGGATGGGGAAGGAGGCTGGGTCATGCGGTGCCTTCAGGTGACGAGACTATTCCTATCTACGAATCGGGTATCGCACCGGTTCGCGCTGACAGTCGCTCTCCAAAGGGTATCGGCGAGAGTGCGGCTTTCCGCGCAGGCATCCCGGAATCGGCTGCCTTTCGACAGACCGAGAACGGGCGAACGGCCGGATTGATCAGATCAGCCGGATGATTCGTCTGCCGACCCACTCAAAGGTCAGCAGGGACAGCACGAGAATGAGGGCGATCGGGGTGTCCCAGAGCGATTCGGTGCGCTCGAAGAGCCGGCGCGTGGCCCGGTTCGGGAGTTCCGGGAGCGTGTCGAAATCGCCCGCGAGGACCACGCTGCCGCCGGTTTCCTGGGCGATGAGGGCAAGTCGCTCGTGGTCGGTTTCGGGATGACGGAGTTCATCATCGGGCAGCGCGACTTCCACTTCGGCCTGCAAGGCGAGCGGGGTCAGCAGCGAACTCGTCGGGACAACCGACCACAACCCCGGTTCAGGTGGGAGCCAAAGCGAGGAGTACAACACCCCCGCGCTGAGATCGCTGCCGGTCGAAGTCCCGCTTTCCTCACGCACCGCCACGACTTCCCGGGCAAGGATGATCTCGATCGGCGCCAGGCCTCGATCAGCCTCGCCGATGGTCGACCGCTCGATCTCGACGGTGATGCTGGGTGGAGCGGCATCGATCAGGGCCTGATCGAGCAGTTCGACCGAGATGCGCACCGGCTGCTGGACGATCGCGCGGCTGGGAGAGGCGGTCAGGATGGCCTCTTGGCCGCTGCGGGCGAGGCGGTCGCGACCGAGCATGCGGATGAGCTGGATCCAGAAACGCTCGAACAGGACCTCGCCTCGCCCGAATCGCCAGCGCCAGGTTTCATCGCTGGCCAGATAGAGCGATCGCCCGGAGCCGTAGCGCATCAGCAGAAGCAGGGGCATGTCATCGCCGCCGAGCACGGGCCTGGCGCTCGCGAGCACCTGGGCGGCAGGCTTGAGGCCGGAGGGCTCGATGTACTGCGCGTAGCGCAGGAGTGACCAGCCGGTCTCGGCCAGACTGAGTTCTTCGGGCCATCCGGTCGCCGATCGGTCATCGTTGCCGCCGAGGCGCAGCACGCCGAGGTCGCTGGCCACCGGCGTGGGCTGCATGAGCACCGACCCGGAGATGGTCGAACCGTCGGCCCCGGAACGGCTGAACGGCAGCAGATCGGCGAGGGGAGTATCGAACCACAAACCGGGAAGCGAACTCGGGCCCGCGGCCCAGATCAGCCCGCCGCCTCGCAGAGCCACATGCTCGCGGATCTGCATCATCTGATCCGTGGTCAGCACCTCTGGGCGCATGTCTCCGATCATGATCGCGTCGTACTCGGCCCATTCCTCGGGCGACGACGGAAGGTTGGAGATGAGGGTGTTGCTGTCCTGGATGTAGCGTCGATCCGGGGACAGGATCAGCGTGGTGGCATCGATGGATTCTTCGCGGAGCAGCAGGCTGCGCAGGTAGCGCTGTTCCCAGCGCGGATAGCCGTCGAGGTACAGCACACGGATCGGGCGATCGACCAGCGAGATCTCGATGGGGCGCGTGTTGTTGGACTCGATCAGATCTGGCCCATCGGGAACAACCTCGACGCGCCAGTTGCGATCACCGGGCAGATCGGAGCTGGTCTTGAGCAGGACACGCTGTTCGTTGGAGCCCGCCGCGCCGGATTCGAAGGTGACCTCCTGCTCGTCGAGGGTTTCGCCGGTTTCGATGTCGATCAGGCGAACGGTGGCAGCGGTTGAGGACTCGCCCCCACCGACGCGTTCGACTGTCACGGAGACGGGCGACAGGTCGCCGATGAAGGCGACCGGTGGGGCTTCGGCGAAGCGGATCGCGATATCTCCGACAGGGTCGGCGCTGCCGAGAGCGACGGCGTGGACCGGGATCTGCTCGCTGCGCAGGCGACGCAGGGCGGCACGGGAGAGGTCGTCGGTGGAGCGTCCATCGGTGAGGATGACGACGCTGGACAGCGGGCGTGCCGCGGCTCTTGCGAGGGCCTGATCGATGGCGGTGCCCAGACGGGTCTGGCGGCCGGTGGGCTCCTCGAAGGCCAGCGTGCGCTGCTCCACATCGCCCTCGAGCGGAAGGTCGTACGCCCCCGAATCAAAGCCGAGCCAGAGCACGGTTTTGTCTTCGCTGAGACGGTTCCACTGGTCCCATGTGCGTTCAAGGGCCTCGCGCAGCTGCTGCTCACGCGCGATGCGGGCAGCAGAATCCTGCGTGGAAGCGATGTCTTCGATCTGCAGCGATGCCGATCGGTCGACGAGCACGAGGACCCAATCTTCTTCAAAGGTCTCTTCACGATCGACAAGTTGTGGGCCGCTGATCAACAGCACCAGAAGCAGGAGCAGCAGCGTGCGCAAACCCGAGAGTGCCAGGCGCACCGGTCGCGACCCCGACAGACTGCGGTAGGACCATGAGGCGAGGGCGAGTGCCCCCATCGCGATGAGGAACCAGGCCCACCCCGGCAGGGGCCTCTCGAAGCCGAGGCGTACACCTTCTTCGGAGAACGAGAGTGTGTCGAGATCGAAGAGCCACTCGAGCATGATCAGGCCGCCCCCGCTTGAGGAACCGCGATGGAGCGGGGAGAGGAATCACGCTCGGCATGGCTGAACAAACGGGCCATGATCGCTTCAGCGCACGCGAGCGCGAGCACCGCGAGCAGCAGCGGCAGGCTGATCGGGGAACCGGTGTCGGACCGCAGGAGTGAACCGGCAAGCTGATCGGCGTTGACCCACGAGACCGCGGCGGCCCCGTCATCGGCGCCGGCTGTGACTTCGCTGAGCCAGGACTGGACTGCACTCTCGCTCTGCACGCCAAGGTCAGCCCCCTGGGTGTTGGCGTTGACGGCGATCACACCACGCTCGCGATCGACCTCATCAAAGGCGCGATAGGTGCCGGCCCGAGCGATGGCGCGCTGCGCCACTCCGCCCGGACCGATCTCGATGCCCGCGGATCCGATCGATTCCGAAGATCGCACCAGGCGACTCGCCCCGCTCGGCGCGGGCGGCGCGATACCGGCGATGATGCTGCTCGCACCTGCGGCTCGGCCGACGCCCTGGCGGATCAGTTCCTGAGACAGCGGCACCATGAGCGGCATGAGCGGCAGGTTGGTCCAGCGGGTGTCCGGGGCGCTGGCGAGGAAGACCACCAGCCCGCGATCCACAGGCGAGGATTCCTCCGCGCCTTGGGGTCTCTGGGCGATGAGCCACGGCTCATTCTGTCCGGTGGCGGGGGCGCGCATGTCCAGAATGCGGTCTGCCCCGTCGGTCCCGCCCTCGAAGCGCAGGGCGCGCGTGATGGCGATGTTTCTCGCCAAACGAGGCAGTTCGGCGTTGATCAACGAAAGCAGTGGGGAACTCGCGTCTTCCCCGGCGAGCTGCAGCGGGTCCTGATCGCGCACGATCGGCTCTCTGGCGATCCGCCAGTCCAGGCCGAACTGGTCGGCCAGACGATCGGTCCAGAGGTTGGCCATGTCTTCGCGAGGCGGGGTGATCAGCAGCATGCCGCCCGATTCCACGAAGCTGCGCAGCGCATCCCACCCGTCGTCGGTCACGAGGTGGGGTTGAGTGAGGATCGCGGCGTCGAGGTTGGATAGGAAGGGCAGGTCGATCGCCGAAGGGTTGGCGTCGACGGTATCGATCGGCACACCGGTCTGCGGCTCGAGCGCAAACCGGAACCAGTCGGCGGGTTCGAGTTGATCGACCGTCGGGCCTCGCCCGAATCGACGCTGCGCCAGGATGCCCACCCGCAGCGCATCGCGCAGGGCGATGGGGCGGCGGAAGGTGTTATCAGCTTCGATGGCATCGCGATCGATTTCGGCGATGAGCACCGCGGTCTGGCCGGCACTGCTGGTGATGGCGGCGCGGATGGCCTGGGCGTTGATCTGCACCGTGGCGGTCGCGCGCTCCTGACCGGGTCGCCAGTTGACGCTGGTGGTCATGCCCAGACCCGCCGCGACCGACGAGGTGTCATCGGCTTCCGCAGGGGTGGCGACACGAAGCCGGACCGTGGTCACTTGAGATTCGTTGATCGCGGCTCCGGTGCGCTGCAGGGTGACGCGGATTTGCTGCTGCTCGTCGATGGATTCCTCGGGGTCGTCCGCCGCGAGAACCACGCTGCGAAGCGGATCCACGCTGATGATCTGCACATTCCCCGGCAGGCTGGTGGCGGGAGAGGTCGCGACGACGCGCACCCGCGAGAACTCTGCGAGCGAGGCGGGCAGTGGCGTGCTGAGGTCCGCAGAGCCGCGAGCGAAATCAGAGACGACGATGGCGATGGTTTCAGTGGTATCGGCTTCGGCACCGACGGTGCTTCGCAGCTGGTCGAAGGCAGCGCGCAGGTCGGTCCGGCTATCGGTGGGCTCGATAGCGTCAAGAAGTCGTCGCACCGCGGTGATATCAGGTGATGCCGGGACCACGATCGATTCGGCGGGACCGCCGAGCGTGATCAGACCGACGCGGTCGCCTTCTCCCAGCGATGCGAGCGCTTCGCGAGCCGCCTGCTTGTGGCGATCGAGTGCGCTGCCCGCGTCCTGACGCGTGGAAGAGGCCACGCCGTTGTCGATCAGCAGGTACACGCTGCGTCCGGTTCCTGAACCGATGAGCCCCGCGGCCTCGAGCAGTGGTCTGCCCAGTGCAAAGGCGAGCAGCGCGATGAGCAGGCAGCGTGTGGCCAGCAGGATCCACTGCTGCAGACGAAGTCTCCGGCGCTGCTTGCGGTAGGCCTCCATGAGGAAGCGCATCGCCGCCCATCGGATCGGTTTGCGGCGCTGGCGCATCAGCAGATGGATCAGGATCGGGATGCTCACGGCAGCGAGACCCGCGAAGAGCAGCCCGGCGTTGAGGAAGGTCATGGCATCACCCGCTCTTCCGTCGTTTCATGATGGAATTGCGGCGCGCCATGAACGCCGCGAGCGGTGGACCGAGCCAGTCGCTGGTCATCACGCGGTGGATGTCGAACCCGAAGCCGCGTACCGCCCGATCCAGTTCGACCGAATGCTGGCGGAACGCTTCGAGGTATCCCTGGCGCACCGCACGCGGATCGATGCGGACCCGGGCCTCGCCCTCGGTGCCTTCGAAGGGAGCGGCGCTGTCGAGCGAGAAATTCACTTCCTGCTCATCGAGCACCTGGAAGAGGATCGCGTCGTGCCTGCGATGCTTGATGCGCGCGAGAGCCGTGCGGATCTGATTCGGATCGGCAAAGAAGTCGCTGATGATCGCGATGATGCAGCGGTTGTTGAGCTTGGCGAGGGTCTGGTCGATCACGCGCGCGAAGTCCGTCGGGCGATCGACGGGGTGAGCCGCGAGCGTGGACACGATGCGGCGCCATTGTCCCTGGCTGGAACCACGATCCACAGCATCGACCAGCGCATCGGCGAACATGCCCAGACCGACCCGGTCGGACTGACGCAGGGCCATGAAGCTGATCGCCGCGGCGGTGGCGGTGGCGTGGTCGAACTTGGTCCAGATGCTGCGACCGTCGTGGCTGGATTTCTGCCCGGTGCTGGAAGCGCTCGCGTATGAGCGGCTGCCGAAGTCCATCGAGCCCGAACTGTCCACGAGGAGCACGAGATCGAGGTTGGTCTCCTGCTCGTACTGCTTGAGGTGGAGCTTGTCGGAGCGTCCGTAGACCTTCCAGTCGAGGTGGCGGAGGTCATCACCGGGCACATAGGGGCGGTGCTGGGCGAACTCGACGGAGAAGCCGTGGTACGGCGAGCGGTGCATGCCGCTCATCACGCCCTCGACGATCATTTTCGCGCGGAGCTCCAGCGTGCCGAGGCGCGCGAGCGTCTGCGGGTGCAGGTAGACCGTGGGGTCGACCGCCTGCGCGGGATTCGGGGAAGACGGCATGGGCTGCTCTGGGGTCGCCATGCGTGTTCAGGCCCTTCCGTTCGATGTTGTGCACAAGCGGTGGGCAGAGATCTGGCACAATGAGTGAATGGCCCGG
Organism: uncultured Phycisphaeraceae bacterium; assembly: GCA_964543335.1. Classification (GTDB taxonomy): domain Bacteria; phylum Planctomycetota; class Phycisphaerae; order Phycisphaerales; family UBA1924; genus JANSXG01. Next base: position 37,711 of record CAZIXS010000003.1, on the reverse strand, counting down.
TTCCGCAAACGCCACGGTTTCGTATCGGTTCTGATCCTGCTGTTTGGGATCGTGACCGGTATGTGGATTGAGCAGGGGCGGGTGCTTTTCACCGTACCGAGGCTGGCCCATGCGGAGCCTGACCAATCCCTCGAAGATCTCTTTGCGCCAACGGGCGTGCAGGATGGGTTGGGATCGGTCAGGGGCATGGATCGCGGTTTTCGTCTGGGCTTGCTGCCATCGGGAAGCGGGACAGGGCTCGTGAGTGTGTTGACGCTGGGCGCGACGATCTCGGTCTTCTGGCTGCTCAGTTCAGCACGGCGTCCATCTGGCGTTTCTCGCCGGGACCGGTGCCATCGACGGGCGTGTCGAGCAGCAGACGATCGATGACATCGTCGGTGGTGACACCGTCGGCCTCGGCGTTGAAGTTGCAGATGATCCGGTGGCGCAGCACCGGCTTGGCAACGGACTTCACATGCTCGGGCGTGACATGGAACGACCCGGAGAGCACCGCCTTCGCCTTCGCCGCGAGGATGAGGTTCTGACCGGCACGAGGTCCGGCGCCCCAGGCGAGGTAGTCGCGGACGATCTGCGGCTTGGGGTTCGTGGCCGAGTGCTCCTTGATGCGCGTCGCGCGAACGAGGCGCAACGCGTAGCGGATGACATGGTCGGCAACCGGCGCTTCACGCACGAGCTGCTGCACTTTGAGCACATCCTCGGAAGTGAGGCAGGGTTGGGGCTGGGCGACCTGTGTGGAGGTGGTGCGCCGGATGATCTCGACTTCCTCCTCTTCGTCGGGATAGCCGATCGTGATGTTGAACATGAAACGGTCGAGCTGTGCTTCGGGCAGCGGATAGGTGCCTTCCTGCTCGATCGGGTTCTGCGTCGCGAGCACGAAGAACGGCTCGGGGAGTTTGTGCTGTACACCGGCGGTGGTGACCTGGTGCTCCTGCATCGCTTCGAGCAGGGCCGCCTGGGTCTTGGGCGGCGTGCGGTTGATCTCGTCGGCGAGGATGACATTGGCGAAGATCGGGCCCTTCACGAAGCGGAGTTCGCGCGAACCGGTGGTCTTGTCTTCTTCGATGACCTCGGTGCCGGTGATGTCCGAGGGCATCAGGTCGGGTGTGAACTGGATGCGGCTGAAGCCGAGCGACAGACTGCGGGCGATCGTGGAGATCAGCAGGGTCTTGGCGAGGCCGGGGACGCCGACGACCAGGGCATGCCCGCCGCAGAACAGCGTCATGAGCATCAGGTCGACGACTTCATCCTGGCCGACGACGACCTTGGCGATCTCGGCTCTGAGTTTGGAGTGAGCGTCCTTGACCTGCCCGATGGCCTGCTCGGGGTCGGTGGCCTGGATGGCGGGCTGCGAGGCGAGCGGGTCGGGCATGGAGGCGTCTCTCGGCTGGAGTCTGCTGCGGGTTTGGAGCGAGCCGCGCGGGCGGCTGCATCGGTTGGATCATACCGGTCAGGTTGGACCGGGTTGTCGGCGGCGACAACCTGTCCACCCCAGTGTTCATCGGGCTTTGGCCGGGCATACGATCGGCCCATGCCGGAACTTCCCGAAGTTGAGCAGGTTCGCACCACGATCGAGCGACGGGCCGTGGGTCTTCGGGTGCGTTCGGTCACCGTGCATCGGCGGGATGTGGTCTGCGGCCCGGATGACCCGCCCGGAGGCTGGAGCCGGGCGAGCGCGGCGCACCTCGACCGGGCAAAGCCCCGACTCCACAAAGCCATGCTCCTGGAAGGCAGCGAGATCCAACAGGTGCTCCGGCACGGCAAGCAGCTAGGCGTGATCGGCGATTGCGGCACCATCGGGGTGCATCTGGGCATGACCGGGCAGTTTCTCTACCGCGGTCCGGGAGAACGCCTGGCCAAGGGTGATCATGTGCATGTGACCTGGACCCTCGTCGGCCCACGCGGGAAGTCCGGCGGGCGGCTGGTCTTCCGCGATCCCAGACGATTCGGCGGGATTTGGGCCTACCGGGACCAGAACGCCCTCAGATGCCGCTGGGAAGCCCTGGGACCGGATGCCCTGACGATCGGGGCCGGTGAACTTGGCGAGCGCCTCAGGCCATCGAGAGCGACCAGACAGGTCGTTCGCAATGTGAAGGCGGCCCTGCTCGATCAGTCCACGGTCGCCGGGGTGGGGAATATCTACGCGGATGAAGCCCTGTTCCGGAGCGGCATCCGACCCACGCGTCCGGTGGACGAGTTGTCGGATACGGAAATCGATCGGCTCAGCTGGGCGGTTCGGGAGGTCCTGACTGAAGCCGTGGAGTCCGGCGGTTCGACGCTTCGAGACTACGTGGACGCCGACGGATCGGCGGGTTCATTCCAGCTTCGGCATCGGGTGTACGGGCGAGGCGGCCAAATGTGCATAACTTGTGGGGAGCCGCTCCAAAGCGGGACCGTGGCTCAGCGTATGACCGTGTGGTGCCCGTGTTGCCAGCATTAAGCCAGTGTGAAGGCGTGAATCCGCGCACGGGTTATCCACATTGTCCGTGCCGAAGCACGCAGAACTCCACGAAAGCATGGGAAGTTCCTCTGACCTACCTGGTTTGCTGGGGCTCTGGCGGTTCGGTTCTTTCCCCTTTGATGTATATCTCTCTTCTTCTTCCCTCTCTTGTGCCTGTCAAAGCGTGGACAGAACCGGTCGATGGTCCCTAAAACACTTTCTGATAACGGCTTAGGCACTTTCCACAATCCGGGAGAAGCTGTCGGAGCATTGTCTCTGGGTGTCGAAACTGTCACCCTGGCTGTTGCGGCGATCGGGCGCGGGAAGAAGCGGTCTCGTCGCAGCGACAGCCATGCGACCGAAACCGGCGCTTTACCCACAAAGTGTTCACACCCGGCGCGACAGGTCACAGAGAACCCCCTGTTCAGAGAGGGTTTCAGAATGCGGGCAGCCGAATACTGGTCCACAAAAATGTGAATAAGTCGGGGAAGAACCCGAAACGCTGCGTTGATATGGGGGAAATCAGCCGGTCAGGCGCCTGATGCGAAATGGCGTTCCAGAGCATCGATCACGCGATCGAGTTCGGAATCGACATCGCGCTGCTTTTCGATGGTCTTGACGGCGTGCATGACGGTGGTGTGGTCGCGCCCGCCGAAGTGCCCGCCGATCTCTTCGAGGGAGTAGCGGGTATGGCGTCGGGCCAGGTACATGCAGACCTGCCTGGGGCGGGCGATCGACTTCTGTCGCCGCTTGGACTGCAGGTCGGTGAGCTTCACGCCGTAGTGGTTGACCACCGCGTCGATGATGCCCGAGATGGTGACTTCGGGCTTCACCTCGGCGATGGTGCCGTCCAGAGCGATGCGGCTGAGCTCGATGGTGACGGGTTTGCGGTCGGCGAGATGCTGCATCTGGACACGGGTGATGGCACCCTCGATCTCGCGGATGTTGGTGGTGATCTTGCTGGCGATGAAGCAGGCGACGGGCTCGTCGAGCTCGAGGCCACGGATCTTGGCCTTGCGTTTCACGATCTGGACGCGGGTTTCGTAGGAAGGCGGCTTGATGTCCACGACGAGGCCGGACTGGAAGCGGCTGACGAGGCGCGCTTCAAGATGGGGGATTTCGTTGGGGGCGGCGTCGGAGGACAGGATGATCTGGCGCCCGTTCTGGTAAAGCGCGTTGAAGGTGTGGAAGAACTCCTCCTGAGTGCGTTCACGCTCGGCGAGGAAGTGGATGTCGTCGATCACCAGCACATCCACATCCCGGAAGCGGTGGCGGAATTCGATCATCCGATTGGATTCGACCGCCTGGAAGAACTCCGTCGAGAAGGCCTCGCAGGACACATAGTGGATTCTGGGGTTCTGTTCGCGTTCCAGAAGGCGCAGGCAGATGGCCTGAAGAAGGTGGCTCTTGCCCAGTCCCACGCCGCCATGGATGAACAGGGGGTTGTAGGCGGCGCCTGGTGCCTCGGCGACCGCCTTGGAGGCGGCCAGTGCGAGGCGGTTTTCCGGCCCTTCGACAAAGTTTTCGAAGGAGGAGTCGGGGTTGATGACCAGCGAATCGTTGTAGGAGCTCGCTTCGCCGGTGTCGCGCAGTGATGCCCGGTGGATCGGGCGGCTGTTCCGGGCGGTGGGGGGGATGACATCGGCCGCATCCAGGGGTTGTGGGGCGGCGTGGACGGTGCCGTTGCTGCTCGAGAGGGGACGAGCGGTCGCGGACGACTCGGGCTCCTCGTCGGGTCCGAGGAAGCGAACGGAGAGCAGGCGCCCGGTGACGGACTGGAGAGCTTCGGAAAACGCCTCCGCGCAGTTGCGCTGGAGGTAGCGGTTGTGGACATCAGTGGTTGCGCGAACGCTGAGTACGCCGCCGTGCGTTCCGAGAGGCTGCAGGTCGTTGAACCACTGGCGGCACTTGTCGGGATGGTGCGAGGTCATAAAGCCGAGCACATCCGTCCAGACCGTTTGGTCAGGGTTCGTCATCGAACAGCGCCTTTCACGGGCCGAGAGGGAGCCCGGTGAAGCGGTGAGGTCATCGTCCAAGATTTCGCCCGGCCTCCGGCGCGAAAGTCCAGCGTGCTTCACGGTTGCGACACCGGGCCGGCTGCGGAGGAGGTCTTCGGAAATCCACCAGTCCCGAGCAGCGACGCCCGGGACCGCGAAAACTACAAACGCGCCCCGCGCGCTGTCAACAGGAGTGTTTGTCGATCGGCGTTGCGCAGGAAAAAACAGTGTATTCGGCGCAGTTTGCGTTTACCCGGCGCGCGTGTGCTCACGCTGCTCGGCTTCGGCAAGCTGTTGCTCGTAGCGCGTGCGGTTGGTTCGATAGTCCATCAAAAATTCGACTTTATCCGCGAGTTCTGACTTGACAGACTGCCGAAGTTGTTTTTTGGCCATCGCGATGTTCGATCGCCTCGAAAGATGGATCAGCACAAGTTTCTCGCACTCGAGCACCGGCAACCACTCGGCGATGTGCCCGAGGTGCAGGTGTTTGCCGATCTTCGCGCGATCGGCGTGTTCGGGGTCCACGAAGGTGCATTCGGCGATGACGATCTGCGATTTGCGCACATCGTCGCGCAGCAGCGCGGGGCCCGGAGCGGTGTCACTGAGGTATGACACCAGCGGGACTTCCAGCGAGCGGGTAATTTCTTCCCCTCGTTCCTTGAGTTCGCGCAGTTTTTCCTGCGGCAGGCCGACGAGATCCTCGCGCAGCTTGGAGCGTTTCTCGACGATGCTGTACCCGGAAGCTGGGGAGGTATGCTCGAGGTCGAAGATGCGCAGGTGCGTGTTGTTCTTGATCTCGAAAGTTTGCTCGGGCTCGAGCGCGACCAGTTCGTAGGGCATTTTCTGGCCTTCGAGGTCGCGGTAGCCCTTGAGCATGGTTTCCAGCGCGGGGGCGATGGCGGTGGAGCAGATGATCGTGCCCGGGCCCATGCCTTGGAAGTTGCGCTGGCTGCACCAGTAGGCGAGGCCCCCGATGTGGTCCATGTGGCCGTGGGAGATGGCCAGATACTTCGAGGCGAGCGAGGCCCGCGGGCAGACGCCCATGTCGAAGCAGATGTCGAGCTCGGGCACCATGACGCAGGTCTGCTCGCCAGCGACGGAGGTGCCCTGGACACGAAATGGCGGGATGAGAAGGAAACCGAGGCCGCTTTCGCGGGGGGGTGGCTTGGGAAGCATCGGGAAACTCCGTGCAGCGGGTTTTCACCCGTCGCGGGGGTCATGTCGGGCGGCGCCGTGTGCCGCGGGTGTGAATGCTATCGAGAATCGGGCTGCGAGTCTTGCTGTCGCGGCTGGGACGCGGGGTGGCTATCGTGCTCGCGATGACCGAGCAGACCCCCCAATCCCCCCCAATTCCCTCAAGCCCCGAGGCCTGCCCGCAGGATGACTCCCTGACCGATGCCGAGGTTCTTCGAGTGGCGCGGATGGCCCGGTTGGAGCTTGCGGAGGACCAGGTCGAGCCGCTTCGGGCGGAGCTTGCGCGGGTTCTGGGTTGGGCGGCGATGCTCAAGGCCGTTGACGATGAACACATGAGCGACGAGACAAGGCCCCCTGAGGCGAGGCTGGACACCGATGAACCGGGCACGATGCTCGATCACACCGTGCTCGAGACGATCGCGCCGCAGACCGATGGGCCGTTCATCCGTGTGCCGAAGGTCCTCGGCGGCGGGGGGGCCTGAGCGTGGCAACGGCTGTCGAGAGGGACCGCGGACCGAGCGCGACTGCCATTGCGCGGGGCGTGCGCGAAGGATCCCTTCGCGCGGTGGACATGGTCGAAGCGGCGCTCGGGCGGATCGAGCGCCTGAACCCTCAACTGAACGCGCTTCGCGCGATCTATCCCAATGCCGCGCGCCGTAGAGCGCAGGCGATCGACCAGCGCGTGGCCAACACAGAGCAAGTTGGTCGCCTGGCCGGCGTGCCTGTGGTCATCAAGGACAACCTGTGTTTGAACTCGGACTACGCCGAGGGTGACGAGTCCCCCCTGACGACCTGCGGTTCGCGGATGCTCGAGCTCTATCGGTCGCCGTATACTGCGACGGCGGTGCAGCGCCTGCTGGATGAGGATGCGATCATCGTTGGCACCACGAACATGGACGAGTTCGGGATGGGCTCATCCGGCGAGCACTGCTACTTCGGCGCGACGCGCAACCCACACGATCTCGAGCGTGTGCCGGGCGGGAGCAGCAGCGGATCCGCCGCGGCGGTGGCCTCGGGCATGGTGCCGCTGGCGCTGGGGAGTGACACGGGAGGCAGCATTCGACAACCGTCCGCGCTCACCGGGCTGGTCGGTCACAAACCGACTTACGGCCGGGTATCACGGTGGGGGCTGGTGGCGTACGCGAGTTCGCTGGACTGCGTGGGGCCGATGGCGATGACCGTGGAAGATGCCGCGCTGGCGCTCGATGTCATCAGCGGTCCGGACCGGCTGGATTCGACCTGTTCGAATCGGAGCGCCGAGCAGGCGAGCGAAACGATCGGCCTGGAGCTGCACGGGCTGAAGATCGGTGTGCCAGTGGAGGCACGCGATGAATCAAACCAGCCCAGCGTGAACGAGGCGCTCCAGCGGACGATCGAATCGCTCCGCGCGATCGGCGCGGAGATCATTGATGTCGAGTTCCGGCACATCCGCCAGTCGATCCCGGCGTACTACATCCTGGCCCCGGCTGAGGCGAGCTCGAATCTGGCTCGTTACGACGGTGTGCGGTACGGACATCGCGCTCCCGTGGCGTCGGGCGAGGGCATCGAAGCGTTGATGTCGCGTTCGCGTTCGGAAGGTTTCGGGCCGGAGGTGCAGCGACGGATCCTGCTCGGCACGCACACCTTGTCATCGGGGTACTACGACGCGTTCTACCACCGGGCCGCGAAGATGCGGGGCGTGATCAAGCGGGATTTCGACACGCTCTTCGCGTCCGATCCGGGGCCTGGCTGCCACGCGATCCTGATGCCCGTCACCACCGGTCCGGCGTTCAAACTCGGTGAGAAGATTGACGATCCGGGGGCGATGTACCAAGAGGACCTGTACACCGTCTCGGCGAACCTCGCGGGGCTTCCGGCGATCAGCGTGCCGGCGGGCTGCGCCGAGGTGGACGGGAAGCGGCTGCCGCTCGGGATGCAGTTGATCGGGCCGGCGTTCGAGGATGCACGGCTGTTGCGGATCGCGCACCGGCTGGAAGCCGCGATGCGAGGCGTGTGATCAGTCCTCGTCGGTGTTGAGTTTGATGAACTGCGCGTAGAGGTCCTTGTAGGGACCAGCTCGTTCGATCAACTCGTCGTGCGTGCCCTGTTCGACGATGCGCCCGTGGTCGAGCACGACGATGCGGTCGGCGTTCTTGACGGTGCTCAGACGGTGGGCGACGACAATCGAGGTGCGCTCGGCCATCAGCCGCTCGAGGGCTTTCTGGATGCGGTACTCGGTGAAGGTGTCGACCGCGGAGGTGGCCTCGTCGAGGATGAGGATGCGTGGGCGCGCGATCATGGCGCGAGCGAAGCAGACGAGCTGGCGCTGGCCGAGGCTGAGGTTCGTGCCGCGTTCGCCGACTTCGGTTCCGAGTCCCTCGGGGAGCGATTCGAGGATGTCCAGGCAGTCGAGGTCGGCGCAGGCGCCGCGGACCTCGTCGTCGGTCGCGTCGGGACGCCCGAAGCGGATGTTGTCGGCAACGGTTCCGGCGAAGAGGAAGTTGTCTTGGGGTACAAGCCCGAGGATGGAGCGGAGCGAGTCGAGCGTGATGGTGTCGATGGGGATACCGTCGATGCGGACCTCGCCCCCGGTTCGGTCGTAGAAACGGGAGATGAGGTTGACGACGGTGGTCTTGCCCGCGCCGGTATGGCCGACGAGCGCCACGGTCTCGCCGGGCTTGGCCCCGAAGGAGATGCCCCGGAGAACCTGCGAGTCGGCGTTGTAGGCGAAGTGCGTGTCGATGAACTCGATGCGTGCGCCGCGCTCGGATTCAGGCAGCGGGCGGGCATCGGGAGAGTCGACCACCTTGGGCTCGAAGTCGAGCAGCCGGAAGATGCGCTCGCCTCCGGCCATGGCCTGCAAAGTGGTGTTGTAGAGCTCGGCGAGGATGACGACGGAAACGAAGAACACGCCGCTGAAGAACAGAAAGCCGAGCATGTCGGAGATGGTCATCGCGCCGGACTCGATGCGGTACGCCCCAACGATCAGCACGATGACCGCAGTGATCTGTGCGGCGAGGTCGAACAGCGGGATGTACAGCCCGTGCTCCTTGGCGGCGAACATGTTGACCTTGCGATGGCGGTCGAGCAGCTCGGAGAACATGCGCTCGTTCTCGGGTTCACGCGCGAAGGCCTGCGTGACGCGGATGCCGCTGACGGTTTCGGCCAGGTTGGAGGTGATGCGGCTGAAGGATTCCTGCACGCGCCGGTAGGCCTCGCCCATGCGCCGGCGGAAGTGGTTGTTGATGACATAGAGCATCGGCGCGAGGATCGAGATGACCAGCGCGAGGACCCAGTCGTACCAGATCATCGCGGCGAAGCAGCCGATGATTTCCAGTCCGTGGATAAGCACACGCGGGATGATCTGCGCGACGGCGTTGCGCACGGCGTTCACATCGCTAGTGCCGCGGGAGAGGATGCGCCCGAGCTTGGTGCGGTCGAAGTAACTGATATCGATCCGGTGGAGTTTGGCGAAGATGTCGTGGCGCAGGTCGAAGATCACACGCTCGGCGAGGATGTTCACCGAGAAGATGCGGATGCCCATCACGATGTAGTACGAGAGCGCCAGGAAGGCGATGAGGATCGCGCCGAGGACCACGCCGTGCACCGGCGGTCGCCCGGTGAGGTCTTCCCAGAGCTGCGGCTGGTCGATGGTGTAGCGGATGGTTTCCGTGAGGATGTACGGCACGCCGAGCGTGATGATCGCCAGCAGGACCGCGTAAATCGCGATCATCGTCTGCAGGCCGGGGTAGCGCAGCATGTACTTGAGAAGACGCCGGGTGATGGCCCAGTCGATGGGCCGGTACTTCTCGCCCTGCTGCTCGGCGACGGTCGGCGCGGCGACAAGACTCTTGGCGGCTTCTCGGCTGTCGAGACGCAGTTCGTTCGAGTCTTTGGGCTCGGGGATGGGGTCGGCGCGGTCTTTCACGGGGCGCCTCCCTTGCCTGCCTCGGCGTCGGGGTGCTCATCCATGGCGAGCTGGATCAATGCGGCTTCTCGGTAGTGGCCGGGCTCGGACATCAGCTGCTTGTGTGTGCCGATGCCGGCGATGCGCCCGCCATCGAGCACGATGATGCGATCGGCACGCCGGAGGGTGGACAGCCTGTTGGCGACGATGATGGTGGTGCGATCGCGACGCAGCGGATCGAGCGCTTCCTGAATCTTGGTTTCGGTGATCGGGTCCACAGCGGTGAGCGCATCATCGAGGATGAGGATCTTCGGATCGCTGGCGAGGGCGCGGGCGATCGTGAGACGCTGGCGCTGGCCTCCGGAGAGGTCCATGCCCCGTTCGCCGATGATGGTGTCGAAGCCGCCGTCGAGTTCGGCGATGAAGTCGGAAGCCTGCGCGGCGTCGGTCGCGGCGATGACGGCCTCGCGCTCGAGCTGGACCGGTCCGAACGCGACATTGTTGTGGACGGTGTTGGAGAAGAGGAAGGATTCCTGGAAGACATAGCCGATGTGCCCGCGCAGGGTGCTGATCGGCCAGTCGCGCACATCGGTGCCGTCGAGGAGGACGCGCCCGGAAGTCGGGTCATGGAAGCGCGCGATGAGCGAGAGGAGGGTGGATTTGCCCGAGCCGGTGCGCCCGACGATGGCGACGGTTTCGCCGGGATGGATGGTGAAGCTGATCTCGTCGAGGACGGGCTCGCCGTTCTCGTAGGCGAAGGCGACCTGATCGAAGGTGATCTCGCCGCGGACTTCCGTGGCATCGACCGCGGTTTGGGGTTCATCGATGCGGATCTCCTCGTCGAGGAATCCGAAGATGCGGTCCGCACCGGCAAAGGCCTCGGGGGCCTGAGCGAAGACGAAGATGATCGTTTCGATCTGGCCCGAGAGCTGGAGCAGCAGGGAGCGGAAGACCCAGAGCGCGCCGAGGGTGATGCCGACGCTGCTGACCCGGGCACCGCCCGCGGCTGCCGCGGCTTCGGCGGCCTGCTGGTTTTGTATGACCAGCCAGCCACCCACGCCGAGCAGCACGGCGGCGGTGAGCATGCCACCGGCCTGGATCATGGGGATGTGGGTGCCAACCGAGCGGGAGAGGCGGATGCGCTGGTCGCGTGCGTCCGCCGCGGCCTGGTCGAAGGAGGCGGTCTGCTCGGGAGCGCGACCGAAGGCGCGGATGACCCGGATGCCGGCGATGGCTTCCTGGAGCTTGTGGATGAGATGATCGACCAGTTCGGCCTGCACCTTGAACTTCGGCTTGGTGGAGCGCCCGTAGTGCCAGATGACAACAAACTGGATCGGCAGGGCGATCATGCAGACCGCGGTGAGGAGGGGGCTCTCGCGCAGCATGAAGACAAGGAACACCCCGAGCGTGACCAGTGCGATCACGAGCCGGATCATCACGCCCTGCATGAAGGCACGGACGGCCTGCACATCGGAAGTGAAGCGGTTGATGACCTGGCCGGTATCGTGGTCGTCGAAGAAGCGGAAATCCAGACGCTGCAGCTTGCGGTAGAGGCGGGTACGCAGATCGATCACGCAGCGCTGGCTGAACCACTCGTCGGTGTAGCGTTGCGCGAAGCGGCCCGCGCCGGAGAACACGGCGAGAACGAGCACGCCGATGCTGATGGCGATGATCGTGTCGGTGAAGCCCCAACCGCTCGGCGGCTCGTAGCCCATGGGCCATTCGGGCTCGGGGGCGGTGGCGTCGGCCTCGGCGCGGATCACATCGATGGCGAGGCCCTGCCCGATCGCCGCCGCGAGCATGAGCAGCTGCGTTGCGACGGTGACGACCAGCACGGGGATGGCGCTGAGTTTGTGGTCCCACGCCAGCCCCATGATCCGGCGCAGCAGAACGAGCACCCCGAGAGAGGGTTGCTCCGGCGCGGCATCGGGATGGTTTGACACGGGTTTGCTGATCGGACGCGACAGGTTGGGCAGAAAAGCGGAGGATGGTACGCTGAAGAAGATCGACGACAATCGCCGCCGTCCCCAACCCCGGAGTGTACCCATGCCAGATCACGCAAGCGGCCATCGCAGAGCTTTCATCCTGCCCGGTGTGCTTCTGGGGTCGCTCGGGTTGGTGCTGGGGGGCTGCGCCTCGACCGCCGCGCCGCGGATGTCCATCGAGGAAGTTTCGGTCGAGGAGGAGAGTGCCGAAGCCATCGTCCTGCTGTTCTCGGTTCGTGGAGAAAACCCCAATCCCTTCCCGCTACCGCTCGAGGAGGTGACCTACCGGCTCGAACTCGGCGGCGATCGCGTGTTCAGCGGGGTTCGCTCGGCCCAGATCACGATTCCGAGGTCCTCCTCCGGCCTGCTCGAACTGCCCGTCGCCTTCGAACTCTCGGATTTCGCGGGAACACTCAGCGACGCAGAACCCTACCGCCTGACCGGTCAGGTCCGGTACCGCCCGGACGGCACCTTTCCCGGCGTGCTCTTTGATGCCGGGGTCTATCGCCCGACGGTCTCGTTTGCGGTACGCGGCTCGCTGGATTTCTCGGCGATGAACAGCGTTGGCCCCGTTCCCGAGGGGGAGTCCGGATCGGTTCGTATCCTGACCGAACCCGAGGGCTGATCGAAACTCACCGGTGCGACCGGGAACGGATCGAGCCGTCGCGCCCGATGATGACGGTGATCGCGCCATCGGTGGCCGTCGTCCACCATTGCCTCCCCTCGCGGATGTCATCCCAGCGGTCGTCCATGACGCGGCTGGGGCCGGTGGACTGCAACAGGATCCGGGGCCGGAGTGCTTCGACGAAGGGATAGGCAAAGGATCGTGCGCTGCCGTGGTGAGGAACTTCGAGGATGTCGGCCCGAAGATCCGGTTCGTGCGACTCGAGCAAGGCCATGGCCTCCCGTTCGATATCCCCCACCAGCAGGAGCTGCGTAACATCGCTGACACCCGCGACAGCCGTGCGGAGAACGATGGAACTGTCGTTGTCCTGATCGAAGTCGTCATCCGCTGCGGGGTGAAGCACTTCCAGCGCGACGGAGCCGAGTGTGATCGTGTCGCCGCGTGATACGGTCTCGATTCGGATTCCGAGATCATCGAGTCGAGAAAGCAGCAGCGCCACGGCTCCGCCGGGTTGATCTTTGGCCTGACGGATGAAGTGTGATGTCACGATCACGCGCCGGACGCCAAGGGGCCTCGCCGCGTCGATGAGTCCGGAGAAGTGGTCGATGTCCGCATGCGACACGATGACCGTGTCCACACGCCCGGCCCCGAGTGCCCGGATCGCACGCGGGATCTCGCGCTCGCCGATGCCCAGCCAGCGTGAGCCGCAGTCGTACAGCACACTCTCGCGTCCGCTTCGCAGCAGGATCGTGGTGCCGTCACCGACATCGAGCATGTCGAGGCGCAGCGCTTGGCTACGCGGGATGCCTGGGCCGATGAGCAGGCCGTAGAGGATCGGGGCGATCACGACACCGCTCGCGAGCCATCGGCGTCGCTCGGTGGAGTACGAGGGGAACATCCACCACCCCAGCACGATCAGAGCCGCTGCGGTCCACAGCCAGGACATCGAGGGCAGGTACACCGCAACGCCCGGGAGCGTATCGATCAGGCGGACGGACTCGGCCAGCCACGCTGCGGGCAGCAGCGCGGCGGTCACCAGACCATCGGCGATGTTCGGCAGGAGGCTCCCGACGACCAGCGCCGCGTATCCCACACCGAGCACGAGCCCCACCAGCGGCGAGAGCAGCACGGAAAGCGGTGCCGCCAGCGCTGAGAACACACCGAAATGCATCGCGATCAAGGGCGTCGAGATCGCTGATGCACAGATCGACACCGCCGCGGCGTCTTTGAGTCGATGCTCGGCGATTGCCCAGCCGTGAAGTTCATCGGTGGCCGGACGCGGGCCGAACAGCCACACCCGCAGCGGCTGTGCGCACACGATCAGTCCGGCGACGACGAGGAAGGTCAGTTGAAAACCAGGGTTGAACAGGTCGATCGGTCGAGCAATGAGCAGTGCGCTCGCCACCAGCGCCAAAGCGCTCAGCCGGTCGTAGGAACGCCCACTGGCCTGTGCGAGCACGAACGCCAGCACGATCAGCACCGCTCGGAGCACCGGTGGACGGGCGGGGATGAAAAGCAGCAGAAGGACGCTCGCCACGACGATCACCGCGAATTCGAGCCTGGGCCGATCCCCGGTCAGCCGCACCAGCAGCGCGAGACCGACCATGACCATGCCCACATGCAGCCCGCTGATCGCCAGGAAGTGCCCGACTCCGGTTCGGGTGAAGGCGTCTTCCAGATCGCCCATCGATCCGGGCGCGCGTTCGCCAAGCAGCAGCGCGCTCAGAAGTGCCGCGCTGCCCGGGCGGTTGGTCTGTTCACCGGCGTGTTCGATCCGATCGAGCATGCCGCTCCGCAGGCGTGCCGGCAGTCCCGATAGGTGAGGTGCGGGATGCACGATCTCGATCAATGCGGGCTCGGACACACGGATCGAGCCGACAATGCCGCGCTGCATCGCGCTCGGGTGGGGGTTGTGCGCACCGGGGTTTCCGGGTTGACGCAGACGCGAGGCCATGCCCGTCACGCGGATGCGGTCTCCGGCTTTGAACTCCACGGCGTCGGCCCCGGCAACGGAGCAGTACAAGCCGCCGGAAGCGTCCACCCATCGCCCATCACTGCGCAGCACACGCCGCGCTTCAAGCCGAACGCGTACCGAAGGCGGCGCGTACCGTGCCGCAGACGCGAGTGCCCCGGTCGGCACCGAGGATCTGGGCTGGTCGACCACCACCGCCTCGAGGCGAACCATCGCCGGTTCATCGCTCAGAGTTCTGATCAGCGAATCGGCCGGAGCATGCGAGACACGGGTGACCGTCCACGCCGCACTGGTGAGCGTGAGCGCTCCCAGCAAGACCCATCGCCGATGTTGCGCGAACGGTCTTTGTCTGCCGAGCACGCACCCCGCCAGAATCACCAGCCCGCCCGCGCCGAGCAGCAGACCGCCAAAGCGGTAGTCCAACCCAGCACCAAGGACGATCCCCAGCGCGATCGCGATGAACACCAGCACCGCGCTGCGGCCGAACACTTCCCTGGCGGGGAACGAGTCCGGGATGTCCGGGTTGAGCAGGTGCATGCGCGGTTCCGGCCCCGGACCGTTCAGCCGCGCACCGCGTCGAACCAGTCGGTCGTGAGTTCGTCGATCAGCGGTCGCCCCTCGGCGAAGCGCCGGATATTCCTGCAGATGACCTCCGTGGCGTGCTCCCAGTAGTGGGCGCTCGCCGCGGCGACGCTCGGTGTGATGATGACATTCGGCATCGTCCACAGTGGGCTCGCCGAGGGCAGCGGTTGGGTTTCAAAGGCATCGATGCCCGCACCGGCGATCCGTTGGCGACGCAGCGCATCGAGCAGCGCGACCTGGTCCACGACACCGCCGCGGCTGACATCGATCAGGACCGTCTCGCTGCCCATCCGCGCAAACTCCCGCCGACCGATGAGCGGCTTCGAGCCCGGATGACGCGGCGAGGCCACGATGACCACATCGGACCGCACCAGCAGGTCTTCGAGACGCGACAGGTTCAGCATCTCGTCGATGTGGATGTGGTCCTCGTCCGGTTCGGTGCTGGTTGCCAGAACATGCACCCCAAGGGCTTTGACGCGCTGGGCGATCTCGTCGCGCATCGTGCCGAAGGCCACGATCCCGACCGTGCTGCCGTGCAGTGAGCGCATGATCGGAGCCAGTTCCGACGCGGCCCATCGGTGCTCGGTCTGGGCGAGCACCGCGTCATCGATCCGGCGCAGCAGCGCGAGCGTGAGGGCCAGCGCATGTTCGGCGATTTGAGGGCCGCGGATCGACGCGGCGGTCGAGACGCGCACCCCGCGCCGCACCGCCGGAAGCAGCGAGCCGATCGCGTCGCCGAGCGGCCCGGTCATCTGCACCCACTGCACCGCCTTGCCCAGTTGCTCAAACTGGTCGTAGGTCAGCGGGAAACCGACGAGCTGGGAGGTATCCGGCAGAACCTCAAGCAGCTGCGCGCGAGTGCCAACCGTCTGAACCTTGACACCGCCCGCCGCGGCTCGGATCGCCTCAACATGAGCGTCAGGCAGACGCCAGCCCTTGGCTTCCTGAAAAATCGCGAGCGTGAGCAGACCGGTGGCCATGCCCCCAGTTTACCTCGCAATCAGGTCGAGCATCCGAATCAACGGAACAGCACGTAGGCGACCAGCACCGCGATCGCGAGGAAAAGCGTGACGGTGGCCAGCCAGCCGATATCGTCTCGCATCCGAGGCGGCATCAGTTCCATGGGCTTGGACAGTGCCCGCGCCAGGCGCAGGGCCAGCGGCTGGACACGCTTGGTCAAACCGCCGAACACGGTGCCAACTCTGGTGATCAGGGTCTTCGCGAACCCGTTACCAGACGGTTGTGGGGCGACTTCGGATTCGGTGCTCGTCACCGCTGCCGGAGCGCTCGGTGATGCGGCTGCGGGAGCATGCTGGGGCTCAGCGGCCTTCGGTTCTGCAGCCGGCGGGCTTTCCGCCACGCTGAGTTCCGCGCTGGCCGGTGATTCGGCCATCAGGTGCGCCAGATCGTCGGTAGCGTCGTCGGTCGGTGATTCGGTGCTCTGCACCGCGCTGGCGTGCTGGTCGATGACTTCTTCGACCACATCCTCGCTGCTCCGGAACGCGTCGTCGTCGCTCGCTGTGGCCTGCTCGGTTTCGGTCGGTTCGTCCTCGCTCGCCGCCACTTCCTCTGCGCGGGCTGCCAGATCAGCATCAAGGTCTTCGATGGACCGTGCCGTCTCCGGCACCGCCTCAGCCACCGGCTCGTCCGACGCATCAGCGGGCGCTTCGCCCACCACATCGGCGACGGTTTCGACGGGCATGTCCACATCGTCACTCGGCTCTGTGCTGGTCGCCTCCGGTTCGACAATCTCCGGCGCCGTCGCGGCTTCTTCGACAACAGCCGCGGAGAGTTCTTCGGCGGGTGCTTCAGCGGAGAGCTTGGCGGCTTCCTCAGCATCTGCATCCAGAGATTCAGGGTGCGCAACCACCGTCTCGGCCGCTTCGGGTTCAGCCGCGGTGGCTTCTGTTTCGACCAGTGCCTCCGGCTCCGGGAGTGTGCTGGCTTCGGTGTCTGTCGGTGTTGCGGCACTCTCTGCGGAAACCGGTTCTTCGATCATCGCTTCGAGGTCAGCCTCCTCGATGATCGATTGATCTGGGCTTTCGGTCGCGGCCGCGGCTTCTTCGCTCGCAGGCTCGTCGAGGTCATCGCCGAGCACCGCGTTGGCTTCTGCCAGCAGCGCGTCGAGCTCGTGATCGATCTGCGACTGCTCCGCCGACATCTGCGCCTGCTTCTTTTCCTGCGGACGCGCCGAGCCAGCATCGCTGACCGGGATCTGGCTGGCCTTGGTCGGCGCAACTTCCCCGATCAATTCATCCAGTTCATTCTCAAGCGTTGACTCGCTGCTGACCCCGATGGCATCAGAGACTTCCTGGGTCTCCTCAGGCTCCTCGGTCTCGCCACCTACAGTCACGACGTCGAACAGATCTTCGGTCTCGTCGTACTCCGGATCGCTGGCCTTGGCCTCCTCCCGGGCTTTCGACGCGGCCTCCTCCAGATCACCCAGCGGATCGAGGTCTTCCACCGCCAGTTCGATGTCCGCCAGAAGCTGATCGAGTTCCTGCTCGAGCGACAACGGCTCGGATGGCGCAGAACCACCCGACCCCGACTGGGACGATGGCTTCTGCCCCGGCTTGTTGACATCCGTATCAGGCATTTGCGTAGGAAGACCTCATCGGCCATGATCGACCCTTGGGCCCCCGGACTCAAGGCGAAGCCGGAAAATCGGGTCTCAACACCCTCTTTTATCGGGATCAGACCGGTTCTGACTCCCCAGAACACATGGTTCTCGGACGATCAAGACTCCCATGGCTCGACACTCCATCGTCATCGACGACCGCCCACTGCCCACCGACCCCGGCTCGACCATCTCGATCGAGGGAGATGAAGCCAAGCACGCCATCCGGGTCAAACGCGTCTGCGAGGGGGACCTCGTCCGCCTGCTGGATGGCAAGGGCATGGTCCTCATCACCCGGGTCACCGATGCCCGGCGCATCCTGCACCTCGTCGTGGAGAGCGCCGAACTGGAAGCCCGCCCGCTGGTTTCTCTGGAAATGGCGACTGCGACCCCCAAGGGCCCCCGCCTGGACAAGATGATCGACATGCTCGGCCAGGTCGGAGCCGCGTCGTGGTGTCCTCTCGCCACCAAGCTGGGCGTCGTCGAACCGGGATCGAACAAAATCGATCGGATGGAGCGCATCTGCCGCGAGTCGGCCAAACAATCGCTCCGGGCCTGGCCCATGCGGATCGGGGCTGCTCTGGCGTTTCAGCAATCCATCGCGTGCGAGGGAGGCGAGCGTCTGGTCATCGCCGATGCCTCAGGTGGGGAATACGCGCCCGCAGGCCCAGGCGTGGTCCGAGCCCTCGTGGGCCCCGAGGGCGGCTGGACCGACGACGAGCTCCGCGCGGCCACCCAAGCGGGGGCACAGGTGGTGGGGCTGGGCCCGCATGTGCTGCGGATCGAGACCGCCGCGGTCGTGCTGGCCTCGCTGATCGTGCGTGCCGAAACCTCCGGCTACCATCCATCGACCCATTGAGCCCTGTCCACGGAGGAAGACCCATGCGTATCCGCTCCCTGTTGACCCTTAGCGCCGTCGCCGCGACCTCGTTGTTCACTTCCGCTTCGACATCGGCGGCCGATGAGAAGCACCGGCAGATGGCCGAGGAAATGATCGACAAGGCCATCGCGTACCTCCGGACCCAGCAGGACGAAGCGACCGGAGGCTGGTCCGTCCCCGAGACCGGGCCGAACATCCCCGCGATCACTGGGTTGGTCATCAACGGCATGCTGTTGTCCGACGACATCGACGGCTCCGATCCCGCCGTCGCCAAGGCGCTCGACTATCTGTACAGCTTCCAGCAGGACAACGGCGGCATCTACGATGTCATCCTCGCCAACTACAACACCGCCATCACCGTCTCCGCGCTCGCGCAGCTCGAGAACGACCCAAAGGCACGCCTGATCATCGATCGCGCGGTGCCGTTCCTGAAGCGCCTGCAGTGGTCCGAAGACGCCATCCCCGGTCGCGAAGACACCGCCAAGGTCGATCGTTCACACCCGTTCTACGGCGGCGTGGGCTACGGCGGCAGCGGTCGCCCCGACAACTCCAACCTCAACCTCATGTTGCAGGCCCTGCACGATGCCGGCGTGGCCCCCGAGGATCCCGCCTTCCAGCGCGCCTTGGTCTTCCTGCAGCGCACGCAGATGCTGCACAAGGACGAGAACGGCAACCTGGTCAACGACATGCCCTACGCCGAAGGTTCGCAGCAGGGCGGCTTCATCTACGCCACCGCAGAAAACACCGAGACGGTCGGACAGGGCGAGAGCAAGGCCGGCATGATCGAGGAAACCCTCAGTGACGGCACCGTCGCCTCCCGCTTCCGCTCCTACGGCTCCATGACCTACGCCGGGTTCAAGAGCTACATCTACGCCGATCTCCAGCGCGACGACCCGCGCGTGCAGGCCGCGTACAACTGGCTGCGCGAGAACTACACCCTCGAAGAGAACCCCGGCATCGGGACCGACGGGTACTACTACTACCTCATCACCATGAGCCGCGCGATGGACGCCTGGGGCGAGGACACGATCGAGGTGGTCGTCAAGCCCGAGAACAACACGGATGCCGACGGCGAAACTCAGAAGACAGAGCCCCGCATCTGGTCCAATGACCTCATCGCCAAACTCGCCGAGTTGCAGAACGAGGACGGTTCCTTCCGTTCGGTCGACGACCGCTGGATGGAAGGCAACCCTGTCCTCATCACCGCCTACTCGCTGATCGCGCTGCAGCACGCGATCAAGTAAACATCACTCAGGCGAACCCTGATCCTCTTCTGGCGCACCCGTTCCGGCGGGTGCGTTTTCATTCTGACCCGCAGCCTCCTGCGCCTGAGAATCACCAGACATCACGCGAGGCCGAACAAACAGCAGCAACGGCCGCTCCGAAAAATCGCGATGCAGAACCGGGATCAGCACCGTTTCGTCGGATCCAACAATCATCGCGGCACGCTGCGACACCGTCTGCAAGATCGGCTTGCCGACCCCCGGCATGCTCAGCCCCGCCACCGGTTCGTGACCGATCACTTCCTTGAACTCGAAATCGATCGGATCCAGCAGCACCGTGTTGTCTTCTCGCAGTTTCGGCGTCACCGTGAATGACACACCCTCGAACGAGTCCGGATCCGTCACCAGGCGGAATAGGCCCTCCTCACCCGCCGGCTCCAGGTACTCGATCGCCTGCCCGATGCTGACCGAGGCCTCCTGTCCGTCGAGCACGAGCACCCGTGGCGCGCTGAGCACGCTGAAGGGCGAGTCCTCGATACCCTCATTCGGCCCGCCCACCGCGTATCGCCACCCCGAGACCTCGACAATCGCATCGTCCGTCAGGATGAAATGCCAGTTCGTAGAACGCATCGAGGTGAACCGCAGCCCAGTCACCCCGAGTTCCATGGTTCCATCATCTTCAAACCGGATGCTCGGCTTCGGCTTGTCACCGAAGGTGTTCATGCCCCAGGTTCGACCCGTGCCCAGGTCCGCTTCGATCAAGCGGAACTCCACCGTGATCTGAACCGGTTCGTTCCGGGCAGGCTGTGAGGCGATCATTGCCGCACCGAGAGACGCACTCATCATCAGTTCAATCATCGCTGCTTTCTTTGCCTTTCAGTGACTCATCGTCCATCGCGACGGGTCGATCCCTCCGCGCTTGCGCCGCTCGAACAGCGGCCTCTCCAGGCGCACGACTTCCACGACCGGCGCCGGCTCGGGTGTTTCTTCCTGAGCCGCCGGTGCCGGCTCCGTGACCACTTGAGTCCGGTCCGCCGTCTCAGCCGGCTTGACCACCCACCCCAGCACACCAGCCCCGACCGCCATCGTCACACTCGCCGCGAGCATGCCCCACACCGGCACGCGCCGCGCCAGCAGCCCCGGTTTGGGTTCGACATACGCCGGCCCCAGCACCGCTTCCGCGGCGAGCGCATCCTCGATCCGCTCGATTGCGCCGAGTTCCAGCGTCCGATCCGGTAGCCCCGTGAGTTCCCGATCGATCGAGTCGTTCAGTTCGTCCGGCTTGTGCTCATTCATGGCTCACCCCTTCCAGCAGTCCTCTAAGCGATGCGATCGCCCGCGTGTACCGGCTCGACACCGTTCCCACCGGCTCATCCAGCACCAGCGCGATCTGCGGGAAACTCAGGCCGCACCGCGTTCGCAGCGCGATCACTTCCTGCTGATCCGGTGCGAGCCGCTCGACCGCGCCGAGCAGTTCGCTGGTGCGATCGCTCGCCGATTGCGCGGTGTCCACCGTCGCCCGCACCGAGCAATTCGCGGCCTCCCGCGACTCGCGCCTGATCGCGTTGATCCGCCGGTTGCGCATCGATCGGGCCGCATAGGCGACCGGGTCGTCGATCCGCCGAGGCGAGCGAGCGAGTTCGAGCAGTGTGTCGTGCAACAGATCCTCCGCGTCCGCCGGTTGGCGGCACAAAGCCAGGGCCACACCGAACAGCGCACGCTGATCGTTCCGAAGCACACCACTCCAGAAACTCGCGCGTCGGGATGGATCCGCGTCATCAGGTCGCATCGGCTACCAGTCTGACACTCCCGGGCCCCGGATCGCTGCACCGCAACTGCGAAACAGACGAATATTCTGATTATTCGCCGGGCAGCGGCGGGCCAATCTGAGGCATCTGCGGAACCGCCTGCAGCGAATCCTCCAGATCCTCCATCAGCATGATCCGCTTGTGACCGTTCACCGGCGAGGTCGGGACGAGCTGCACCGGATCCACGCCCGACTCAGCGATCCACAACGCGAGGCCTTGCGTCCGAGCGCTCGCCCCCCGAACCTGCCCAGTGTCGAGCACCGCGAACAGGTCACTGGTCAGCAGGATGCGCGGCCCGGGCAGCCACCCGACGAGGTACGACTCCGTGTACCGCGACATCTCACCGATGTCGGTGATCACCAGCCGCTGCTCACCCTCACCGAAGGTCATCTCGCCATCCACCAGCACGATGTCCCCGTCCTCAAGCTCGACCTTCGGCGCTTCGGGCACGAGGCGGGTCGGCGTCTCGAGGATCTTGCGGATGTACTCCTCATTGGTGGGCGTGGTCACAATCTGAGCACCGGCATCGAGATATGTCCGCAGACCGCCCGCGAATCGGGGGTGGAAAGTCGCGCATACGATCCGTTCCACCGGCTTCCCCGGCAGGTTCTTTTCGATCGTCCGAAGGATCTCGCCCGCCAGTTGGTCCGTTAGGGGGCTGTTGAAGACGGTGCACCCGGTCTCGTGTTCGATCACGATCACCTGCGTGTTGGCGATATCGCCCAGATCCACGCGGTACACACCGGGTGCCAGCTCGTCCCAAGGCAAAGTTGGGATATCCAGAACCACCGGAGACTCAGTTACCGACCAATCCGGCGTCGCAAAGCGGAACTCCTGCGGCACATTGAAGATGTTCGCCGGCAGCGTGGTCTCCGCGCGAATCCCCTCAAAGCGAATCTCCGCCTCACGCAGGAATCGACCCTCCACGCTCCGCTCCCGACGCACCATCGGAAACAGATGGCCCGCGACCGGCTCATAGCCGTCGAACTCGATCCAACCGGTCGCATCACCCTGCACGAAGTGGGTCGTCAACCGCTCCACCCGTCGGAGCACGCCGGTTTCGGGATCGACCATCAGCGTCGCACCGCCCTCGGCATCGGCGAAGCTCATCGCGCCCAGGGTTTCACCGCCGATCTCATACTCCCCCAGCCAGCGCAGGCTCTCCCGCGCGTCACGCGCGCGTTCGAGCCAGTAGTAGGGCAGGATCATCCGCACCGGCCGCTCTTCCGCTGCCAAATCCGGCTCGCGCTCGGGCAGATCCTGGCCGGTCGGAACCCTGAACACCTGATCGCGAGAAATCACCGTGTAGCCGCGGAACGACTGCTCACCAACCGTGATCTCCTCAACGAAGGACAGGGCATCGAACAGCGCGCTGAAACCAACCGCGCCTCGCACGCCGTACTCCACGGTCTCTCCGATGAACCGTTGCGAGGCCGTGCGGACGCCGCTCCCGATGAAACTCATCGCGATGTCGGTGTAGGCCTCTTCGATCGTGGCGCCGCCCTGGACTTCGATCGCCCGATCCAGCGCGTCCGAGGCCTTGGCGAAACTGCGATAGGTCACCGAGTCCGGTTCGAGCGCCCGCTCCCGCTCCCAGGCCTCGCTCACCGACACATCCTGAGCCTGAGCCAATGTCGGCAATTGGGTCAGACCGGCAGCCAGGGCCAGCAGCATCGCTGAGATGCCATGTGTCGTCGCTCGTTTTTCAGCCATTGTTGTGTTCAGCGTCATCGTTTCGATCTCCCGTCCGTAAACCCTATCATGCAGCCGGCTCGCCATCTCGTATGGTGGAGCCCTCACCATAGACCCATTGAGCCCCTCTGGTCCGTCAGGAGCACGCCGCCATGTCCACCGCTACCACCACCGAGCCCGCCGTCCACTCCTCCGGCTCGAAAGCCTACGACCAACTCATCGGCCTGCTTCGCGAGAACGAAACCCTCAAAAGCGTCGCCAACGCGATGTCCTGGGACCAGGAAACCATGATGCCTCCCGGCGGGGCCGACCTGCGGGCCGACCAGCTCACCCTCCTCAGTGGCATGATCCATGAGCGCAACACCGACCCACGCCTCGGCGACCTGCTCGGCGAAGCCGAATCAGATGCCGCCATCGCGAGCGACCCCATCGCTCAGGCCAACCTCCGCGAAGCCCGGCGCGACTTCGACCACGCCACCAAACTCCCCAAATCACTCGTTGAGGAAATGGCCCGCTGCAGCGCTCAGGGCATGAACGCTTGGAAAGCCGCCCGCGCCGCCAACGATTTCCCCAAATTCCTCCCCTGGCTCGAAAAGACGTTCGAGCTCAACCGACGCAAAGCCGAGTGCCTCGGCGTGCCCGAAGGCGGCGAGCTCTACGACGCGCTCATGGACATCTACGAGCCCGGCATGACCGCCAAACGCACCGAAGCCATCTTCGCGCCACTCCGCGAGTTCACCGTGCCGCTGGTCCAGAAGGTCGCCGAAGCCAAGGCCTCCGGCAAAGCCCCCAGCGTCGATCCAGCGGTGCGTCCGCTGCCCATCGAGAAGCAGATCGAGTTCGCCACGCGCGTGACGGGCGCCATGGGCTTTGATTACACCTGCGGGCGCATGGACGCCTCCACCCACCCCTTCTGCCAGGGCGTCGGCCCCGGCGATTGCCGCATCACCAATCGCTACCGCGAAAACGGCTGGTGCGATGCGCTCTCCAGCGCCACGCACGAAGCCGGGCACGGCATGTACGAGCAGGGCCTGCCCAAGGCCGAGCGATTTGGCCAGCCGATGGCAGAATCCGTCTCGCTGGGCATCCACGAAAGCCAGAGCCGCATGTGGGAGAACCAGGTCGGGCGCAGCCACGCCTTCTGGAAGTGGGCGCTGCCCGTCGCACGCGAGATCTTCGGCGACAAGGCCCTCGAAGGCATCGAGGTGGATTCCATCTTCAAGGCCGCGAACCTCGTCGAGCCGAACTTCATCCGCGTCGAGTCCGACGAGGTCACCTACAACCTGCACATCATGCTCCGCTTCGAACTCGAGCGCGCCATGATCAAGGGCGACCTCGCCTGCAAGGACCTGCCCGGCGTCTGGAACGAGCGCATCAAGAGCGACCTCGGCCTGACCGTCACCGAAGACCGCATCGGATGCCTCCAGGACATCCACTGGTCCATGGGCGCCGTCGGCTACTTCGCCACCTACACCTTCGGCAACCTCTACTCCGCGCAGTTCTGGGAAGCGATGGGCAAGGAAATCCCCGCCCGCGATCAGCAGATCGAATCCGGTGACTTCAGCGCGATCCTCAAATGGGTCCGCACCAACATCCACCAGCACGGCCGACGCTACTCCGCCGGCGAACTCTGCGAGCGCGCCACCGGCAAGCCGCTGTCGTCCGAGCCGCTGATGCGTTATCTGGAAGCCAAGGTGCAGGCCGTTTACGGGGTCTGAAGGTTCACTACATCGCAAACACGAGGATCGCCATCGTGACCACGAAGGCGTTGTGCAGGCCGTGCGCCACCATCGGTCCGATCATCGAACCGCGCCATTCGCGCATCAGCGCGAACACGATCGCAAGACTCATCAGCGCCGGGACCACCGCGATCCCCTGCGGATGAATAATCGCGAAGATGAACGCGACGATGAATCCCGACAGCAACGGACGCATCCAGCCGCGCAGGTTGTAGTAGAGCGATCCCCGGAACACCGTTTCTTCCACGATGGGTGCCCACAGCGAAGCCAGCACATACAGCTTCAGCGCGGTCATGAAGTCGGCATTCGTTGCCTCGCTCACCGCCGGGTGCGTCGGGCTGGTCCGTGTGAGCTGAATCAGCACGAACATCATCAGCACACCGACCAGCACAATCGGCAGACCGGCCAGGTAGCCCACGACGCCCAGCCCGGACTCCTTGAGCACACCCTTCACCCCCGCGCCGTTCGCGTGCCAACCCAGCGCAAGGTGCAGTTCCCGCCACTTCATCCCACGCAGCAGTGGCCACAAGGGAGCCAGCAGCAGCAGCCAGATCAGGAATCGTGACAGATCCGGTCCGCCTTGCTGCACGATCGCACCCGCGAGCTCCCGCACGACGAGGAACCCCAGCAGGAAAACCAGAAAGGATTCCAGCAGCAGCGTTCGGTCCCGATGGCTCATCGCGCGCTGGATGTTCAGCCGCATCTGCAGAGTCCGGTTCACCCGCTTCACGAACATCACAACGAACAGCACAAACCCGGTGACCAGCGCCACGATCACGATGCCGAACAGGACCAGCACCCGCGCAAACAGCGCCCCACCATCCTCCAGCAGCGCCCGCCGACTCTGCTCGTTCTCGGGTTGACCCACGGCTCGCGCAAGTTTCCCGAAGTAACCGTGCCTGCTCTCGAATCGGGTCAGTGCCGCGTCGTCGAGTCCATCCGAACTCATCCCGCCGATGATGGACTCGGCGAACTCGATATCGCCTTGGATCTCATCGCGCCATGCCTCGCGCCGATCTCGGACCTCCTGATCCTCGGTCGGTTCGAGCGAAGCCATCCGTTCCTGAAGTCCGGTTTCCGCCTTGTCCAACAGGGACTGCGCAGCCGCCTGATCCTCGAACACCGCCGCCGCGACCATCGCGGCCCGCACCAATTCAATCGGACCGGTCGCCGCGTTCTCGAGCGAGAGCTCGACCTGGCTCGGCTGCCCAAAGATCCGCCACGGCTCCATCCCCATCAGCTCGTCCACACCCAGCGAAACCCGGGTGAGGTACCGCAGCATCGAACTCTGCACAGCCGTGGGATCAGGCGTCGGCTGCACCGGCTGCGGCCGCGTCTGGATCCAGTGCAGCCCGACGCATGCCCCGAGAATCAGCACCCACAGCACCTTCGACCACAGTTTCCCCGCTCTCGGGTCGCGTGGCTCAGCCTGTGGCCCACCAAGCCGCTCCGGCTCGCGCACGGAACCACCACTCATGAGAGACCCCGGCTGAGGCCTCGAATCCTGCTCGCCGAACGCTGAAGTGCCATCCATAGGCCCTATCTTCGGCTCCCCAACCCGCTTCGTCTGCCCGTTTCCGCGTGAAGATGGGAAAACTTCCCAATCCGCTCTGAACGCCCTGTCAAAACCATGCAATCAACAGATCGCTTCGCCTTGACCGCCCGGGCGGTTCTGGTACGATCTCCGCCCCTCGTCAGTGGCCACAGGTGGGTCTGCAGGCCGCACCACGACGAGTTCATCCCGAAACACGCGCTCGCGACATGTGCGGAACCGGCTACTGAACCAGTTCTTTGCTCCGGCGGGCCGAGAGGACTCTGGGCTGTGTTGGCCCTCTGGCCTCGCAACCCGCGGTTGCTCCTGACAAAGGCGCAACAGGCGGGCATCGTCGATCGTGCCGCGCTCCCGTGAGCAACGCCACAGCCCGAAAGGACGCACCGATGCGTCAGACTACCTTCGCCAAGCCCCACGAAATCCAGAAGAACTGGTTCATCGTCGACGCCGAGGGCAAGCGCCTCGGCCGCATGGCCGTGGACATCGCCACCGTCCTCATGGGCAAGCACCGCCCCGACTACACGCCCCACATCGACAGCGGTGACTTCGTCATCGTCATCAACGCCGAGAAGGTCGTCATGACCGGCGACAAGGGCAACCAGAAGATCAAGACCCGCTACTCGGGCTACCCCGGCGGCCTCCGCGCCCAGACCTACAACCAGATCCTCGAGGCCAAGCCCGAGTCCCTCATCGAAGACGCCGTCCGTCGCATGATCCCCAAGGGTCGCCTCGGGCGTCAGATGATCGACAAGCTCAAGGTCTACAAGGGTGATTCCCACCCCCACCAGGCCCAGCAGCCCACCGAACTCCCCTCCTGGAAGTAACCCAAACCGTTCCCTCACCGCAAGGACACGCTTGAGCGTGACCCTTCCCTGAACCCCGGGCCCTCGCCCGACAGGTACACCCGAAACGAGACTGCAAGCATATGAACGAAGAGCACAACACCAGCGAAGTCGTCGGCACCCCCTCGCTCGACACCGGCATCTCCAGCCCGACCTCCAGCGAGAGCCTCGACCTGAGCGATCCGGTCGCCGTGACCGCCGCCCCCGAGAAGCCCGACGCGCACGGCTGGTGGTGGGGCACCGGTCGCCGCAAGAGCGCCGTCGCCCGCGTCCGCCTCAAGCCCGGCAACGGCGACATCAAGGTCCAGGTCAGCCGCAAGGTCACCAAGACCGTCGATGAGTACTTCAGCGAAATGCGCGACCGCAACGACGCCGTCGCCTCC
The DNA here is from genome assembly GCA_964543335.1 of uncultured Phycisphaeraceae bacterium. Lineage (GTDB taxonomy): Bacteria > Planctomycetota > Phycisphaerae > Phycisphaerales > UBA1924 > JANSXG01. The sequence continues at coordinate 10,297 of CAZIXS010000003.1, read as the reverse complement.
CTCAAGGTGACCAACACCCATGGCAAGATGGATGTTGTCGTCCGCCTCGCCGGCGGCGGCTACATGGGGCAGGCCCAGGCCTTCCGCCTCGGCGTCGCCCGTGCCCTGAAGAAGTACGACCCGAACCTCGAAGGTGTCCTTCGCGAGCACGGCTTCCTCACCCGCGATGCCCGCGAAGTCGAACGCAAGAAGTACGGCATGGCCGGTGCCCGCCGTCGCTTCCAGTTCTCCAAGCGCTGATCAACCCTCAGATCGCGTCTTCGAATCCACAAGCCGCCCATCCGGGCGGCTTTTTCATGCGCCCTGCCAGCCCGATCCACCCTCCCAGAGCAACCCCGATTCAGGTGTGGACCAAAGACCGCAGGAAAGCCACGCCAGGAATGCCGATACCGGGCGTGAAGTTTCAGCCGCAAACTCCCATGACGCACGCCTTCGCCACACAGTTTGACCGCATCCCCCAGTGCCACCGCAACAATTCGGTGGCCCTGGAAACCGCGCGCGCCGTGCAGATGTCCGTCGCGCGTGACGCTCCCTTCGACCCAGAGCACATCTCCCCGGCGTTGATCGACCCTACCAGCCTGCGCGGCGCTCGCATGGACCGCTTCATCGTCCAGCCGCATCGCATCCTCATCGACCTGACCTTCGGCTTCCCCAACGAGGATGATCCCCGCGAGGAGCGCTATGCCGGCCCCGCGCGGCTGATCATCGAGAGAGACCCGACCTACCGCTGCTCCGGCACCGGGCCCGCCGAGGCCGATCCGAACGACCCGATCGTCTGGAGCGAGCTGCACGCGCTCCCCGAAGCAGGTCTGCACACGGCCGAACTGATCATCGTCTGCGCTTCCGGCCGTCACTGGGTGGTGCGCGCGCAGCGCATCGTGTTCGCCACGCTCACCCTGCCCTGCTGAGGCTCACTTCGACAGCGAGCAGAGCATCGCCAGCACCACCGCCGTGAGCACGCGCCGGTCCAGAATCCGGTCCGGGTCATCGGTCAGGTCCAGCACATGCGTGCCGTGCTCGGATTTCTGCTTCACGAGCGCGCCGATCCGCACGCCCGACTCCGGACGCACGATATCCCACGAATCCACGGGCTTGCTCATCAGCAGCGCCACAAGCGGACCCGCCAGCGCCGCCACCGCACCAAAGGCCGCCCCGAGCCCGAACCTGCGCCGAGGCACAAACCGCGTCTCCGCCGTTTCACCTTCCATCCGCAGTGCGTACCGCGATGCATCCAGACCGTACCTCCGAACATGTGCCAGCACCGTCCCCGCACGGTCCTGCACCACCAGCCCCTGCCCGGACAACCGCAAACGCGGAGCTCGACGCACCACCAGTTCATACTCGTCGAGCTGCACCAAAGCGTGCGGCGTCAACCAGACCCGCGTCGGCGTATCGGGCGCCTTGCCGATCAGCACAAGGCTCACCGGGATCAGGACCGCAACCACCACCAGCGGCATCACGACACCAAGCACGAAGGACGATCCAGAAGTCCCGAACGAACTGAGGATGCCCACCAGAAGCAGCACCAGCGTCACCGAGACCGCCGCCGCCGCGCCGAGTCCAAAGAGCAGCCGCGCCAGCGTCCGATGCGTCCGGACGGCGCGGCAGATGAACTCGCCATCGGGGTGAAAGGCCGTCGCGCTCGTCGAATCCAGCCCACGCTTGCGCGAGATGACGAACCCATCGTGATCGAACAAGTCTAGCTGTGCTGCAAGCTCATCCATGCATCGTCACCGCCAGCATCGCCGCGATCCCCAGCCCGCGATCCACGGTCCCGTGCATGTCCTGATCCAGGCACAACTCCGTCGTCCCGCGCAGGCCCTTCATCGGTCGGATCTCGCCGCAAACACACTTGCGATCACCGGTGCGAAGCGCCAGCGGTCGGGTCGGTCGTGAGAACAGCGACATCAGCGCGACCGCCAGACCCAGCGGCGGGATCACCCAGCAGAAAATCCGCACGCCCATCGTCGGTCCGCCCCGCCGGTCCACATGGAAACAGAGCCGCCCCGTCTGGTCGAACCCGCTCCAGCCGATCTTCGATTGCCGCTCCCGCTTGAGATAGCCGATCGGTCCCCGCACCTCGTCAATCACCACCAGCACCAGACTCGACAGGCGAATGCGCCTCGTCGGACCGATCACCAGCCGAGGCCCCTCCGGGTCACTCATCTCATAGAGCAGAATCGGCCGGACCGGCGTCAGGTACATCCCCGCACCCCACGCCAGAAAGATCGAAGCGATCATGCCGAAAGTGATGATCAGGTCCTGCGTCGCCGTCCCCGTCGCACTACCCTGCGGGGCGAACACGCTGCCGATCCCGACCGCCAGAGTGGACCCGAGAAACCACACCCCGAATCCCGCAGCGACCGCCATCACCCGGCGCGCCACACGACGCGCCCGCACGGCTACAAACAGCGGATCCCCATCCTGCGAAATCGCACGAACGCGATCCGCGATCAAGTCCCGCCTGACTTCCGCGCCGACCCAGTCGAGCTGGGACAGATCCGCTGCCTCGAACGCAGCATCGAGAACGATCTCGTCCTCGCGCTCAGGAAACTGGTCCATGGTTTCGTCGTGCATTTCCGCACAGTGTAGCGGCATGCGTTCGAGAATCGATCGAACATTTGCAGGGCGTTACACCGTCCTTCAACAGAGCCTCACCACTGCCTCACTTCCTCCTCGACATCCAGCCCGTACCGCTCCCGCTGCTCGGGAGTCATCACATTCTTGAGCGCCGCCGCGTAGGTTGCCGCCACCTCGGACAACCGCTCCTGCGAGTCCTCATACACCTCGCGGTTGGGGCCGTCGGACTCCATGAGCGTTCTGAAATCGAAGTCCAGATCCGATTTGTGCTTGGCGATCCGGGCCATCTTCCGGGCCGTCGTGAGGCGGCGATCAAAGTTCGGTTTGAGTTCCCGGACGCGCGTCTTGAGTTCCTCGTCGGCCTGATCATCCTCAAGAACACGCCGCGCGGCTCGCTCGGGCAACAGCTCTTCCTGGACTTCTTCGTAATTCTCAGCGAGCCACGCCTTCTCGTAAGCAGCTCGATCCCCTTCCTCAAGACTCGACATGATCGCGTCCGCGAGCGACTTGTTCAGGTCCCGAAGGCGTTTCATCGTGTCGATCGTGTCCTTGAACAGGCGAGTCATGGCCGCGATCTGACCGGCGTCCAGATTCTCGATATCGAAATCGAACTCCATCATCTCCCGTTGCAGATTGAAGATGCTTTCCATCGCCCGCGTGAACTGGTCGTGCGCTTTGGCCTCAACAGCATGGTTCGCCAGCACGATCGCACGGTACCGCTCGATCGGCACCAATTCCTGCTCGTGCAGCAACTCGAAAGGCTGTGCCGCCAGCCCGGAAATCTCACTGCCCACCATCTCAAACAGAACCCGCATAGCGCAGCGGTGCCGCATGTGGTCGAGCAGCGGGAACTGTTCCGGCTCCACGAGCAGCTTCGCGTCCGCGTAAAACGCGTCGGCGATCCCGTCGAAGTCTTTCATGAGGTCCATGGAAAGACTCAGCCTCCGGTTCCAGTCCACCCGGTCTTCAGACTCGTTGAGTTTCTCGATATGCTCGCGCATCGCCTGACGCTTCTCGCCCTCAGCCCGCATCATCTCCAGATGCAGACCCACAAGAATCTCGTGCACCGGAGCATCCAGCTCGAGAAGCTCACGGAGTTCCCTCAGGTGCTCGTAACTCAGGTTGTGCGGCTCATCGGAATAAATGTCCGCCCATTGCGCCAGCGCTGGCCGTGCACCGATGCACAGCCCAATCAGAACGACCAACATCTTTGTGAACCGGCTCGACATGCCAGACCTCCTCCATCGCGGGATACCGCGCACGCCAACCACGGCTGCGGCCATCCCCATGATGCCACAGCCCCCTCCGACCGGTGAGAGTTTTCTGAGATTTAGCGCAGAGAAAGCGGCGTTCAGCCGCCCAGGCCGACCAGTTCCGCGTTCGTGGGGAACCGCTTCAGCGCCGCCTGAAGCTGCTCGATCTGCTGCGGCGGGGGCATGTTCAGCAGCCGCTTGCGCAAGGCGCTCACGGTCTTGTACTCCTGCGCCTCCATCAGCAGCTCTTCCTTGCGGGTCCCGCTCGCCGCCAGATTGATCGCCGGGAACAGGCGACGCTCGGCGATCTTGCGGTCGAGGATAAGCTCCATGTTCCCCGTACCCTTGAACTCCTCAAAGATCACCTGATCGCCCTGGCTGCCCGTATCGACCAGGCACGACGCCAGAATCGTCAGTGATCCGGCCTCCTCGGTCTTGCGAGCTGCGCCGAAAATCTGCTTCGGCACCTCCAGCGCCTTCGAGTCGATGCCGCCGGACATGGTGCGCCCGGAGCTCGCGTGCTTGCGAGAATTGTTGAAGGCGCGTCCCAGCCGCGTCAGCGAGTCCAGCAGAATGACCACATCCTTGCCCGCCTCGACCATGCGCTTGGCCCGCTCGATCACCATCAGCGAAACCGCAATATGGCGCGTGTTGTCGTGGTCGTTGGAAGAAGCGAACACCTTGCACGGCGTCGAACGCTTGAAGTCCGTCACTTCCTCCGGCCGCTCATCCACCAGCAGCGCCAGCAGCTCCACCTTCGGATGGTTGTGAGCGATCGCTCCGGCAATATCTTTCAGGAGCGTCGTCTTCCCGGCCTTCGGCGGACTCACGATCAGCCCGCGCTGACCGAACCCGATCGGGCAGAACAGATCGATCAGGCGGCACGAATCCGGGCACCCGCGGTACTCCAGCGTCATCCGCGGCTGCGGATCGATCGTCATCAACTCGCCAAACGGCAAACGCTTCGCGTACGCCTCCGGCTCCAACCCCTCGATCGCCAGAATCTGCTCCACCACCGGTCGCACCGAGCGGGGACCACGCTGGTTCCGACGACGACGCGACCGCTTCTCCACCACCTCCACGGTGATCTCGCACCCATCGCGAAGCGAATACTGCTCCCCCAGTTCAAGGGGAACAAAAGGATCGTCCTGGCGCTCCTCGATCGTGTCACCAATCCACTGGCGAACACGACCTTCGGTGCGCTGCGGCCACTCAAGAATGCCGGTCAGCGTCGTCATAGTCTTCTTTTCATTCCGTCGCGGGCAGTCGGGCCCGCTTGAGCAGTCACGCTCGAAATCAGCCGTTCCACACTCGTTGCATGGGCGTGCTCGCCGTGCCCGGGCCACCCTCTTCCAGAGCAGCACACAGGCCGACCGCACGATTGGAGCAGGCCAGACCCGCCCCGTCAACCATATTTTCGGGTCCGCACCCCCGCCATCTCCAGCATATGCCGCTCGACCGCCCCGAATCCACGCCACACCTTGTTGCAGGATCCCCATCCCGCCTACATTGTGCCGTCTCACACCATGAATACCCTGTCTTAAAGGGGTATTCCGTTTCTTTTTCCCGAAAGGCACACCGCCCGTGGCGTTGATGCAGGAGTTCCAAGGCATCCCGGTCAGCGCTGGGGTCGTGGTCGGCCGGGTCTTCCGGCTCGACGATGCCCACATGTGGGTCCCCCGCCGCACCGTCGCGCCCGAACGCGTACCCGCGGAACTCGACCGCCTCAAGTGCGCCATCGACGCTTCGCTCGCCGAACTCGACGGCCTCCGCAAGAAAGCCGAGACCGACCTCGGCAAGGAAGCCGCCGCCATCTTCGCCTTCCATCAGGGCATGCTCCGCGACAAGTCGCTGATCGACCCGATGAACAAGCGCATCGAGTCCGAGCATGTCACCGCCGAATACGCCCTCCAGGAACAGTGCAGCGTCGTCGCCGGCATGTTCGAAGCCATGGGCGATACCGCCTTCTCCACCAAGGTCGACGATGTCTGGGATCTCAACCAGCGCGTCATGAGCCACCTCGTCGGCGCCCAGCGATCCTCGCTCGATGACCTCGATTACGAAGCCATCGTCGTCGCGCCCGACCTCACCCCATCCCAGGCCGCCGCCTTCCCCCCCGGGCGCGTCCTCGGCTTCGCCACCGACAAGGGCGGCCCAACCTCCCACACCGCCATTTTCGCCCGGGCCCTCGGCATCCCCGCCACCGTCGGCACCGGCAACCTCTGCGAGGTCGCCGAGGAGTGCGACGAGATCATCGTCGACGGCGACCGCGGCGTGGTCATCCTCCGCCCAGACGCCGAAACCCTTGAGTTCTACCGCCAGAAGAAAGCCCGCCTCGAAGCCGTCCGTGCCGCCCTTCAGGAAAACCAGACCCTCGAATCCGCCACCACCGACGGCGTCGCCGTCCACCTCATGGGCAATGTCGAGATGGGCATCGAGGCCTCCCAGGTCATCGAACAGGGCGGCGAGGGCATCGGCCTCTTCCGCACCGAGTTCCTCTGGCTGACCCGCAACGCCGAACCCACCGAAGAAGAGCAGTTCACCGAGTTCAAGGCCGCCGTCGAGGCCTGCCAGGGTCGCCCCGTCACCCTCCGCACCTACGACCTCGGCGCCGACAAATACACCCAGTCCCGCTCCCATGTCCCGGAGCGAAACCCCTTCCTGGGCCTCCGCTCCATCCGATACTGCCTGGCCAACCCCGTCATGTTCAAGCGCCACCTCCGCGCCATCATGCGGGCCTCGGCCTTCGGCCCCATCCGCATCATGTTCCCCCTCGTCACCTCCACCGAGGAGCTCCGAAGGGCGAAAATGCATTTGAAGGATGTCATGGAGGATCTGGCTGAAGAAGGCATCCCCTATGACCCGAAGGTGAAGGTGGGCATGATGGTCGAGGTCCCCGCAGCCGCGGTCATGGCCTCCAGTTTCGCCCGCGAGGTCGATTTCTTCTCCATCGGGACCAACGACCTCGTCCAATACACCCTCGCCGTGGACCGGACCAACGAAAAGGTCTCCGGCATGTACTCCGCAGCCCATCCGGCCATCCTCAAACTCATCAAGGATGTCGTCCGGGTCGGCCGACACAGGAAAGTCGATGTCTCCGTCTGCGGCGAGGCCGCCGGCGACCCGATCTTCACCATGTTGCTCATCGGCGTCGGCCTGCGTACCCTTTCCGTATCACCACGCCGGATTCCCTACCTCAAAAAGGTGATCCGCAGCGTCGAGATCGCAGATTGCGAGCGCCTGGCCCGTACGGTCGGTTCGCTCGATTCGGAAGCTTCGGTCACGGCATTTCTCCGTGATCAGGCCATGAAACGATTCCCCGAGTTCGTTGACGGGCGTGCCGTCGACATGGAACGGTCAGAGCCGGCGAAATCCGCCGACTGAGATCGAACCGGGCTCGAAACAAACCACCCGGGCTTGCCCTTCGGCTCGCCCGTCGCTTCGCGCAAATCGCGCATCGGCGAAACGCACACCACTCGGCCAGCGCCACGAGCGGGCCAATGGGAGTGCCAACGAGGACCCTTCGCGTCGCTCACGCGGCCCGAGGCGCAACCTCACGCCGGCTCCGGATGGCTCTGCACCCGACGCGGGTGCGGATCCGGAAACGCGATTCGCAAACAAGCGCCAACCAGAGCAGTTCCGCGCACCATGCGCCGTGATGCAAAGGCTATCCAGGCGACCCACCAGCCCCTCACGCTATGCCGTGAGCAGGGCGGTTGTCCTTCGCCACGATCCACGCCACCACCAACACAGCACTGATCGCCCGGCTGCTCGCGACCACAGCGAGAAGCATTTCGATGAACGAGACCACCGCCGATTCCTCCGGCACCACTTCCAAGACCACGCGCAAGCGCACCACACGCAGCCGCAAGAAGGTCGCCCCCAAGGAAATCGCCATGGGCGCCGTCCCGGCACCCAGCAGCAAAGCCGAGTCGCCAGCCAAGCCCGAGCGCCAGGCCGAACCACAGCAGGAGGCCCCGCGCTCGCCCAAGCCGGCCTCCGAGGCACCCGCCGAGAAACCCGCCGCCAGCAGATCCTCCGAAGACTCTTCCTCTGGATCCGAAGGCAAGAAGACCCGGCGCAAGCGATCCCGCTCCAAGTCCCCGTCCTCCAAGTCGTCCGCCCCCTCGGAATCGAGCCCGCGGGCCGAAGCCGACGAGTCCGCTGAGCGCGCCCCCACCTCGAAGCGCGGCGTGTCGCGCATGCTCATCAACTACATCCCGGGCGATGAGTGCCGCGTCGCCCTCACCGTGGACGGCACGCTCGAAGAGTTCCACTCCGAGCGCGCCGGCAACCTCAACATCGTCGGCAACATCTACGTCGGCAAGGTCATGAATGTCGAGCGGTCCATCCAGGCCGCCTTCGTCGACTTCGGCCACGGCGTCAACGGCTTCCTGCACATCTCCGACCTGCACCCGCAGTACTTCCCCGGCGAAGACGAGAACACCACCGAAAAGATCGGGATGAAGACCCCCCGGCGCGAGCGCCCGCCCATCGAGCGCTGCCTCAAGCGGGGCCAGAAGATCCTCGTGCAGGTGCTCAAGGAAGGCATCTCCACCAAGGGACCGACCCTCACCAGCTACCTCAGCATCCCGGGCCGCTTCCTGGTCATGCTCCCCGACATGGACAAGGTCGGCGTCAGCCGCAAAGTCGAAGACGAGGACCAGCGCCGCACCATGCGCAAGATCCTCGACTCGCTCGACCTGCCCAAGGAGTTCGGCTTCATCCTCCGCACCGCGGGTATGAACCAGACCAAGGCCGAGCTCAAGCGCGACCTCGCGTACCTCCAGCGCCTCTGGAAGGACATCGACAAGCGCCTCAGCCAGGGCGACAAGCCCCGCCTGCTCTACGCCGAGAGCGACCTGCTCATGCGCGCCCTGCGCGACATCTGGACCAGTGACATCCACGAGATCATCGTCGATGACCCCAGCGCCATCCGCCGCGCCTACGCCTTCATGCGCATCGTCAGCCCGCGCAGCTCCACCAGACTCCTCGCCTACGACCGCCAGATCCCGCTCTTCCACGCCTTCGGCGTCGAGCAGCAGATCGAGCGCATCCTCGCACGCGAAGTGCCCCTGCCCTCCGGCGGATCGCTCATCATCGATGAAGCCGAGGCGATGGTCGCCATCGATGTCAACTCCGGCAAGAGCCGAAACCACGGCGACGCCGAGACCATGGCCTACCGCATCAACCAGGAAGCCATCGAGGAGATCTGCCGCCAGATCAAGCTCCGCGATGTCGGCGGCCTGATCATGTGCGACCTGATCGACATGATGAAGCGCTCCCACCGGCGCGACATCGAGAAGCGCATGGAGGAACTCCTCAAGAAGGACCGCGCCTCCACCCGCGCCCTGCCCATCTCCGAGTTCGGCATCATGGAGATGACCCGCCAGCGCGTCCGCGGCTCCATGAAGTCCGTCCACTTCGCCAAGCTCGACATCGGCGACGGACGCGGCTGGGTCCGCCGACCCGACTCGGTCGCCACCAACGCCATGCGAGACCTCGCCGCACTCATGCAGCACGAGCGCGTCGCCAAGGTCGAGATGGTCGTCTCGCCACGCGTCGCCGGTGAGCTCCTGTCCTCCAAGCGACAGGCCATGACCCGCCTCGAACTCAAGCTGCACAAGCGCGTCGATGTCCGCGTCAGCGAGTCGATCGCCGTGGACCGCGTCGTCATGTACGCCTACGACGAGTCCGGCTCCGACATCGAAGTCGAACGCCTCGCCAAGTTCCGCGCTCCGAACGACCTCGCGGAATACAAGCCCGAGAACGCCGAGGAGCAGGACTGGGCCGTCGATGCCACCGCCGAGCACCAGCAGGACCTCGAGGAACTGGTCCACGAGGAAGCCGTCAAGCTCGACGAAGTCCTCGCCATGGAAGCATCGCTTCTCTCTGACGATGACGACGAAGACGGATCAGAATCCGGCTCCGAGTCCTCAACCGGCGGACGCAAGCGTCGCCGCCGTCGTCGCCGCCGTCGTGGCGGCGGGTCCGGCGAAGACGCCGACAACCGCTCCGACGACGCTCGCGCCGAAGAGTCCCACTCGCCCGACAACCGCGCTGTCCAACGCGACGCCGACGATGACGAAGACGACGAGCAGGACGAACCGCGTTCCGCGCCACAGTCCGATCGCTCCTCGGACGATCAGTCCGACGACGGCCAGCCGCGCAAGCGTCGTCGCCGTCGCCGCCGTCGTCGTGGCGGTGGGGGTGCCGAAGGCGCCGATGGCGAGCACCGCTCCGAATCCACCGGCGAATCCAGCGATCAATCCAAAGACAGCCACACCGCCGATCGCGGCCAGGTCCAGGTCGAAGCCAAAGCGCCCAAGCGCGAAGGCCTCGCTCCCTCCGGCTACCCCTGGCGTGGTGATTCGTGGGACATCGAACCCTCCGCGCTGACCATGGCGCCCGATGGCGGCTTCAAAAACCCCGCCGATGCCAAGCTCGCCGAGGAAATCAAAGCC
>CAZIXS010000002.1:0-68410 GCA_964543335.1 uncultured Phycisphaeraceae bacterium | reverse complement strand
TGTCCTACACCATGGAGCGCGGCGAGGCGGCGTTCTACGGCCCGAAGGTGGACTACGAGTTCCGCACGGTCACCGGGCGCGAGTTCACGGCGACGACCAACCAGCTCGACTTTGCCGTGCCCAAGCGATTCGGCCTCGTCTACACCGACAGCGACGGCGAGGAGAAGACGCCGTATTGCATCCACCGCGCCCCGCTCGGCACGCACGAGCGCTTCATCGCGTTCCTCATCGAGCACTACGCGGGAGCGTTCCCGACCTGGCTCGCGCCTGTGCAGGTGAACATCATCCCGGTCAGCGAGAAGGTCATCGACTACGCCAAGAAGATCGAGGCGATCCTGCGCAAGGACCTCGTCCGCACCGAGGTGGATGACTCCAACGCGACCATGGGCAAGAAGATCCGCACCGGAACCACCCGCAAGATCCCGATCAACCTGATCGTGGGCGAGCAGGAGGCCGAGCAGAACACGGTCACGATGCGCCGCTACGGCATTGAGGATCAGCCGGTGATGCCCCTCGACGCGTTTGTGGCGGCTCTCCGGGACGAGATCCGGGACCGTGTGGATGTGCGGCGTGAAATGCGCTGATGCACAGCCTTTGTGAGTAAAGCAAAACGCCTCCGGGTTCCGGAGGCGTTTTTCATTCTTTGGCGACGCGATTCAGCTCGCCCGCGTCATGCTTTCCGGATCCAGCAGCTCTTCGAGTTGCTCGGCGCTCAGCACTCCGTCCTCGATGGCCACCTGACGCACAGTCTTGCCCTCGGCGTACGCCTTCTTGGCGATCGCGGCGGATTTGTCGTAGCCGATGACCGGTACCAGTGAGGTGCACATCGCCAGCGAACCCTCGATGAGTTCCGCGCACCGCTTCTCGTCCGGTTCAAGCCCTTCAATGCACTTGTCCGTGAACACGTCGCAGGCCCGAGCCAGCAGGTGGATGGATTCGAGCAGGTTGTCGGCCATCATCGGCATGGCGACATTCAGGTCGAGGATCGAACCGACGCCACCAAACGCGCCGAAGTTGATCGCCGCATCGTTGCCCAGGACCTGGCAGGCGACCTGCACCGCCATCTCGCACATGACCGGGTTGACCTTGCCGGGCATGATCGATGACCCGGGCTGCGTGGCAGGCAGCTTGAGTTCGCCGATACCGCAGCGGGGGCCGGAACCCAGCCAGCGGATGTCGTTGGCGATCTTGCTGAGCGAGATCGCGATGGTCTTGAGGTGCCCCGACGCTTCCACAACGGCGTCCTTGGCGTGCTGGGCCTCGAAGTGGTTGTGGGCTTCCTCGAAAGGGATGCTCAGACGCTCGGCGAGTTTGTCGGCGACGCGCCGGCCGAACTCAGGGTGCGTGTTGATGCCGGTGCCGACCGCCGTGCCGCCGATGGGCAGTTCGCAGAGGGCTTCAAGGGCCTGATGTGCCCGTCGTTCGGCGTGGCGCATCTGCTGGGCGTAGCCGCTGAATTCCTGGCCGAGGCGGATGGGTGTGGCGTCCTGGAGGTGGGTGCGTCCGATCTTGACGATGTTGTCCCACGCCTGGGCTTTGGTCTCGAGGGCTCTGGCGAGTTTCTCGATGGCCGGTTCGAGGTGGTTCTTGATGTCGTACGCCGCGGCGACATGGATCGCCGTGGGGAAGGTGTCGTTCGACGACTGGCCCATGTTCACATGGTCGTTGGGGTGCACGCCGTGGCCGGTCTCGGCGTCTCCGATGTACTCGGCGTTCTTGGACGAGCCGATGGGCGCGCCGTTGGCCACGCAGATGAGGTTGGCGATAACCTCGTTGGCGTTCATGTTCGTCGAGGTGCCTGACCCGGTCTGGAAGATGTCCACGGGGAAGTGCTCGTGGTGCTTGCCTTCCCCGATCTCGCCGGCGGCCTTGATGATCGCATCGGCCCGGGCGTCGTTCAGCCGGCCCAGATCACGGTTCACCGCAGCACACGCCGCCTTGAGGTGCCCGAAGGCGTAGAAGATGGCCGGGGGAACCGTGCGACCGGAGATCGGGAAGTTCTCGACCGCTCGCTGCGTCGATGCGCCGTAGAGGGCGTTCGCGGGCACGGTCATCTCGCCCATCGTGTCTTTTTCGATCCGCGTTGCACTGGTGTCGGCCATCTGGTTCTGTTCTCCGTAAATCGTCGGTTTCGGAGCGTGAATGTACCACGCCTCAGCGGTGCCCGGGGCGTGCCACAGGGCGTAGAATGCAGCAGATGCCGCCCGCACTGACCCCAACCGAGTCCGCCCTCTGGCCGTTTGCGCTGGTCTGCACCAACGACGCGGCGGGCGCGGCCCGTGTGCTCGCTTCGCTGGTGCGCGACCACGGGGACCTCGGAAAACTCTCGGACTCCAGACTGCGTCGAGCGGTGCTCGAACGGTCCCGGATCTGGCAGGAGCGCATCTTGGCCGACCCCGCTTCAGCAGGCCAAGCAATCGCTCCTGATCTCGACAAACTCGACCTCGCGCAACGGGCGCTGCTCTGGCTGGATTCCGGTGAAGGGCAGGGTGTGGTCGAACTCGCCGTGATTCTCCAGGCGCAGCCAGAAGAAATCCGCTCACGCCTGCAAGCGCTGGACACCGCGCTGCAATCCCAGAGCCGGGTTACGGCTACCGAGAAGCTGCGGGCTGATGCGGCGGAAGTGCCCAAGGATGACTTGTTCAAGCGGCTCGACGAAGCTCGGCGTGTGGCGTCAAAACGCGATCGACGCCGCGCTGCGGTTGCGTTCGTGTGTTTCGCGCTCTTCGTGGGTGCGATGGTGTTCGTGCTGTTCGACCTGCTCAACTGGAAGGACGCGAACGAGACCCTCCCGGCTCAACCGCTGATGGGGCCATCCCAGAGCAACGCGCCGTGAAGCGTCCGAGACCGACTCAGGCGGCATCGCGCATCCGGCGCAAGATGATTCTCCTGCACACCGTGTTCTCGCTCACCCTGACGGTGATCATCATCCTCTCGGTTCGAGTGTCGATGACCGAATTGGTGACGCGATCAGAGCAGCAGGAGTGCCGTCTCGCGCTCGGGCTGCTGCTGGCCGATCCCGAAGCAGCTCGGGATCAGGCAGGGGACATCCAGTTCGGTGTGTACTCCAGCCCGCCATCGGAAATTCCGCTCGTGCTTTCGGAGCAGGCCACCGCCGAGCCGGGGGCGATCTTCAGCGGGCGCGACACCGCGGGCCGCCCGATCGCCGTGGTCCTGCGCCAGCCGGCCGACGAGTTCGTCGTCGCCCGGCTGCTCAAGAGTGCCGGCAATGAAGCCATTACGCGCATGTACATCCTTCTGGGAACGGCTCTGCTCGGGGTGTACGGTCTGATCGCCCTGATGCTCGAGGTGTTCGTGCTCCCCTCGCAGGTCTATATGCCGATCGAGCGACTGCGCCGCGCCGACCTCGCGGTTCAGGAAGGCCGCCAGGATGCCGAGTTGATCCCGGACTCCGAAGTGCCCAACGACGAACTCGGCGAGATCATGCGCAGCCGGAATCAGTCGATCCTGAAACTCCGTGCGCAAGAGCGGGAACTGAACGCGGCGCTCGCCGAGATCGAATCGGTCGCCTCCGAGCTGAAACGCAAGAACCACATGCTCGAAACCGCGAAGCGCAACCTCGCCGATCAGGATCGTCTGGCGAGTCTGGGCATGATGAGCGCCGGCATCGCCCACGAGCTCAACACGCCGCTGGCGGTGCTCAAGGGCAGCGTCCAGCAGTTCGAGGAGCAGGGACTGCCCGAGGCGCAGCGCCCGCGACTGGAACTGATCAAGCGAGTCATCGGGCGTCTGGAGCGGCTTGGCGAATCGCTCCTGGATTTCGCCCGTGCCAGAGAGCCCTCGCGGACCCCGTTGCGACTGCGCGAGATCGTTGATGAATCATGGACGCTCGTTTCGCTCGACCGGGATGCCCGGGCCGTAGGGTTCACGAATTCGCTGACCGACTCCATCAACGGCCAGGTACTTGGTGATCCCGATCGACTGACCCAGGTCTTCGTGAACCTGTTGCGCAACGCCGTGGATGCTCTGGATGCCGGCAGCGGCCCCGACGGCAGTATCCGAGTCTCCCAAGACATCGTCGAGCGCGATGGGGCCCGCTGGATCTGCATCCGCATCACCGATGATGGCCCCGGCATCGATCCGGCGATCCTGCCCCGCCTGTTCGAGCCCTTCGCATCCACGCGACTCGACAGTCACGGAACGGGCCTTGGCCTCGCCGTGGCCGAGGGCATCATCAAGGAGCACGCGGGCGTGCTTATTGCCGGGAACCGCCCCGGACCCGACACCGGAGCGATCTTCGAGATCATGCTCCCGATGGCCGAGTCCGGGCTCTTCGCCTCGGATCAGGTCGCAGACCGGGAAATGAACGCCGGCACCTGATCCGGCGGGATGTGGCTGGTATCCTTGACTGGATCGCCGATTCCGGCACGGAGCACGAGCATGAATGACCCCGCCCCCATCTCCGAGAAGCCCACGATCGCACAGCCCCTGTCGATCGTGGCCCTGGACGACGATGCGGACTTCCGCGAATACATCGTCGACCTGCTCTCGGGCGATGGCCATGCCGTCCGAGCCGTGGCCTCCCCGAAAGCGCTCTACGAGGCCTGCGAACGGGAGCTCCCGGACATCGTGCTGCTGGATATGAACATGGGCAAGGCTTCCGGTCAGGAGGTCCTCGAAGAGATCCGCAAACGCTGGTCGCGTCTGTGTGTGATCGTCATCACCGGATTCCCCTCCCTTGAGACCATGCGCAGCACCTTCAAGCGCGATGTGTTCGACTACCTCGCCAAGCCCTTCGGCATCGAAGAACTCCGCGCGGCGCTGGCCAACGCCGCGAGCGAACTCGGGCTCGGCGGCCTGCCTCAGGACCGTCTGCGTCAAGCCCTGGGCCGACAGATCCGCTTGGCTCGGACCGAGCGCGGGTGGACGCTCAAGGAGATGTCCGAGGCTTCCGGAGTCAGCGTATCCCAGCTCTCCAGTATCGAGCGAGGGGCTCATCTGCCCAGTCTGGAGAGTCTCCTGAGCGTCGCCAGCGCGCTCGATTGCGTCCCCAGCGAGTGGCTGAGTGAGGCCGGTTTCTGACCCCGGACAAGGGTCTGTTGAATATCAGTTGAAGAAATAGGCAATTTTTTGTTTCGCAAATCTGCCCGATGCCCGTAATTTAGGGGTATGGCCAGTGCACGAATGCTCGCGAAGCTCGTGGCAACTGCCGGATCTGTGAGTGCCGGAGCAGTCACCACGCTGGAAGGCAAGACCTCCACCACAACCGAGGGGCTGGGGGTCGTCCCGAAACTCATCACGCTTGTGGCGGACACGATCCAGTCCCATTCGGGCTCAGCACCGGGGGACCAGCAGCAAGCCGTCGCCTACCTGACCCGGCTGATACGCCGCTACGGCACGCTGCGTCGTTCCCTCGCCGCGATCGCCGAAGGCCGGCGACGCCACTGCCTGTTCTCAGCCGAAAAGGCGGGATCATGGCACCAGGCTATGACCGTGACATCCAGCGCCATCGAACCGACCCTCCGGCGTCATGCATCGCTGCTGGTCAGCGTGACCAAGTGGCTTCATGACGAAGGGGGGACCATCGAACAGGAGCTGGACGCCTATCTGGATTGGCTGGATGCGCCGCTTACTGATTTCGATGAGCAGGCCTTCGCTGCTCCGCACGAAGACGAACCCGCGGGCGAGCAACCGCAGGCGAATGAAATGGTCGTCATCGGTCGTCAGCACGCCAGCCCCGATGTGGCGTTCATCTGGCGAACCATCTTCGAAGACAAGCGACCCGCCGAATTCCCCGGCGACCGGGAGTTTTCGCCTCAACAGGAAGAGGTCATGGCGCGCCTGCGCCAGGCCAGCGATCCCTACGACCGCGTGGTCGCCGCCATCGCGTCGCGCGATTTCGGATTGGCCGACAGTTTCCTGCCGCACATCGAAGGTGCCGTGGATGATGCGCTGCTCGCCATGCTCCGTGGCCATCGCTACGAACTCGAAGGTCGGTACGACGAGGCTTACGAGCAGTACCGCATCGCCAACCCGTCCGATGACGATCCCGCCGGACAGCGCGCCATGGCTATGGCCCTGCTGAAGTCCAAACGCGGTTCGCCCAAGGCCCGTTTCGGCGATGCCACCCGCCTGCTGCGCCACATGATCGCTCACCTGCCGCGTTCGCATGTGGAGACAGCCCGCACCGCTGGACTGCTCGGATACGCACTGCTCAACGCGCCCATCGGCGACCGACTCGACAACCTGACCGAAGCGGTCGAACTGCTCGAAGGTGCGCTCAGAGTGCTGACGCGCGAGCAGTACCCCGAATGGTGGGCCGAGCTCCGGCAACTGCTCGCATCTGCACTGCTCGAGTTGCCCAGCCCCACTCGAGAATCCCGTGAGTCCAACATCGAACAGGCCATCCAGCACCTGAACGACGCCCTGAGTGTGTGGACCCGACAGAACGCGCCGGGCCACTGGGCGGCGGCTCAGTCCAGCCTTGGCTTGGCTTACGAAAAACGCACCACGGGGGATCGGGCGGAAAATCTGGAACACGCGGTCAGTTGCTATTCCGCGGCCCTGCTCGTGCGACAGCGCGAGTCGCACCCGATCGGATGGGCACGCCTGCAGATGCATCTCGGGCATGTCTGGATGCAGTTCCCCGCTGGCGACCCTCGACAGAACGCCGATCGTTCGATCGCGTGCTATGCCGCGGCTTTGGAGATCTGGTCCAGAGAGTCCAGACGCGGCGAGTGGGCAGCCGCCCAAAGCCACCTCGGCAGCGCCTGGGCCATGCTCCCAACCAATGATCCCGACGAGCGCACCGCAAACCTGCACAGAGCCGTGGAGTGCTACGAAAAGGCCTTGGAGTATCGAACCGCTCAGCGGTCCCCGATCGAATGGGCATCGACACGATGCAACCTCGGTTCGGTCTATCTCCAGCTCGCCGCGGCTGGCGATCCCGACGCCGCGTGTCATGCCGCCAGTTGCTTCCTGGATGCGCTCAAGGTTCGCACCCGTGATCGGCATCCCATCGAGTGGGCCAAGACGCAGGCGAACCTCGGCCAGGCCTTCACCGGCATTGCCGAGCTCAAAGCCGCCGACAACATCCCGCAGCAGCTCAGCCGAGCCGTTCAGTGCTTCGAGTTCGCGCTCAAGGTGTTCGACGAGAACCGCTTCCCCAGCCAGAACGCGCATATCCGCGCCCGGATGGAGGCCGCCAGCAGTCTGATGAACGGTCGCGGCGGTTCACTCGAACTCGCAGAAGACTGAACCGACCCGAGCCGCGTAGAAACGCGATCAGCGATCGCGCCGGATCGTCTGGCTGCGGTCCGGACCGACACTCACGATCGACACCGGCAGGCCGACGAAGTCCTCGATGAAGGCGATGTAGTCACGCGCCGGAGCGGGCAGTTCATCGAAGCTCGTGGCTTTGGTGACATCACCATGGAACCCCGGCAGCGTTTCGTACAGCGGGGTGACTTCCGCCAGCCGGTTCGCATCCGGAAGAAATCTTGCGGTGATCGCGTCGGGGTCGTCGCCGATCTGGTACCGAGTGCAGACCTTGAGTTCCTCGATGCCCGACAGCACATCCAGCAGCATCAGCGACAGTGAAGTACAGCCATTGACCATCGCGGCGTACCGAACCGCGACCAGGTCCAGCCAGCCGCAGCGCCGTGGGCGTCCGGTGGTGGTTCCGTACTCGTTGCCCTGCTTGCGGATCTGCTCGCCCGTGTCGTTGTCCTGCTCCGTGGGGAACGGCCCGCCCCCGACCCGCGTCGAGTAGGCCTTCATCACTCCCACGACCGTGTTGATCTGCGCTCCGGGAACACCGGTTCCCGAAGGGATACCCAGCACCGAGCAGTTCGACGAAGTCACAAACGGGTAGGTGCCGTGGTCGACATCCAGCAGCGTGGCGTTCGCTCCCTCGAAGAGCAGGGACTTGCCATCGCGGAGCAGTTCGTGGAGCAGGTAAGTCGTGTCCTGGATGAACGGTCCGAGCGTCTCGGCGGCCTCGGTCAGCGCATCCATCAGCCGCTTGGGCTCGATGGCTTCCGCGCTGGGGTCGATGCTGCGGAGGGCATCGGTCTTGTACTCAGCGAGGTTCGAGACCTTCGATCGCAGGTGCTCAGGGTCCAGCAGGTCGCCCACACGCAGCGAGGTTGCCCGGTTGGCCTTGTCCGAATAGGCGGGCCCGATGCCACGCTTCGTGGTGCCGATCGAGAGGCCCCGAGCCGCAAGGCGATCTTCGAGGGAGGCGTCCTCGAGCTTGTGGTAGGGAAGGACCAGATGAGCTCGCGATGAGATCGCGAGGTTCTTCACCTCGATCCCACGCTCACGCAGCCCGTTGATCTCCTCGATCAGCTTGAACGGGTCGAGCACGACCCCGTTCCCGATCACGGAAATGGTCTCCGGGCGAAAGACGCCCGAGGGGATCAGGTGCAGCGCGAACCGCTGACCCTCGATGACGATGGAGTGACCGGCGTTGGCCCCGCCGTTGTATCGGACCACCGCATGGTGAGTTCCCGCCAGGAGGTCGATGACCTTGCCCTTGCCCTCGTCACCCCACTGGAGCCCGACAACCGCGGTCGTGGTGCCGGTTATCGGGTCTGCGAGGCTCGGCGCGTTCTGCGAAATCGGCGTGCTGACGCTGTTCATGGAGAAATCCTGAAGAGAAGGAACTTCCATCCTAGCCGAATCGGTCACCCTGCGGAGGCCGGTCATGACGCACTCGAGGCGGATGTGGCCATGCTGGAGATTCTCGCAGAAGACCGCCTCAGACTGGATCTGATCCTGTTTTTTGACGATGCCCGGTAAGGATTCGATCTACTGGAGAGGCCATGGGCGTCAGCGCAATCCGAATCATGTGTCCAAATCTGCGATGCCGCGCGGTGCTCGCAGTACCCGCTGAAGCGCGCGGTCGCATGGTCCGGTGCCAGTCCTGCGGCAGCAGCATCAAGGTGCCCGCCAAGCGCGAGCCACAGGCACCCTCGGAAACCGAGCACGAGCCGACCGATTCGTCTTCAAAGGGTAACCCCTGAGATCTCGATTGAGGGAAGCCGGAGCAGCCGGAACGAGTCCAGCCTGACTGATGCCCGGAGCTGTTTACAACTTCGGTTCGTCGTCGTCATCCAAATCCGAAAGATCAAGATCGAACAGACTGGATCCGTCGTTGTCATCAAGCAGCGAGCCCTTCATGGGCGGCGGGCCGGAGTCGGCCATCATCGAGCTTCCGCTCGCCCCCGGCGAGGCTCCGGTCATCATCGAGGATCCGCCGGTTTCATCCAGCGGTGGTTCGGGCTTGAGGACCTCCGCGGGCATGCCGTCGATCTGCACCGTCAGCAGCACGCCACCAATCCCGAGGACATCCCCCGGAGCGAGGGTTGCTTCCTGGATCTGCGTGTAGTTCTGGAAGGTGCCGTTCGAGGATCCAAGGTCGCGCACACGCAGGTCCGATCCCTCGACTATCAATTCGCAGTGGCGACGGGACACCGAGGGCAACGGGATCCGGACACCAGCATCCGGGGTTCGCCCGACGATATGGGTGCCTTCCTTGAGCGGAACATCCCGGCGCGATCCATCTTCGGTAAACACAACAAGGTTGACGGTCACGGCAGGGGTATCCTTCGGTATACAGATTCAATGGCAGAAGGAGTGGGGCCAGCATTTCCGAGTTCGGAGTGACCCGTTACGCATGAATCAGACTACTCCGATCACGGTGGGGGGGCAACGAGAGACCGCCCAGGTGGCTCTTCAGAGCTCGGGGGCACGCGCGGCCTCGCTTTACATCCATGTCCCGTTCTGCTTCCACAAATGCCATTACTGCGATTTCTACAGCTTTGTGGACTCCCGGGACCGCCAGGAAGACTTCCTGAAGGCTCTGGAGACCGAACTTGGGGCGATCTCGCCCGCCGCCACGGCTCTGGAATCGATTTTCGTCGGCGGAGGCACCCCGAGCCTGCTCCGGCCCGACCTCTGGGAGCGACTGCTGGGCACGATCCACAACCGGTTCGAGTGCTCGCCAGGTATGGAATTCACCGTCGAGTGCAATCCGGAGACCGTCACCGAGGAACTCGCCTCGGTGCTCGCGGGGGGCGGGGTGAACCGGGCGTCGGTGGGGGCTCAGAGCTTCAATCCAGCCATGCTCAAGGCTCTGGAACGCTGGCATGACCCAGCCAATGTGGAGCGATCGCTCTCTGTCCTGCGTGACGCCGGGATCCAGCGTCGCTCCGTGGACCTGATCTTCGGGATCCCCGGACAGACCCTGGCAGACTGGACCCGGGATCTCGAGACCGCGCTCGCGCTGCTGGACGGGCAAGGCATCGAGCACCTCTCGGCCTACGCCCTGACCTACGAGCCGGGCACCGCCATGACCAAGAAACTCGAACTCGGGCGGCTCGATGCGATCGATGAAGACCTCGAGACCGACATGCAGCTTCTGACCTGGTCCATGCTGCAGGATCGTGGCTTCTCGCGTTACGAGGTGTCCAACTTCGCACGACCAGGGGCCGAGTGCCGCCACAACCTTGCCTACTGGCGACAGAGCCAATGGCTGGCCGCCGGGCCATCAGCGTCCGGGCACTGCCATGGCTGGCGCTGGAAGAACATCCCCCGCCTGACCGACTGGATGAACAGCGTCAGCGCCAGCGGCGGATGGTCATCGGTCACGGATCTCGAGCCGCCCGACCCGGTCCGGGCGCTGGCGGAACGCATCATGACCGGGCTGCGCCTGCGCGAGGGCCTCGACCTCGAGCGACTCCTCTCCGATGCGGACGCCATCCACGCCGCTCGCCCGCTGAACAGGGAAATCGATCGGCAGACCGAGCGCGGCGATCTGATCATTCAGGACGGACGACTCATCCTCAACGAGCGTGGATGGCTCTTTGCCGACGGGATCGCTTCAGCGCTGATGCAGTCGCTCGACCAGAGGGCTTAACTGCCTGTTTCGGGGAAGTCGCCAGCCGCAAGGCGGTTGAAGATCGCCAGCGCCAGGATGATCAGCGCATCCTCATCGAGAACCGCTTCGGTGTTGTTCCAGCCCAGCGAGACGAACCAGGTTTCTCCCGATTCCGAGTCAGCGAGGAAGGTCAGGTTCAGAACGCCCGGCTCCGACCCGCCCTTGTAGCTCACGCTCGGCCAGATCGTGTCATCGAGGCGGATTCCGTCATTGATCCGCAGCGCATGGGCAAGCGGCTCCATCCCGTCTTGGGATTCCATCCGCCGAAGCTCAATCATCGTCCGGGCGAGATCGACCGCGCTCGCGAACCATTCCACTCGCTCGATGGCGATCGGGCCATCTTTCTGCCACCGCATCGCCAGCGGAATGCTGATAACCGCGTTTTGAAACTCCTCGGAGTCGAGCACCGCTTGGCGTTCCTCCGGGGAGTCTGCACTGATGTAGGCCGCCAGGGCATTTTCGGCGGTGCCTCGCTTGAGTTTGAACATCTGGCCGGTTGAGAGGAACGGCTGGTTGAGTTCAGGCTCGCCGTGCACGCGCGACATGAAGGCGATGACCCGCTCCCGGCCGACGCGCTCCAGCAGATGGTCGGTTGCTGGGTTATCACTGACCGAGATCATCTCGTCCGCGTAGCGGCTGAGCGGGAAACTCGCCGTACGTCCCAGCCCCTTGTTCCCCGCCTCGGTGGCGAGCACGCCGATAGGCATGGTTTTCAGTTCCGGGTTCAGCGCCATCGGTTCATCCCACGAGGCCTGACCTTCGCCAACCAGCTCAGCGAGAGCTCCAAGGATCCAGAGCTTGAATGCCGAACCGACCGCCAGACGCTTGTCCGGGGTTATCGCATACACCGGCTTGAAAGTGCGGTCTGACACGCGGGCCACCATCACCGAGAGTTCGCCGGGGAGGTCGCGTAAGGTGCGGTCGATGGTCGCCCAGTCCTCAGGAATCGCGGCATTGCTTCTGGCCGGAGTGATCAGGAAGCCGTTGACGAGATCGGTTGCGGGATCGACCGCGATAAACAGGTCGTATGTGGCGCCGGTTTCCGGAGCGTGGAGCGTACCGACCAGGCCCTCGCCCTCGGGGGCAGGTCGAACGGATTTCAGCTCGGCTTCGCCCCCGCCAAACAGTCCTTGGTGAGCGGCGATCAGGGCATTGAGCGAACGGGGCTCGGGTACAGTCTGCGGAAAAAGCAAGAGCAATTCCGGATCAAATCGATCGCTGAGGTCTTCATTCGAGCGACCCGACAGCACCTCGACTGCCCAATCGAGCACTTCCCGCGCGGTAGAACTGGACACAGCCGACTCCGGCGCAACCTGAGGAGGGGGCGCCTGGCGATCCGATTCCGACGCGGTGCCCGCGCAGGACCATAGGCCCATGGCTCCGAAAAGCAGTCCGCCAAGAGCGGCAGCAGTCACACGCAATCGCATTCCAATCCTCCTTTGATCATGCGCACGAAAAAGCCCGGTGTTCACCGGGCTTGATGGTACTGCGATTCCGAAAATTTCGGTCAGGCCGAAACTTTAGCTTCGGGAAGCTTCACAAAGAACGGGACCGGGATGGACTCGTCGGCCGGGTAGACATGAACCTTGCGGCCGTTCCACACGACGGTGCCGGCGGTCTTGGCGAACAGGGTGTCATCGTTGCCACGACCAACCATGTAGCCGGGGGTCCAGCGGGTGCCGCACTGGCGAACGATGATGGAACCGGCCTTGGCGACTTCGCCGCCGTAGAGCTTCACGCCGCGGTACTGCGGGTTGGAGTCACGACCGTTCTTGGATGAACCTTGGCCTTTCTTGTGAGCCATGGCGAATTCCTTTGAATCAGAAAGGTGATGCGATCCCGTCCCGGTTTCGGGAGGGCCGAGTAGCGTAGCGAGTCTTGTGATGCCTGTAAAGCCGAGCGAGAGGCCGCTTTACCGCATGATCCAGCGATCCATCGTCCGCCGGAAGGGCTGGTCGGAGGCGGGGTCGATGTTGCCCGGGGTGGCATGACGAAGCATGCGGGTTTTGCGGAGCACCACGACTTCACCGTTATCCGGACGCACGAACTGCTTGGTTTCTCCGGAGAAGCCAGAGGCGTAGACGGTGACCTCGTCGACCGTCAGATCGTTGGCCGGCCAGATGATTACACCTTCGCGAGCGTTTTCCGGGCCCTGCAGGATCGGGCCGAGCATGGAAATCTCGTCTTCCAGCAGGGGATTGCGGAAGCGCTCGATGATGGTGCGGGTGACCTCGCGGGGGACGGCTGAGCCGCCGGAGCGGAGCACTTCACCCTCCTCGGTCGCCAGTTCGAAGCGGGGAGCGAGGAAGCGGTCCTCTCCGCTGTTGTTCTCGACGTAGTAGGGCATGTAGAAGAACGCCTGAGGGCCCTTGCCCTCGACCTCGACGGTCGTGATCCGCAGCGGACCAGGGCGGAGATCGAACTCCCAGCGGCTGGGAATCGCATCGGGCTGCGGGGCTGCGGCGGCTTCGCTGAACGCCAAACCGCCCATGAAAACGGTCAAAATCGCGAGCAGGCTGCCGCGAAGGGTATTCAGGATGCAGGTCTGGGCTTGTTGCAAAGCAGTCTCCCGGCAGGGTTCAGGTGAATATTCCAGTGTAAAGCCGAACAGCCGATGTCGCGAGCCCCGTTTTGGAGTCTTGGCCCCCAAGTTTCGGACAGTCCGCCGGGTATCCTCCCCTTACGCTTCTTTCGCCTCTACTGTTCCACCTCCTCGGAGGGTTCTGCTCCGATGAAATCGGACCCAAAGGTCATGAAACGAGGTTTCGGTATCTGATGAGCCAGGCACCCGAGGCATCTCCCCCGCCATCTGATCCCCGCCCCGGGGGGGCTGTGGCCATCCGCCGGGTCGATGCATCTTCGCAATTGGCCGCCGCCCAGCGTCTGGCGGAGGCTTCGGCCCGGGGGGACAAGGACGCTGGCAAACGGTTCCTCAGCGCGGCCCGAAGCCACGGGATCGATCTGGGGAACTTCTGGTTCAGCGGTGATGCCGAAACCGGGCGTGTGCGCGAGGTGGCCTTAGGCGTTCGAGGATCCGGCAAAACCGCGATGTTCTTCACTTCGTCGCCCAGCAATCGGGAGGCCGAACAGGAGTTGGGAAGCGTCATCGACGCGGTCTGCGAAGACTTCCGCGCGCAGTCGGCAGACGACTCCAAGCGCGTCTGCCTGGCTCAGACGCTGCTGAACCCCGGGGAGCGTGCGGTGGCTCGGGCGTTTGCGGGCGGAGGGTTTCACGAACTCGCAAGGCTGGCGTACCTCGGACGTCCGTTCCCCACTCCCGGGGAATTCGATGGCTTCACACCTTGGCAGTTCCCTGATGGGATTCGAGCACGATCGCTCGCGGAACTCCGTGATTCCCCTGAAGAGAATGAGCGGCGTCTGCTGAGGGGACTGACCCGCAGTTACGAAGAGACCATGGATTGTCCGGAATTGTGCACGCTCCGCGCGCCGGAAGATGTCCTCGAAAGTCACCGATCGGTGCGTCAGTTTGACCCGCGTTGGTGGTGGGTGATCGAGTTGGATGGGGAGGTCGAAGGGGCAATGCTCTTCACTATCAGCCCCGATCAGGGGGATACAGAACTGGTTTATCTCGGTCTGTCTCCCCGGCTACGGGGCAAGGGCTTGGCGCGTCCGCTCATGAAGAGTGGGATGCGCGAGCTGGCGTTCAACAGCGCTCGTGTCAAGGGCCGTTCGAAGGCCCGATTGACCTGCGCGGTCGATCTGAACAACGAACCGGCGCGTCGGTTGTACCGCGGACTCGGGTTTCAGATGACCGCAGAGCGCGTCGCGATGGTGCGTGCGCTTTCGTGACGGTTTCTGTTAGGCGTGGTACGCCGAGGCCAAAAAACCCTTTGTTTTTCGGTGTTCCGGAAACTATCCACCGCTTGTGCAAAAACTCACAGCCGATGTGCAAAGGTGTCGGTGAAAGTTTTCCGCTCGCAATTCCGGCGGTTTTCGTCGGTCGATCAAAAACTCGACAACTTTCCTCTTGCGACGCATCTCGCGTCATGTACTTTACGCGGACCGGCCACTGACGGCCGACAGACCTGCTCGTCCAACCGGCGCATCTGTGCAGCGCCTCATTCAAGACGAGCGACCGACCTGTGCTCCTTACACGCCATGGTGGCATGTCAGAGAATCGTGCGAGGATTCTGCGCGATCGCTGCGCGGTTGGTTCATGGTCTGGGCGGGAACGGATTCGACACAACCGAATCGGCCTTTGCTCGCTCCGCGTACACGTCCTGTGCGCAGCGAATTGCGAGGTGAAACCGTGACCATCAACCGTATGTCCACTCAAACTGCTCGCCCTGCCTCGGATGCGTCGAAGCTGGTGAACCGTTTGATAGGTCAGATCGGCCAGGACCGGTTCACCAGGTTCTTTGATGGTTCGGTTCAGATCGAGGCCACCCCCGCTGAGTTGGTTCTTCAGGTCGGCAGCGAGTTCGAATCGGACCTGCTGCAACGCCGCTTCGCCTCGGATGTGGAGCGAGCAGCGCAGGAGGTCCGCGGCGAGGATGCGGTGGTTCGCTGGAAGGTCGCAGAGGCGAGCCCGGTCAAGCCGGTTGCTCATGAGCGATGCGATCCGATCCCGATGTCCGTCGCCTCGCAGGTTGAGGCCAAGCCACACCCCCGCCTGAGGTCTCACGCACCCCGCACCCGCTACACACTCGACACACTCGTCGTCGGCCGCACGAACCGCATGGCGGTCAACGCCGCCCTCGAACTCGCTGCACAGAAGCAGGTCGCGGGTATCTCCGCCCTTTTCGTGCACGGATCCTGCGGGGTCGGCAAGACGCACCTGCTTCAGGGTGTCGCCGAGCGTTTCCGCCGGGAGTGCCCGGGTGCACGCGTCCGCTATGTCACTGGCGAAGCCTTTGCCAATGAGTTCATCGCGGCGGTGCAGTCACGCTCGCTCGAAGCGTTCCGCAAACGCTACCGTGGTGTCGATCTGCTCTGCATCGATGATGTGCACTTCGTGGCCGGTAAAAAGGCGACCGAGTCGGAACTGCTCCACACCATCGATGCGCTGGACCTCGATGGCGCACGGGTGATGCTGGCGTCCGATGAGCACCCCAAGCGGATCGAGCGACTGAGCCACCGGCTGGTGTCGCGCTGCGTGTCGGGCATGGTGGTGCAGATCGAGCCGCCTGATCAGGAACTGCGTTCGCTGCTCGCTTCCCGGATCGCCGAGCGTCGAGGCCTTACTCTGGAGCCCGGAGCGGCGGATGCCATCGCCAGTGCTTGCCACGCCTCGGCGCGAGAAGTCGAAGGGGCCGTGCTCCGGGTGGAGGCCTACCAGAAACTCCTGGGCGGTCCCGCCGCGGGAGCTCCGATCGGTGCGATGATGGTTCGCCGGGTGCTCGGCGACGGCATCGCGACTCCGGGGCGCCGGCCGCTGCGGGTGAACCTGATCGTGGATGTGGTGTGCGAGAAACTGGGGGTCCAGCCGACGGATGTGCTCGGATCCGGGCGACATCGTCTGGTGGTGTTTGCCCGCTCGCTCTGTGCCCTGCTGGCTCGAAACCTGACCACCCGATCCTTTCCGGAGATCGCGCGAGACCTCAACCGCAAGAACCACTCCACGATCGTCACCGCGGCCCAGCGGACCCAGAAGATGATCGATTCTGGCGAATCGCGCGACGCAGGAGGGCTGCTGGGCGAGCTGCGGGTCAGCGAACTGCACGCGATGCTCAAGGACGAGATCCTCCGCCGGGCGAGCGCCACCTGATCCCGGTCCGCTGGGCGCGGTATCCTGTCACGGCGTGCGGATCGCCCGTATCCGCCAGCCCGAAGAACGACTCGACGGATACCCGCCATGGACGATGTGCCGCTTTCCAAGCCCGATATCACCGATCGCGAGATCGAACTGGTCACGCAGGTTCTTCGTTCGGATCGGCTCTCCATCGGTCCGATGGTCGAGCGGTTCGAACGGGTGCTGGCCGCCCGCTGCAACCGTCAGCACGGGGTGGCGTGCTCGAGTGGCACCGCCGGTCTGCACATGGCGCTGATCGCGGCTGGCGTGGGACCGGGCGACGAGGTCGTGACCACACCATTCAGCTTCATCGCGCCGGCCAACTCGATTCTCTATGTCGGTGCAAAGCCGATCTTCGCGGAGATCTGCCCCAAGTCGCTCAACATGGATCCGGCCAAGGTCGAGGCGGCGATCACGCCGAAGACCAAGGCGATCATCGCGGTCGAGAACTTCGGCAACCCGGAGCACATGGATGAGTACCGCAAGATCGCGGACCGCAACGAGATCAAACTGATCGAGGACTGTTGCGAGGCGATCGGCGGGAAGTACCAGGGCAGAGCGGTGGGGGACTTCGGTCACTACGCGGTCTTCGGGTTCTATCCCAACAAGCAGATCACGACCGGCGAAGGCGGCATGGTCCTCACGAACGATGACCGTGGCGCCGACATTCTGCGCTCGCTGCGGAATCAGGGACGCCCGGTTGGCAACAGCGGCATCAGCGGACCGGGTCTTGGCAGTTGGATGCAGTTCGAGAGGCTCGGCTACAACTACCGAATGAGCGAGATCCAGGCGGCTCTGGGCGTTGCTCAGCTCGAGCGATTGGACGAGATCCTCGAAGCACGGCGGGCGGTTGCAAACCGCTACATCGAGCGGTTCATGGCCGTCTCGGATGTGGTGCTGCCGAACATCAGCGATGAAACCGTGATGAGCTGGTTCGTGTTTGTGCTGCGTCTGAACGATCGGTACACGGGCGTCGAGCGGGACCGGATCGTGCAGGGCCTGCACAGGCACGATGTCGGCTCGGCGGCGTACTTTCCCGCGGTGCATGTCCAGCCCCAGTTCCAGGCGCTCGGCTACCGGGAGGGCGACTTCCCGATCACCGAGAGCGTCGCCGAGCGCACTCTGGCGTTGCCGTTCTACACCCGCCTCTCTGCGCGAGACGCGGATTTCGCGGCATCGACCTTCGAGCTCATGCTTGCTCGCGAGAACCTCAGTCGGCGCGACTGAGCGATCCATAAAAAACACAAGCGACGACCACTCGGGGCGTCGCGTCGTGCTGGAGCAGAACCGGTTCGGGTGCGGCTGAGGATCCGCACCGAGACGTCGCGCGGGTGAAACGCGACGGTTGGGTGATCGATTCTGCGGAATGGAATGTTGTGCCGGATCAGTCGGCGTCGGGGCCTTCGCCGAGGGGGCCGCTCGAGCCGCCGTCGACGAGTCCGCGCAGGTATTCGTTTTCACGACGCGTGGCTTCAAGATCGAAGACGAGGTACTTCACGGAAAGTCGAAGGTGATCGAGGGAATCCTGAAGGCCGCGGATGGTCTGCTTGATCTTCTCACGACGATCACGGGTCTCCTCGGCAAGCTGAAGGAGTTCTTCGCGCTTCTCGCTGGGGAGATCCTCGATCTGGGAGATGAGGTTGCCGAGCTTGTCCTGGAATTCGTGATCGTTCATAGCGGTCTCCTTCGAATCTTCGCGTTTGTCTGTTCGACCCGGTCGGGACGACGCAGGGACAGATGCAAAGACGGCGCGAGGAGTTGGCACGGTTCAAAGCCACCATGCCAATGCTGGTTCCGTGTCCGAGAATATCTACGTCTGCGAAGCCGGAATCGCGAATTTCGTGCCGCGAGGTCATTACCTACACAAAGGCCGGTTTCTTCAGGGGCGGTCCGGATGTACGCGGTGTGGCGTGAAGTCAACGCTTGACGAGGAAGCCACGCAACATGTCGACACCCTGCGCTGGGGCATTCTCGGCAGCCTGCCTGAGACAACCGGGGTCCTTCTTGAGTGCCTCCAGGGCGAGCTGGCGGAGGTGGGAGTCTCGGTTGGCTTTGAAGCGGGTGTAGAACTGCTCGAGTTCATGCCGGCTGAAGCGGGAAAGGGGGTCCTTCATACCGGTCTGAGCGGCGGCCCAGTCGAGCAGGCCGCCTCCAGATTCTGAAAAGCGGAAGAGTCCGAGCGTTGACTTGATTCGATTGCCCAGTGATTTAAAGGGGTCGGTGCAGGATTCGGGCAGTCGTGCCATGATCTCGGCGGGGTTTCCCGCTTCGAGGTCATCCAGCCAGGTGGCTCCTTCGCCATGCTCGGTTCCGGGTTTGGGGGCGACGGATTTGGCCGGTGCGTCGGCCTGATCGGCGGGGCGGATCGAGGCGACGGCGGTGGAAACGGTCTTGAGCCCCGCCCGTTCGAAGCGAATGGTCAGGCGCTGGCAGGGTTTGCCGTCCTGGTTCACGTTCTGGGCACCGGAAACGACCCCGATGCCCCATTCGGGCTTCCCGGCGTGGATGACGCGGTCCCCAAAGCCAAAGACTTCCTGTGCGATCACTCCGTGCTCCTTGCTGCGGCACCCTTGGGGGCCTCGGATCCGTGCTCCGAGCCAGGTCGGCTTGGAGCGAGCGAATACCTCGTTGAGGGCTTGTGGGCGGCGGTCCGCTTCTGTGGAAGGAGCGTGCCGACTCGCCGGATTTGCCCTGCCAGAGGGATTTCGGCTACAATTCTTTGTTCGCAGCAGATCGGAGCCCATGGGCCACCCGCCACACCTGTGGCGAGGCGTCGCGATAGTCGATCGCCCGACTGCTCACACGAGTATACCCGGAGAACGCAGCGCAATGATCGAAGCTCTCAAAAGCGAAGAAATCGTGAACAAGGTTGGCGGACGCTTCAAGCTCTGCGCCCTGATCCAGAAGCGCCTCGTTGAGATTCTCGATGGCTCTCGCCCGCTGGTGGAGCGCAACGGTCGCTCCGACCTCGAGGTGGTCGTGGCCGAGATCATGGAAGACAAGATCACCATCGACTTCGAGTCGAGCGAAGGCATCGAGCTGTCGCCAGCCGCGGCGTCGCTGGTGAACACCGGCGAGTGAATCCGGACGCCGACAACAAGCCCGCGCTCCCGCTCGACGGTCGTCGGGTGCTGGTCGGAGTCACGGGCGGTGTTGCAGCGTACAAGTCCGTTGCTCTGGTGAGCCGCCTGACTCAGGCGGGGGCTGATGTATCGGTTGTGATGACCGAGCCGGCGACGAAGTTCGTCACGCCGCTGAGTTTCCAGGCGATCTCGGGTCGCCCGGTCTACACGGACATGTGGCAGCACATCGAGTCTCAGGATCCTCAGCATATCTCGCTGGCATCGTCGCTCGATCTGGCGATCGTCGCTCCCTGCACGATGGACTGCATGGCCAAACTCGTGACCGGGTTGACCGGGGACATGGTGACGCTTGTGCTGTCGGCGGTCGACCGGTCGAAGACACCGGTGCTGCTTGCGCCGAGCATGAACGAGGTCATGTGGTCCCAGCCTTCGACCCGGCGCAACCTCAAGCAACTCGGGGAAGATGGGTTCCGGTTCATCGGCCCGGCTTCGGGTTGGCAGGCCTGTCGGGCGGTGGGGCCGGGGCGGATGGAAGAGCCCGAGGCGATCTTCGAAGAAGCCGCACGCCTGCTCGCGCCACGCGTCTGAACACGATCAATCCGGGGCAGTGGGATCCGTGGGGCCAGCGAGTTTCTGGCGCACGGCATCGATCGATGCGCCGGAGGGCTGAACCTCACCATTGTCGTCGAACTCGCCGGGGAAGCGCAGCGCGAGCATGGACTCGGGCGAGAACCACGCCAGTTCGAGGAAGACATCCGGCATCGCGACCCCGGAATTCTCCAGGCGTTCGATCGTTCTGGCCCGGTCTGAGTTGAAGGATTCGTCGGGATAGAACTCGGCCCGAGAGGTCGGTTCGCCCAGGCGCTCGATGGCCTGATCCACCGTGAGTCCGATGTGCTCATGGACGCGCGTGATGCCATCGTGGCCCGTTCCGCCGCCGCTGGAAACCGTGCGCAGGATCGCGACGAGAAAAGCCAGGGAGACGAAGAAGATGCCGAGGTAGAGCTGTCGCTTGGACCGGCGTGGTTTGGTGGGTTGGGTCATGTGGTCCATGCTACGCGGTTTCGAGCACATTCTTCTCGCCGGTCATTCGACGCCGGAGCATGACCAGCAGGGTCGCCGGCTCCAGGAACTGCGCGGGAGGTCGGTAGTAGACCTCGTGGAGCGCGGCGTCTCGGTTGCCCTTTGATGGGGCGTCGCCCTTGCCTGACACTGCGGAGATGAGCCGGAGGGTGCCCGGGGCATCGGCCATTACGCGTTCGAGTTGGTCGGGGCGAGCGGTGCGGAAGATGACATCCTGTTCATGGACGATGATCGAGCGGATACCCAGTGCCGCGGCGCCTGCTCGAAGTCGCGCGAGTTCCACAAGCCGGTCGGCCTGCTTGGGCAGTTCGCCGTAGGCTTGGCGCAGGTCTTCCTCGACAGCGTCCGCGGCATCGGGGGTTTCGGCGGTCGCGAGGCGTCGGTAGGCCTCCAGCCGGCGAGTGTCGGAGGGGATGTAGCTCTTGGGCAGGTTGCCGGTGACGCCGATGGCAACCGTGGTCTCCGAGACGATGGTGGTCGATTCGCCACGGAGTTCCTTGGCGGCCTGGTCGAGCAGTTTGCAGTACATGTCGTAGCCGACGGCAGAGATGTGCCCGGATTGTTCTGCGCCGAGCAGGTTGCCTGCTCCTCGGATCTCAAGGTCGCGCATCGCGATCTTGAAGCCGGCGCCCAGCATCGAGTACTCCTCGATGGCCTTCAGGCGCTTCTTGGCGATCTCGGGAACGGGCTTGTCCGGCGGCAGGAGCAGGTAGCAGTATGCCCGGTGCTTGTATCGCCCGACGCGCCCGCGCAGCTGGTGCAGGTCAGCGAGGCCGAACATGTGCGCATCATTGATGACCATGGTGTTGGCGGTGGCGATGTCGATGCCGGATTCGATGATGGTGGTCGAGACGAGGATGTCGGCCTGTCGCGACATGAATTGGTGCATCACCTCTTCGAGTTCTCGCTCGGGCATCTGGCCGTGGCCGATGACGATGCGAGCCCCGGGGACCATCTTCTGCACATCGTCGGCGACGGATTTGATGTTGTGCACGCGGTTGTGCACGAAGTAGACCTGTCCTTCGCGCGCGAGTTCGCGCTCGATGGCGTGTTTGATGCGTCGGGTGTTGTAGGGGATGACTTCGGTCACCACGGCGCGGCGGTCTTGCGGTGGCGTCGAAAGCGAGGAGATGTCGCGCAGGCCGAGCATGGACATGTGCAGCGTGCGCGGGATCGGTGTGGCGCTGAGCGTGAGCACATCGACGGTGAGCTTGAGCTGGAGCAGTCGGTTTTTGTCCTCGACACCGAATTTTTGTTCCTCGTCCACGATGACCAGACCGAGATCGGAGAACTTCACATCGTTGCTCAGGATGCGGTGGGTGCCGATGAGCACATCGACCTGACCGGTCCGGACGCGCTTGAGGATCTCGTTCTGCTGCTGGCGGGTCTTGAAGCGATTGAGCGTCTCGACTTTGAACGGGTAATCGGCGAAGCGCTGCGCGAAGGTCCGCCCGTGCTGCTCGGCAAGGATGGTCGTCGGCACGAGCACCGCGACCTGTTTGCCGAACTCTGCCGCCTTGAAGGCCGCGCGGATGGCGACTTCGGTTTTGCCATAGCCAACATCGCCGCAGAGCAGGCGGTCCATCGGCTGGGTCCGGGCCATGTCACGCTTGATCGCGCCGAGTGCGCTGAGCTGGTCCTCGGTTTCGTCGTACGGAAACTCTTCCTCGAACTCGGTCTGCCATGGGGTGTCGGCGGGGTATCGGATGCCCGGCATGGACTCGCGGGCCGCCTGCACGCGCAGCATCTCGGCGGCGAGGTCCTTGACCGACTCTTTGACATGGTCCTTCTGGGCCTGCCACTTCTTGCCGCCGAGCACGGAGAGTGGTGGGCGATCGCGTCCGCCGCCGCCGACATATTTCTGCACCTTGTCGATCTGCGTGACCGGCACATGCAGTTTGGCGCGATTGGCGAACTCGAGGGTCAGGTATTCCTCGGTCGGGCCTTTGCCGTCGAACTTGCCCTCTGCGGCACGCTTGGCTTCGCGACGCTGCTTCGCATTGCCGAGCGCTGTGCCGGCCTGCTTCAGTTTCTCATCTGCGTCCTGCTCGGCGGTTCGCTTCGGGCCTTTCGTGGCCATGTGGCGCAGGCCCGCGAAGCGGGCGATGCCATGCTCGGTGTGGACCACGATGTCGCCGGGT
Organism: uncultured Phycisphaeraceae bacterium; assembly: GCA_964543335.1. Taxonomy (GTDB): domain Bacteria; phylum Planctomycetota; class Phycisphaerae; order Phycisphaerales; family UBA1924; genus JANSXG01. The sequence goes on along the minus strand of CAZIXS010000002.1, from coordinate 45,448 downwards.
TCGAGTTGAAGGAAGGTCTCGCTCGCGCTCTTCTCGTTGCCGGTGCTGCGCAGGCGAGAAGTCCTTCGTCGGGTATGAAAGCGGTGGAGCAGTTCGTGGTAGGGGATGACGACAGCCGCCCCGGGCTCGTCGCCCCACGCAAAGCCCCGGTGCACATAGCCGACCTGCTGCTCGATGCGCAGCGACTGTTCTGGCGAGCAGAACTCCCGGATCAGTTCGCTGCAACGCTTGTTCTCGGCTTCGCTCTGGGGGCACACGATGACACGCGAAGTTGCGCTGAGTTCTCCCAGCATCGCCGCGGCCTCACTGGCATCACGCGGGAACTCGGGCAGCGGTGCGACCGGAAAATCGATCGCGTTTTCGCCTGCACCGCCGGAGGTCTGGTTGATCTCACAGAAGGCGTGAAAGTTGGTGCGCAGTCGTTTGAAGACTTCGGGTGGGCCGTCGATGCCCTTGGCGTTGGTGACACGCTCGAAATAGCCGCGGGCCTGTTCGGTGATCTCCATTGTGTCGCAGAGGATCGCGATGGCGTTGCGGAACGCGCTTTCCTTCAGCAGGTCGAGTGCGTTGATCTCATCTCCGGTGAGGACAGCGGTTTCACCGTCTCGGCTGCCAGACCCGACGAGATCGACGCGCTCCAGCCGTCGATCCGAGCCCATCGTGTCCAGATCGATTTCGGTGATGCTCTCCACCTCGTCACCAAAGAAGTCGAGGCGGAAGGGCAGCGACTCGCTGTCACCCGCGGGGACGGTGCTGGAGCCGCCGGGAGGAGGGAAGATATCGATGATGCCGCCGCGCACCGCGAAGTCGCCGGGTTCCTCGATGGAGTCGAGTCTCTGGTACCCGGCGTTGCCGAGCCAGTTGATCAGGCGATCCGGTTTGCACTCGGCACCGGAACGGATGGTCAGGGTGAGGTCCGCGAGCCGGCTGGGGCGGGGCACACCCTGCATCAGACTTTGGACCGGTGCGATGATGGCCTGCGGCAGCTCGTCGCCTTCGTGCAGACGCCGGACCAGGGCGAGGCGACGAGCGAAGAGATCAAGACTGACCGCGGACTCGCCCGGCAGAACTTCCAGAGCGGGCAGAACGCTCGCGGTCATGCCAATGGACTCGAGTTCCGCGGCGGCATCGTCGGCTTCGTCGAGGTGCGCGACCACCAGAAGCAGCGGGCGGTTGCCATGGCTGGCGACTGCCGCGGCTATGAGACGCGTGCTGGAGCCGATGACCCCGTGGGCGAGGTGATGCCCGCCGCCCGCAAGCCGGTCAGCAAGAGAGCGAACGGGCTCACTTGCTCGGACGAGATCGAAATAGGCGTTTCCGCTGCGCACGCGCGTTCTCCGCCACGGGCGGTGAGCCCGAGGTTCAGACAGTGGTTCTGAGCGGAGTGTAGCCGCGTCATCGGGTGATGGCGTACGGGCGGATGCTCTCGATGGTTCGAGGGCCGATGCCGGGCACGCGATCGAGATCGTCGAGCGTTGGGTATGGGCCTGAGACGCTGCGGTCCTCGGCGATCCGCTTCGCCAGTGCCGGGCCGATCTTCGGCAAGGCGGCAAGTTCGGCCTCGGTGGCGCTGTTGATGTCGATCTGCAGGATTCGGGTTTGCTGATCCGGAAGGGTTGCGTCGATGCCCGGTCTGGTCAGCAACTGGAAACCGGCAACGGCAAGAAACACGCCGATGCCGACCGGTGCAAGCCAGGTGGGCGGGCGTACTGCCCCCGACGAGGCTTCAGGTTGGGGTCGATGACGCGGCGGCATAGGCGGTTGGGGCGATGCCTTTGCGGAAGGCCTGACGGATTTCGCCGGCTTTCCGCAGCGCTGGCTTGGCTCGGCCGTCGCGGGTGATCAGGCCACCATCAAGCATTTCCGGAGTGCAGCGCTCGGTGTCGTACAAGGCCTGCCAAGCGACCGAGCGCACGAACGGTTTCGACGCGGCGACGCTGACCGCGCTGAGCATCCATTCCGCTTGCTGTTCAAGCGACCAAGGGCTCTTCCAGTAGCCGGGTTCGGGCGAGTTGGCTTCGGAGCGGTCGCCTTGGGGTTCGGACGGGGCCCCAATCGCCGTGATGTGCAGCGGACGCTCGAATTTGGAAAACTCGTCGATGATCGCGGAGATCTGCATCATGTCGCGGCAACTGTGCCCGGGGCTGTGGTCGCCCATCTGGATGCGCAGACCGAAGGCATCGACCTCGACACCGGCGTGGAGGAGCATCTCGGCGAAGAAAGTGGGGGGGACGAGGGTTTCGTCGCCGCCGGGATGTTCGCCGAACGGGGCAGGGATTTCGATGACCGAGCGTGCGTTTGACGCGCCCTTGCGGATCGCAACGACCGCGAGGCGCGTCAGGTCGACCCATTGGTCGAGCGAGAGTTGCACGCCGTCGCCGGCAATGGGGGCGCTGATGGCTGTCCAGCGGTTGACCGCCTTGCGGTATCGCTTCACGACGCGGCAGACATGCTCGTAGGCGAATTCACGGAGCGTTTCGTAATCGTGCTGCCAGATGGTGAGCCATTCCGGGACGCTGCGATCGCTGAGATCGATCAGCGGGCCGCTGGTCACGGGCATGCGGGCGTCCCGGACAGCCCATTCGATCCAGCGGTCAGTGGCCTGGAAGGAATACGACCCCTCGTTGGCCTCGATGTCGTTCCATCGCATCGGGCTGACGATGAACTGGAAGCTCGATTGGAGCACCTTCTGCAGCGGGGGGGCGAATCGCTCGTTGTGGACGGCGCAACCGAATTGCGGCATGTACTGCGAGCGGTTGGCTTCTTCGGCGATCTGAGACAGGGCGTAACGCTGCTCGAATTGGCGCTCCGCCTGGCGCTGGGCGAGGTGTTCCGAGGCTGCGATCGCGCGGGACAGAGCGTCGGAGGCGAGCTGGGCCATCTTCGGGGTGAAATGTCCGAACGGCGCGGAGGGTTCGACGAGGGCGTCGGTGAAGAGGTCACGCGCGGAGTTCAGTTCGACCATGATCGGGTCGTCCGGGGTGAGCAGCGAAGCCAAACCCCATTCCTCGAGCTTGTCGAGGACCAGCATGATCCGGTGTCGTGCGAGTTCGAGGTCCAGAAGCACCGGCTGCTCTCGGTCGGGCAGCAGGGTGGTGCGGAGGGTGAGCAGGCCCCAGTCCTTGGTGCTGTACTGCAGCGAGAGCGCCGCCGCTTCCGGGGATGTCTTTCGGCACTCGATGATGCCGTTCTGGAAGTCGATCCGACTCGGGATGGCGATGTTGTCTTTCCCGATCAGGTAAGCACGACGCAGTTCCCACGCGTTCGCCGGCCCGAAATCGTCGAAGACTGCAAAACGGAGCATCGGGCTGGCAGAGCCTTTCGTTCTGGCGAGGGCGAGCGAACGGCTCGCACACGAATCATCCGGTCATTGTCGCGACCCGTGGGCGGTCTGCAAGCGAGAGTACGGGATTCGGAGGTCGATCCTACGCCCATCTCTGGGAAGCCGGGCAGCCGGTTTTCGGACAAGCCGATATTCGCTGCGGTACGATGGCCCGGCATGTCCAGCACTTCCTCCGCCGTCTTCGAGACCCACTTGCCCCTTCCCAACCGCAGGCAGGGCAAAGTCCGCGATATCTACGAGCTTCCCGCCGACTCTGAAGCCCGGCAGGGAGCTCTGCTGATCGTGGCCAGCGACCGGCTCAGCGCGTTCGATGTGGTCATGAGGACTCCCATTCCCGGCAAGGGGCAGCTTCTGACCGAGATGTCCCGCCGGTGGTTCGGGTTCATCGCCGATCACAGGCTCGCCGAGACCCATGTTGTGTCCTTTGAGGCCCGAGATCTCGAGCGATATGGACTGGAAACGAGCCAGATCGAAGAACTCGAGGGTCGGGTGTGCATCGGGCGTCGGTGCGAGGTGGTGCCGGTCGAATGCGTGGTTCGGGGCTATCTGGACGGCTCAGGGTGGAAGGAGTACCAGCAGACGCAGAAAATCTGTGGGGTGCCGCTCCCGGCCGGTCTGGAGCGGGGCAGCCGGTTGCCGCACCCGATCTTCACCCCGGCCACCAAGGCCGAATTGGGTGAGCACGACGAGAACATCGATTTCGAGCGGGCGTGTGCCATCGCCGGTCGGTCGGTCATGGAGCACCTGAGGGACACATCGCTCGCGATCTACAAAGCGGCTCATGACTACGCATCGGAGCGCGGCGTGATCCTCGCGGATACCAAGTTCGAATTCGGATTCCCGTTGAATCCCGATGGTTCACGGGCCAGCGAGACGCCGATAGTCGTCGATGAGGTGCTCACGCCAGACTCCAGCCGCTACTGGCCAGCGGAAACCTGGAAACCCGGCGGCGAGCAGATCAGCTACGACAAGCAGTTTGTGCGGGACTACCTTCAGATCCTGACCGATCGGGGGGAGTGGAACAAGACCGCCGGGCCCGATGGGCTCGGGCCGGAGTTGCCCGACGAGGTCGTGCGAGGAACGCAGAAACGCTACCGCGAGGCGCTCAAGCGTCTGTTCTGAATACTCACGATCAAGGCAGCAGTGGCACGCCGATTGGCAGCGTCTGAGCGGCAGAAGATGCCCCGGCCGGAATCACCGTCAATCGGAGCTGACCCACGACCGTGGACGGCCCGGCGAGGGTGATGCGCATGAGTCTGGCGTAGTAGGCGTTGTCGCCGAAGGTGGACGGATCCTGCTGCGCGATCACGACCGAGTCGGTGAGCCATTCGGTCTGGAGCAGCACCGGCCAGTTGTCCTCGTCGGGCTCGCCGGTGATGAACATGACATCGGGTGAGGTGCCCACGGTCAGGTAGGTATCGAATTCGAGGCACGGATTGGCGGCGATATCCGCAGCCGTGGGGAGCAGGTTGGAGTTTTCCGGCCCCGGATACTGCACGATGGGACCACCGAGGAGTACACGGAACGCGTTCGCTCCGTTCAGGCCGGTGGAGGCACCGATCAGACGATCCGGCGTGGGTGAACGCATGAGCAGGTCGAAGGTGCGTGCGGTGGTCAGATCGATATCGATGACCATATCGCCGTCGACATCCTCCATGCAGTCCTGGTTGTCGACCTCGTGCCAGACGAGAGAGATGGTGCTGATGTCTCCGGTCGGGCCGTCGTCACCGCCACCATCGTCTCCGCCGCCGCCGCCGGAGCCTCCGTCGTCGCCACCACCGTCTCCATCGCCGTCATCGCCTCCTCCGCCATCGTCACCTCCGTCATCACCGTCTCCGCCGGAACCGTCGTCGCCACCGCCTCCGCTGTTGCTGTCGGTGATGAGTCCGCCGTTCGGCGCGGTCCAACTGGGCACGGTGAGGGTTCGGTTGGTGGGTAGGCCGCCATTGGGTGGCGCGGTTGAGACGGTGATCTGACCTCCGATGGTCACCTGATTGCCCGGCGCCGTGAAGCGACCGAGCCGGTGGTAGTAGGCGTTGTCATTGAACAGGTTCGGATTCTGCGCGGCGTTGACGAGCACGCCGAACCACTGCGCGTTCAGAGTGGGATCGAAGATCGGATCTCCACCGATGATGGCGGGGTTCGCGGGTCCGAAGGCGAGGTAGGTGTCGAACTCGGCGCAGGGGTTCTGCTCGATTTCAAATTGGCCGGGTGGTGTGTTGTTCGGGAAGGGGCTGCGGTTGATCTGGGTAAAGCCAGCTCCGCTGATGGTCAGGCCTGAAGTGGTGACCCCGGACTCAGCCGAGAGCACTCGTGCGGGCGAAAGCAGACGGAGGTAGAGATCTCTGGAACGCTGGCCGGAAAGGGCCGCGCAGCCGGAAATCGGGCTCTCGACCCAGACGAGCTGAGCCTCTGGGCCGCCGCCGGTGCCGCCGCCGCCTCCACCACCGATGATGATGCCTCCGCCGCCACCGCCGGAACCTCCGCCACCGCCGGAACCGCCACCGGAGGATCCACCTCCGCCTCCGGAACCACCGCCGCCGGATGAACCCCCGCCACCGCTGTTGTTTCCGCCGCCTCCGCCTCCGACGCTGTCAAAGACACCGCGGTCCGCTGCATCGATGAGAACATCGATCACGCTCTGGGGAAGTCCATCCGGGATGATCAGGCCGGGAGGAAGGCGGGAAAGGTCGGGCCCGCTGGGGCCGTCGGGGCCGCCACCCGGGGGCGTCGGGTTGGCCAGAGATGGGGGGGCCGGGTTTGCAAGGCCGCTTTGTGCTGCGCCCGCACCGGCTCCGGGCCTGGTGCTTCCGGGCCTGTTGGTTTGTGATCGGTCGTTCGGGTTGGTTCTGTTGCGATCGACCCCGTCCGTGCGCGTGGGGTTGCGGCGGGTCGAATCAATCTGTTGAGGCGGGCGGGACCCCGTGCTGGAGCCCTGCGGTGCGAGCGATTCATCAATTCGGGTGGGAGTGTCAGCCGCCAGTGGCCCTTCATAACTGCCCAGCCCGCCTCCGTTGAGCGGCCTGAGTTCGGCCCGGCTCTCGCCGAGCATGCGCAGGCCCGAACTTTCGGAGTTGCTGCCCGTTTGGCTGAACGACGAGCCTCGGTCGTACCCGATGCGGGTGGGCTGCGCTTCACCGCCTGCACCGCCGGAGACTACGGCGATGGCTCCGATGCCAAGGACGCCGATCACGATGGCGATGAGTGATGTGCGGTTCATGCGGGCGGCCTTTCTGGGGCTGCGGAGATCTCGGTGCCGGGACTGTGACCAGTATCGTCCGAATAATCGACCGTGCCTGCGACTATTGCTCAATACATACGCAATTGTGCCACCTCGGGTGGCACTTCCAAGCCGAATGCGGCACACTCTGTAAACTAATTCTTTGCAAAGGCCGTTTGGGATGGCTTTGGTCGCCCAATGCCTACTTTTTACTATGTGATAGATGGGAATGTGATGCATCACAGCACGCGCGGGCGACGCATCGTGGCCGGGGTTGGGGCTCTCTGGGTAGCCGCCGGTTTGGCGATTGGCTCTGATTCGTACGGTCCGCCCGAGGGGTACTACTCGTCGGTCGAGTTCAATGGCTCGCCCAACACGCTTCGCGCGACCCTGAACGCCATCATCGATGGGCACACCATCCGGAGTTATGGCGATGCTCGCCAGGCGCTCGCGATCCTTGATCAGGATCCCAACAACCCCAGCAACATCATCCTGATGTACAACGGAGCCTCGATCAGCGGGAGTTGGGACTCCGGCGCGAGTTGGAACCGGGAGCACATGTGGCCCCGGAGTCTCGGGGTGGGCGACAACGGCGCGGACTACAGCGATCTGCATCATCTCCGGCCCGCCAACCCATCGATCAACAGTTCGCGTGGCAACAAGCCATTCGGGCTCGCCAGTTCCGCCTACTGGGACCCGACCATGAGCAATTCGCCCTACGACTTTCGTGGGGAGGCCGCGCGGTGCATGTTCTACATGGAGGTTCGTTACGACGGAGCGGACAGCGCGACTTCGAATCTGCGCCTGGTCAACGGTTTCCCGTCCACGAACCAGATGGGCGATCTGAGCTACCTGCTCGACTGGCACTACGACGAAGCCCCGAGTACTCGCGAACGACGCAGGAACCATCTGGTGTACAGCTTCGAGGATAATCCGCTGTATGCCCAAGGGAACCGCAACCCGTTCGTCGATCACCCGGAATTCGCCTGGGCGATCTGGGGGACGGAGCCGAACAACTCGCAGATCGTGCTGGACGGGGCGACCGTGGGGGCGAACGGCGCTTCCACGCTGGAACTCGATCTGGGTCGCTTCATCCTGAGCCCCTCGCTCGAAGAGGCGTTCGCGCAATCGGTCACGATCGAGAAGTCCGGCAGCACACCCACCTCGTATGTCGTCGAGGCGAGCGGCGACGCGTACAGCGAATTTCACGGGATACCCGGGACTTTCTCGCGAGGTTTTCGATCGGCCGAGATCGATGTCGTGCTCTGGTCGCCGCTGCCCGGCGAATTGTCCGGTCAACTCCTCATCACGAATACCGATCTGACGAGCGCGGGCAACGGTTTCGGTGATCTGGACGCGCAAGACATCGTGATGCTCAGCGGGGTCGGCGTGACTCCGTCCGTGGCATCCTTCAGCACGCTGCCGGGCCAGAGCACGCTGACTGTTGATTTCGGTGCCCTCGAGCGGGGGACTGAACTGGTGACCGAACTGGCACCGCTGTTCAACGCTGGTGGCGCTGCCCTGACGACTGCTGGACTGCTGGTGACCAATGTGGATGCGATCGGCGACACCGAAACCATCGCGATTTCGGGCCTGCCTTCGGAGCCCGTCGCGGGTGGCTCGGTTGCGCTCCTGGACTTGTCACTCGAGCGCGGAGGCCCGATCGGCACCTACGAGGTGGTGTACACCATCCAGACCGCCGACGAGGCGATTCCCGGGGCGCTGCCGGGTGAGACGCTCACCCTCACGGTCGTCGCGGAGATCGTGGCCTCGGATTGCCCCGCCGACACCAACGGCGATGGTCAGATCAACCTCGCCGACCTGAACGCGGTGCTCGCCGGGTTCGGCCAGACCAGCGGCGCAACGCTGGCGGACGGCGATGCTTCGGGCGATGGTGCCGTGGCGCTGGAAGACCTGAACATCGTGCTCGCCGGCTTCGGCAGCACCTGCCCCTGAGTTTCAAGCGGATCGAGGCGAGTCCTGCCAGAGGGCTCACCATCATCTACAATGGCCGGGGCCGGTACCCATCGTCCGATGGACCGGCCTTTCTTATCCCTGGCACAGACCTTGAGTTTCCGAGGATTGGCATGACGATGACCGACACCAAGCCCGCTGCGTCCACTGGCTCGCGTCCTTCCGATTCGCTCGGGGCGGATGTGCTCAACAAGTGGCTGTACGACATGCTGCTGATCCGTGAGTTCGAACTCCGGACCATGGCGGCGTACCAGCAGGCGAAGATCGGCGGGTTCTGTCATATCTACATTGGACAGGAAGCCGTCGCCGTCGGGACCATCGGCAGTGTCGAGCACACCGATCCGATCGTGACGGCCTACCGCGACCACGGGCACGCTCTGGCCCGCGGCATGGACCCCAAGGCCTGCATGGCCGAGATGTACGGCAAGCTCGCGGGATGCGCCAAGGGCAAGGGCGGGTCGATGCACATGTTCGACAAGCCGAACCATCTCTACGGCGGTCACGGCATCGTCGGCGCCCAGACGCCTCTCGGGCTTGGACTGGCCTTCGCCGCCCGTTACGAGAACGAGGTGATCGGCGAGTCGGTGATCGAGGGAGTGAAGCCGAGCAAGAAGGTCGCGCTCGCATACCTTGGCGACGGTGCGTTGAACCAGGGCGCGCTCCATGAGGCGATGAACCTTTCGAACCTGCCCGGCCAACTCCGCTCACCGGTGCTGTTCTGTCTGGAGAACAACAAGTACTCCATGGGCACCTCAATCGATCGCGGGACGACGCAGGCCGACAATCTCAAGACCAAGGCCGATGCGTACGGCATGGCCTACGCCGAGTTCGACGGCATGGATGTGCTGAGCGTGTACGACGGCATGAAGCCGCTGGTGGACGAGTGTCGCGAAGAGCAGAAGCCGGCCTTCGTGAACATCCACTGCTATCGCTTCCAGGGTCACTCGATGTCCGACCCGCAGAAGTACCGCTCGAAGGACGAGGTGCAGACCTACCAGGATCAGGACCCGATCGAGAAGCTCAAGAAGGTCGTGATCGAGGATCGGGAGTACCTGTCCGAGGACGAGTACAAGGACATGCAGAAGGAGATCAAGCAGATCGTCCGCGACGCCGTGCAGTTCGCGGAAGAGCAGCCCGAGCCGGATGTGAGCGAACTGTTCACCGATGTGATGGTCAACCCGCACCCGCGGATGAGCCCAACGGCGAAGTACACCGAGGGCGCCAAGAATCCGCTGCTCTGAAGCACAAAGGCGGCAGAGGCATCGGCTGAAGCAAGCGAGGACGGCAAATGCCTGATTCGATCGCCAACATCGTGCGTGAGACGTGGCTCGTGCTGCTGGAGGCGTCGCCTTGGCTCGTGGTGGGATTGGTCTTTGCGGGTCTCGTGCGGAGTTACCTGCCCGGTGACCTGCTCACTCGGCTGATCGGCAAGACCGGGATTGGCGGTGTCTTCAAGGCAGCGCTGTTCGGAGCACCATTGCCGTTGTGTTCCTGCGGAGTGCTCCCGACCGCGATCGGGCTGAGACGCCAGGGGTTGAGCCGCCCGGCCACGGTGAGCTTTCTGGTCGCGACTCCCCAGAACGGGGTCGATTCACTGGCGATCTCGTATTCGATGCTGGGGCTGCCCTTCACGGTCGCGAGACTGGTCTGTTCGCTGATCAGCGCAGTTCTGGCGGGGATCGTGACCTGGTTTGTGGACAGCGAAGCGCCCAAGGCCTCAGGGGCACGGTGCGATTCCTCTTCCTCGTGCTGCTGCGAGCCGGAGCCGGAGTCTGTCCCGCGCTCCTGCTGTGAGCCAACGACAGCGCCTGTTTCCTCGTGCTGTGCCTCTGAGGGTGGTCCGAAGGAAGAGCCCCAGCGTGCGGATTCGCTGGTTGCAGGGCAGAAGTACGCCTTTGGCAAACTCTATTCGGATCTCTCGGGCTGGCTGCTGATCGGCATCGTCATCGCCGGCGTCATCAACGCGTTCGTCTCGCCGAGCAGCCTGAGCGGGATTGGTTCGAATCTGGTGGTGATGCTGCTGATCCTCCTCGTCAGCATCCCGATGTATATCTGCGCCACCGCTTCCACTCCGGTGACGGCGTCCATGCTTTTGGCCGGAATCTCGCCGGGGGCCGTGCTGGTCTTCCTGCTGGCGGGGCCGGCCACCAATGCCGCGGGAATCGTGCTGATTCACCGAGAGATCGGGACTCGTGCGACGGTGGCGTACCTCGGTGGGCTGATCGGCAGTGCCATCGGGCTCGGACTGCTTCTGGATGCTTTTTCGTCCCGGCTGGGCCTGATCCCGGAGCAGATGGGAGAGGCCGGTGGGGGCATGCTCGTGCCGCACTGGCTCGCGGTCGGAAGTGCGATGCTGCTGGTCGGTCTGTTCATCTGGCAGAAGACCGCCAAGATGCGTGGTGGAGCCGGTCCGGGCCAGACGGAGCGTTCGGTTTCGCTACAATCCCCCGTTCCCGCGACCCAGGGCTGATCGGCCCGTCGAGCGGGATGCCCCCACGACTTTGTATTCACCGCTGCGAGGCCCAGATGAGCACCTATACAGCCCCGGATAAGCCCGATCTCACGGCCGATCTGCCTTCCCGCGAGGGAGACCGCGTGATCCAGTTCCGCGAGGCTCTTCGCGAGGCGATGAGCCACGAGATGCGTCGCGATAAGCGGATCTTCCTCGCCGGTGAAGAAGTGGCCCAGTACAACGGGGCCTACAAGGTCTCCGAGGGCATGATGGACGAGTTTGGGGAGTCCCGGATCATCGACACCCCGATCTCCGAGAACGGCTTCGCCGGTATGGCGGTCGGGGCGGCTATGTACGGCCTGCGACCGATCATCGAGTTCATGAGCTGGTCGTTCTCGCTCGTGGCGGCGGATCAGATCCTCAACAATGTGCCCAAGATGCTCTACATGTCCGGCGGGCAGTGGGGCTGTCCGATCGTGTTTCGCGGCAATGACGGCGCGGGCGGTCAGCTCGGTTCCACCCACTCGTGGTGCGTCGAAGGGCTGTACGCCAATGTGCCGGGCGTGAAACTGGTGATCCCCAGCTGCCCCTACGACGCCAAGGGTCTGCTGGCGACCTCGATCATCGATGATGATCCGGTCTTCTTCCTCGAGAGCGAGCGCATGCTCGGCGACAAGGCCCATGTGCCCGAGGAGCAGTACTACATCCCGTTCGGTCAGGCGTACCGTCACCGGGAGGGCAACGACTGCACGATCGTCAGCTTCGGTCGCCCGGTGAACTTCTGCCTGGATGCCGCCGACAAGTTGGCTGAAGAGGGCATCGAGGTCGATCTGCTGGACATGCGGACCATCCGCCCGCTTGACATCGATTCGATCGTCGAGAGCATCAAGAAGACCAACCGCGTGGTCGTGGTCGATCAGTCCTGGCCGTTCAGCGGCGTGGCGAGCGAGGTGATCACGCAGATCATCGAGCACGCTTTCGATTGGCTCGATCACCAGCCGGTGCGGGTGAACACCGAGGATGTTCCCGCGCCGTACTCCAAGCCGCTCGAAGCCGCCTACCTGCCGAACGCCGGGAAGATTGCCGATGCGGTCCGCCGCGTCGTGAACGCCTGAACCTCAGTCTCGTATCCTGCTCACTGAACCGATCTCTGCGCATCCGAATTCTCGGGAACACGATCCATGCCCATCAACATCACCATGCCTCGGCTCTCGGACACCATGGAACAAGGCACGATCGTGTCGTGGAATGTCAAAGAGGGTGACGCGGTTTCTGCGGGCGAAGTGCTCGGCGACATCGAGACCGACAAGGCGACGATGGAGCTGCAGAACTTTGACGATGGTGTAGTTGCCGCGATCCTGCTTAAGGAAGGGGATACGGTCTCGGTCGGAAAGACGATCCTGGTGCTCGCCGAAGAGGGCGAGGATGTGGAAAAGGTGAAGGCCGAGGCCCAAGCTGGCGGAGGAGCCAGCGCAAAGAGCGAATCGGCTTCCAAGGATGAGCCCAAGAAGACCGAGCAGAAGCAGGAAGCAGGCGCGTCCGGATCCGGTTCGGCTTCATCGGGCAGCACCGCGACGGCTTCGATCGGTTCTGAGTCCGATGGTTCCGGCGGGCGGATCTTCGTCTCGCCCCTCGCCCGCAAGATCGCTCAGGAGAAGGGGCTGGCCCTCAGCGGGATTCAGGGTTCCGGTCCGAGCGGTCGCATCGTGGCCCGGGATGTTGAATCCGCGGGTTCGAACGGTGCGGCTTCCGCCCCGGCCGCCAGCGCTCCCGCGCCGCTGCCCGCTTTCGGTGCGGAACTCGAATCGCGTACGCAGTCGCTCAGCAACATGCGCGCGACGATCGCCAAACGATTGGTCGAATCCAAGACCACCGTCCCTCACTACCAGGTCACCATGGCGGTGGACATGGATCCGCTGCTCGATCTGCGCGAACAGCTCAACACCCAGCTCGAATCGCAGGGCGTGAAGCTCAGCGTGAACGACTTCCTTGTTCGGGCGTGCGCTCTGGCAATGCACCAGCACCCGTACATTAACAGCAGTTGGGGCAAGGACAACCAGTCGGTCAATCTGCATGGGCAGATCAATGTTGGCGTCGCGGTGTCACTGCCGATGGAGCGGGGCGGCGGGCTGGTGGTCGCGACGATCCGCAACGCCGATCGCATCGGGCTTCGCCAGATCTCCGCTGACACCAAGAAGCTCGCAAAGAAAGCACGCGACAAGGGCCTCAGCGTTGAAGAGATGTCCGATTCGACCTTCACGATTTCGAACTTGGGGATGTTTGGTGTGGAGCACTTCACGGCCATCATCAACCCCCCGAACTCGGCGATTCTGGCGGTGGGTGCTGCGGTGAAGAAGCCGGTGGTCCGCACGAACGCCGAGGGCAAAGACGAGATCGTCGTCGGGCACGAGATGCAGATGACCATGTCCAGCGATCACCGCGTGATCGACGGGGCGATGGCGGCGGAATACCTCCAGACGGTCAAACAGCTGCTGGAAGCCCCGGCGACGCTGCTGGTCTGAGCCTTCTGATCGTAATTTTGGCTCTGCCCAGGCCCGATATCCAGAAATCGGTCACTCTGACGGTCGATTTCGAGGGTAAAACGGTTTACTGAGAGCCGTTTGGGGGGCATGATTCGGTATGGCCGAACGCTGCGACCCGGCTGGTCGATGGCGTGGCTACGCACGACCGTTCCGGAGATGTGACCGATGAGTTCGATGACCAGGACTTTCGCTGATCGACCCGTTCGTCTTTCTGCCGCCGCTCTGCTCGCACTCCTCGCGGGCGCGCTGCCCGCTGCGAGTGCTGATGAGGTCATGCTGCAGTGGTTCGAAAACTCGTGGGAGAACCTCGAGCTTCGGATGCCCGACTTCTTCATGGCGGGCTACAACGCGACCTGGCTGCCGCCGGTGACCCTCCCGGGTGACCCCACCAGTCCCGGGTACGACCAGTTCGACAAGTTCAACATGGGCACGCCGAACAATCAGACGATCTACGGCACCGAGGCCGATTTCCGCAAGGTCGTCGAGCAGTTCCACCGCGCCGGTGCCAATGTCTACGTCGATACGATCCTGAACCACGCATCCGGACGCAGCGGCAACGCCGGTTTCATGGAAGCTGGTGGCTACCCCGGGTTCTGGATGAACCCACCGGCTTCGGGTGACAAGTCGAGCGGCGGGAACTGGGGCGACTTCCACAACGGATCGACGCAGTCGGAAAACCCGGGCGGACCGAACTACAACCTGTGGGAAGGGGATCTGGTCGGCCTGATCGATATCAACCAGAGCTCGACCAACTTCTTCATCCGGCAGCCGGTTGTTGAAGGCGATCCCCTGAACATCCCCGCGGGCACGATCCGCAACCGCCCGAACGCCAACAACTATCGGTTCTACCCCGACCTTGATCTGCCGCCAAAGGTGTTCACGGAGCCGATCAGCGGTCGGCAGTGGACCATTCACCCGTTCAACACTGAGAACCCGATGGAGGGCGACCCGGTCCCGGAGAACGCGACGGGCCTGCTGATGCGCCACTGTCAGTGGATGCTCGAAGACATCGGCATTGATGGTTTCCGCCTCGACGCGATCAAGCATGTGCCGCAGTGGTTCTGGAATGAGTACTACGACGCGGCGGTGTTCGATCGTCGCAGGAATCCCGACGGAACGACCGGCACGGCGTTCAGTTTCGGTGAGGCCGTGACCGACCCCGGCACGATGCTGTCGTATGTTCGCAAGGACGGATTCGGATTCCGCGATACGCTCGATCTGAACGGCGCTGGCGCGATCCGCAACCTCGTGAACCAGCGTGGTTTCGGCAACTGGCAGGATGTGCTCAACGCGCACATCGATTCGGCAGATGACGGGTTCAACAACGGCTCGGTCGGTGTGAACCATGTCTATTCGCACGACAACGGCTCGAACGGCAACGGTGGCAGTGCGCCGGGCCTGCCGTTCGACGACAAGGCCGCGTGGCATGCGTTCGCCTATGTGCTGATGCGCCCCGGCCCTTCGATTGTGTACTACAACTCGCGCGAGATGCACGACCGCTACGCGTTCCGCGGCTTCTGGCCGCGCGAGGGGAACCCCGAGGCACTCGGTCTGGACAAGAACGGGACCTCGCTGAACCCGCGGATCACCGATTTGGTTCGCCTGTCGAACATGTACGGTCGAGGGCAGTTCGATGTGCTCTCGCTCGATGGCGATGTGATGATCTTCCAGCGCTCCGGCAACGGCAGCGCGAATGTGGTTGTTGGAGTCAACGACTCCTTCGCCACGGGTTTCGATACTCGCAACATTCTGACCGGATTTGCCCCGGGAACCATCCTCCAGGAACTCACCGGCAACGCCAGCGATCCCGCGGTTGACCCCAGCGGCGTCATCTTCGATCAGGTAACGGTAGGGGCCAACGGCCTTGTGACGATTCGAGTGCCGCGGAACCGAACCGGCTCCTTCGAGCACAACCGCGGGTATGTGGTCTACGGACCCGCTGCACCGAGCGGCGATCTCAGCGTCGGGCCGATCGCGATGACCCTGCCCGCCAGCAGTCCCTCCGAGCCGCCGTACCGTCGGCGTTTGACGACCGTGCCCGTGATTCAGGGGGACCAGTTCGTCGCCACGCTGACGACCACGCGGACCGATCCCAATGATCCGAACACGGATGACAACGCCCTTCTGCGCGTCGGGCGGGGTTATGTCGATCTCAATGGCAACGGCTCCTGGGACATCAACGCCGGGGAATTCCGCGGCTGGGAACAATTCCTGACAATCAACCAGCCGCTCATCAACAACCCCGGTGCGGGCCAAGGGTTGTACCGGCAGGTGATCAACACCTCGGTGTTGCCCGAAGGCTACAACTATCTCAACGCCGTGGCCTTCCGTTCACGCAGCGCCGGTGACCCCATCATCGGTGATTTCCGCGAGGTGATCTATGTGGACCGGACCGACCCCGATCTGTCGGTGGTGACCGTCGGCGTGAACTGCCAGACCGGCTCGGGCACGCTCCGATTCACCAACGGAGACGGCACCGTGACGGATATGTGGGTGTTCGTGAATCTTCCCAATGGTGCGCCGATCCCGCCTCTGACCAGTGGGGCCAAGGCCTTCGACTTTGATCGTGGCGTCTTCATCTTCCCGTTCAGCGGCGTGCCGAACGGCGTGAACTCCGTCACCGTTGTTGCTCAGGAAAGACCCATGGGCATGCTGGTTCGTCAGTCGGTGACGACACTGGAATTCAGCGTTGGCAGCCTGACGGGCGATCTCAACGAAGATGGTGTCGTCGATGCGGAAGACCTCTACGCGTTCGACTCACTCGAGGGTTTCCTGTGTGGCGCGGATCTCAACGCCGATGGTGTGATCGATCAACTCGATGAGCAGCTGCTCGCCGATCTGATCCGCGACGCGGAGATCGCCGACATCGATTCTCGCGACTGAGTGCTGAAGACCCCGAAGGCTCAGGCCGAGGCGCTTGCCTCGGCTTCGGCCTGTTCCCTGCGCCGGCGTTTGAGTTCGGCATCGATGAAGTCATCGAGGTTGCCGTCCAGCACGCCCTGCACATTGCCGGTCTCGTGACCGGTGCGGTGGTCCTTCACGCGGTTGTCGTAGAAGACATAGCTGCGGATCTGAGCCCCCCAGCCACGCGAGACATCGCCGCCCGAGGCGTCTTTGATTTCCTTGGCGCGGCGTTCTTCTTCCATTTCCTCCAGCTTGGCCTGCAGGATCTCGAGCGCCTGGCGCCGGTTCTGCTGCTGGTCGCGGTGGGTGGAACTGACGACCATGAATCCGGTGGGCTTGTGCACGAGCCGGATCGCGGAGGCGACTTTGTTCACATTCTGTCCGCCAGGCCCCGCGGACCGCGCGAATGCAGTGATTTCGAGGTCCTTGTCGGGGATGTCGATCGTGGTGTCGGCAAAGATCGGGGTCACTTCCACGGTCGCGAAAGAGGTCTGGCGCTTGCCCTGCGAGTTGAACGGGCTGACGCGAGCGAGACGGTGGGCCCCGCGCTCGCATTTGAGTTGTCCGAACGCGAACGGCCCCTTCACGAGGAAGGTCACTGAATCGAGGCCGACCTCGGAACCGTGCGAGACTTCGATCTCTTCGACTTTCCACTCGGTGTGGTACTTGTCGAAGAACATGGAGTACATGCGGTAGAGCATGTCGCACCAGTCGTTGGCTTCGGTTCCGCCGTCGCCAGCGGAGATGGTGAAAAAGCAGTCGCGGTGGTCGTGTTTGCCCGAGAGCAGGCTGAGCATCTCGACCTTTTCCATCTTTGATTCGAGGTTGAAGAGTTCTTCGTCGGCCTCGACGAGCAGGTCCTTGTCGTTGGCCTCACGCGCCATCTCGTAGGCGAGTTTCGCGTCCTCGAAGGTTTCGATGACTTTCGTGAGCGGATCAACCTGGGCCTTGACGAGCTTCATCTCGCTGACCGTCTTCTGGGCCTCCTCAGGGCGATCCCAGAACTCCGGGGCGTTCATGCGCTCTTCGAGCTGCTTGAGCTTGGTGCACTTGGTTTCGTAGTTAAAGAGAGTCGCGCATCGTTACAATGCGCGCCTCGAGATCGGTGATGACGGATTGGTGCGAGTCGTAGTGCATGGCCGGGCATTGTACCCTCCGCCAAATCACCTTGCAGGGTCCAAAAATTCTTCAGATCGGCGCGAAACCGGGTTCCCCGCGGCGTTCTGGTGGTATCACGACCGTACCAACCCTTTGCGAGAGGAAGCCCATGGCTCGTTTGAAGACCCTGTCCGCGTGTGCCCTGTCACTGGCGCTGATTCCGTCCCCAACTGTGCTCGCCCAAGACTCCGGAGGCTATCCGAGTGGCGGCGTTGGCAGTGCGGCGGGTATGGCCCGTTCAGGGGCTGCATCCGTTATCGACATCGACTTCGCGGGCGGAAATCTGTCTGAGTACTTCGAACACCTCCAAATGAAGAACGGTGTGCGGAACATCATCGTGGGGTCCGAGGACCTCGCTCAGGTTTCCATGCCCCGGGTGCAACTCACGGGTGTTCTGTTCTCCGATGCGGTTGAACTGCCCTATTTCCTCGCGCAATCTCCCGACGGGCAGCAGATCAGCATCGATACCGTCGGCTCGAGCAAGTCGATCTTCGTGGTCGGGATGCGAGATCTGGGAGAGGTTGGCTGGATCGATCCGGTGCACAAGCCAATCTCGTTTGAGTTCGATGGCGGTTCGCTCGCGGAATTCGTCGATGTGGTGCAGGCCGCCGCGGGAACGAAGCAGGTCCTCGTTCGTGGGAACGCTGCCGAATTCGAGATGCCCCCGCTCCAGATGGAAAAAGTCACTCTGTACGGAGTCCTCTCGGCGCTCGACGGCGATGAGCGCCGGCACAGGAATGGCGATCGGTCGCGCCTGAATGTCGGTGACCGCGACGGCGTGTACCTCGTCGAAGTGGAGACGGATTCTCCGAGCCGCCAGGACATGGAGGCGAGGCGCACACAAACGATGTCGTGGTCGGTCGCCTCGCTTCGAGGTCAGGGCAGCGTCAGCACCGAAGAACTGCTCACGGCGATCGAAGCAGCGGTGGAGGTCAGTGAGGGAGTGGAAACCACAAAGCTGCGTTTCCACGATGAAACATCACTGCTGATCGTTTCGGCGACCGGACAGACGCTGCAAATGATTGACAGCGTGCTCCAGCAGTTGAGCCGCTCTGCCAACTCGACCGCTACAGCGCGGCAGGAAGCTCTCGAACAGCAGTCGAAGTTCAGAAGCGAGGCGATGATTGCGCGCTCGCGGATGGACTACTTCACCGAGCTGCTCAATTTTGAGGAAAAGCGGTTGGAGCGTCTGCAGGCCTCCTTTGAGTCCGGAAGCATCAGCGAAGAGGAAGTGCACGAGCAGCGCTTGGCGGTACTCGAAGCTCGAGCATCGGGGCAGGAAGCGGAAGCCCGGCTCCAGGAGGTCGAAGCCCGTCTGGCTCAGGTCCAGTCCAGGCTCGATGCCATGGAGTGAACGGAATCCGCTCTGAGGAATGCCAACGCCCTCTCCACACGAGCGCAGCGAAGGTGCGAGCCCGGCCCCCGATGCCGGGCGTTCGCGTGTGTGGATCGATTTGCTCACCCGGCTTGCCGGGGGAGACGGCGAGGCGCTCGGCGAAGTCTTCGAAATGCTCTTCGACGATCTGGTGCAGCAGATTCGCAAGGACACGCGAGGAGATGAATCGTTCTCCGCAGACGCCGTCCAGGACGCATTCGTGAAAGCCATCCGAGGGATCCCGATCATGGAGCATGAAAGCGAAGTCCGAGCTTGGTTCCGCAGGGTTGCGCTGCGGTGCGCGATCGATCGAGTCCGCGTCGAGAAGCGGCGCGGCAGGCGAGAGCGAACGGCGGCGAGCGAATCGCAGACCGCCGAGCCGGGTCCGGCTGCTGAAGAACTCGACGCTCTTTATGAGCGTCTGGCGTCTCTTGATCGGGACGAGGCGTACTTGGTTGATGCTCGACTGCGCTTCGGCTGGACGCTTGAGCGCATCGGCCGCAGTCTCGGCCTTCGCCCCGGTGCTGTGGACGGGCGATACCGGCGGGTGCTTTCCCAGCTTCGAGAGATGGAGGATCGGTCGTGAATGAAAGAAAGCCGACAGTGAACCGGAATCAGCGACTTCAATCGCTGCTCATGGAGCAGTCGCGTGTCCGGCGATCCCGTGTCCGCCGCCGCAACGCCACGATTGCTTCGGCCGTACTCCTCCTGGCGGTGGCGGGGGTCTGGTGGGCTTCTCCGGGTCAGCCCGCTCAACCCCAGCGCTCGCAGCAGGCGGTCAATCCGCCTTTGGCTCCGCAAGTTGATCCTCCACAGTCTGAGAATGGGCAACCATCACAACCGGAGTCCGGATCCTTCAGAATCGTCAAAGTGGAACCGGCGGCTCGCAGGCTGACCGTGATTGTGTCGAGTGCTGAGCCACAACGCGTCGAGTTCATCAGTGACCTTCAGTTACTCATCGCCATGCGCGGCCAAGGCATCGACGCCGGTCTCATGCGGATCGATGGGACAGCGCGGCTGGCGTTCAATGATGAGGAAAGCCGGCGGCGCTTCGAGCGAGGCTTTGATTCAGCGGAGTGAACCGACGAACGCTCGGATCCGCTCGATGCCCTTCTCGATCTGTTCGTTGCCGCAGGCGTAGGTCAGTCGGCAGCACTTTTCCCCGCCTGTTCCGAAGTCTTCGCCGGGCACGAGTGCCACATGATGCTCGTCGAGAAGGGCCTGGGAAAACGCGAGTGCCGAATCGATGCGTGTACCCTTCGGTGAGGTCTTCCCGAAGTGTGCCGAGATATCGGGAAAAGCGTACATCGCACCGGTCGGCTTGGGGCAGTCCAGCCCGTCGATGGAAGCGAGGCCTTCGTACATGAGCATCGCACGCTTCTCGAAGGTTGATCGGAGCTCTTCCACGAAGTCTGCACACTGCTCGAGCGCCACACGGATCGTGGGGAGGATGAACGAGGGGATGCTGGTGGTGGATTGCGACTGCAGCTTCGCCGCGGCTTTGGCAACTTCGAGACCGAACTGGCCGGAGCCGGCGAAGAAGCCGACACGCCAGCCGGTCATCGAGTAAGCCTTGGAGAGCCCGTTGACGGTCAGCACGCGCTCCGCGATCTGGGGTATCGAGCCGATCGAGAAATGCTCCTGGCCCGTGAAGATCAGCTTTTCGTAGATCTCGTCGGTGATGACGACGAGGTGCGGGCAGCGGGGGGAGTCCCCGGTGGTCACCCGGGCCACAATCTCACCCAGAGCCCGGATCTCGTCAGGGGTGTACATCGTGCCGCAGGGATTGGATGGCGAATTGAGCACCAAGATTCGAGCGTCGGGGGTGAGCGCGGCCTCAAGCTGGTCGGGGGTCATCTTGAACTGATTCGCCGCAGTGGTCACGACCTCGTGCACCACCCCGCCGGCGAGTTCCGCCTGAGGGGCGTAACTCACCCATGCTGGAACAGGCAATACAACCCGGCGAGCGGTGCTGCCCTCGCCCTCCGGATCGAGCAGGGCCATGAAGAGGTTGAACAGGCTCTGCTTCCCACCGGTGGAAACCACGACATGATCGGGGGTGACACCCGGGATGCCGTTCTCGGACGTGAATTTCTCGGCGATCGCGGAACGCGAATCCTTATCCCCTGGAACGGGGGCGTACTTTGTCTGCCCAGCGGCGATGGCCTTGGTCGCGGCATCCTTTACCGCCTGCGGGGTATCGAAGTCCGGCTCGCCGGCGGCGAAGGACAGCACATCCACGCCCTGCGCTTTGAGTTCCGCCGCCCGCTGGCCAACCGCGAGGGTCGAGGAGGGTTTCAGGGCCCGGACTCGGGCGGCGAGGGGGCCAGGATGGGTGGCAGTGCTGGTGTAGGTGGCCATGCGTGCATCGTACCGGCACGCACCATCGCCCGGTGTTCCGAGGCGGTACGGAAGATGGCCGGTTTGCGAAAATCTGCCGTCTTCGCTAGACTTTCGGCCGGAATCGTGTGGATTTCAAAGCATCGCTGCGCCCGAACCGTGCATCCGCGCGGTGTCCCTACATGTGGGTCGGGGGCGGCTAACCGAGGCAAGTTTGAGTTTATGGCTATTTCCGACGCCCGTAAGGCAGAGATCATCAAAGAGTACGCCACCCACGAAGGAGACACCGGGTCCCCCGAGGTGCAGATGGCGGTGCTCACCGAGAACATCCGGGAACTGACCGAACACATGAAGGAGCACCGGCACGACTTTTCGTCGCGTCGCGGTCTGCTCGCCATGGTTTCGAAGCGGAACCGTCTCTCGGCTTACCTCAAGAAGACCGATCGAGACCGCTACCTTGCCCTGATCCAGAAGCTCGGTCTGCGGAAGTAAATCAAGTTGTAGGCGCGACCGGCATTGGGCCGGTCGCTTTTTTCATTCGCTGGTCGTGCCCCGCCTGAACGGCAGCAGGCCGCAGGCAACACCGGACCTGTTGCACCCGGCCTTCTGCTCTTCGAGACGGCGCAGCAGACCAGCACAATCGGGCAGATCGATGTGTTCCACCTTCGCTCAGAAGGCAGCGGCGATCGATGAAGCTCCGAAAGGCAATGCAAGAAGATGAAGCATCACAAAGTTGAACGCGAAATCGGCGGTCGCATGCTGACCCTCGAGACCGGCAAAATCGCCAAACTCGCGAACGCCGCGGTCCTTGCGACCTACGGCGGAACGACCGTTTTGGCTACCGTCGTGCGGGCCGATCCCCGTCCCGGACTGGACTTCTTCCCGATGCAGGTGGACTATCGCGAAAAGCTGACCGCTGCGGGCAAGTTCCCCGGCGGCTTCCGCAAGCGTGAGGGTGCTCCCAGCGAGAAGGAAATCCTCACCATGCGGATGATCGACCGCCCGATCCGTCCGCTGTTCCCCGACGGGTTCATCGACGAAGTACAGATCCAGTGCTGGGTCATGAGCCACGACGGCGAGAACGACGCGGACATCCTCGCCGCGACGGCGGCCTCGGCGGCCCTGTCCATCTCCGATGCCCCGTTCGAAGGCCCGACCGCGACGGTGCGTGTGGGTCGTATCTTCACCGACGACGGCGCGGCCTTCATCATCAACCCGACCGGCACCCAGATGGAGTACTCCGATCTGGACCTGGTTCTGGCGGGCCACAAAGACGGCGTGAACATGATCGAGGTCGGCGCCGCTGAGGTCGCCGACGACGATGTGCACGCCGCGATCGAGTTCGGCTACGAGTATGTCATGGAGACCATCGGTCTCATCAACGAGTTCGTGAAGAAGGCCGGACAGAAGAAGCGCGAAGGCAAGCTGAATCTGCCCGACGAAGACATCGTCGCTCTGGTGAAGAAAGAGTGCGAGACCAAGCTCACCAAGGCCCGTCAGATCAAGGGCAAGCACGAGCGGGGCGACGCCGTCGCCGAACTCCGCAAGGAACTGCTCGAGAAGCACTTCCAGATCAAGGAAGACGGCACGGTCGCCGAGTACGAACTCTCCAAAAAGCGTCACGCGATGGCCAAAGAGGCTTTCCGCACGCTGGAGAAGAAGTGCACCCGCAAGCTGATCGTCGAGAAGTCCATTCGGGCCGACGGGCGCGATCTCATGGAGATCCGTCCGCTTGAGATGGAAGTGGGCATCTTCGAACATACCCACGGCTCGGCGATGTTCCAGCGTGGCGAGACCCAGTCGCTCGTGAGCTGTGCGCTCGGCACCGGTCGCGACGAGCAGGTCGTCGACGGCCTCATGCCCGAGTACTCGAAGAAGTTCTACCTGCACTACAACTTCCCGCCGTTCTGCGTCGGCGAAGCCGGTCGCATCATGGGTCCGGGCCGTCGAGAGATCGGCCACGGCGCCCTGGCCGAGCGTTCGCTGGCTGGAATCATGCCCAGCCCCGAAGACTTCCCCTACACCGTGCGTCTCGTCAGTGACATCACCGAGTCCAACGGCTCCTCGTCGATGGCTTCGACCACCGGCGGATGCCTCGCGCTGATGGACGCCGGCGTTCCGATCACGAATACCTGCGCCGGCATCACTGTCGGTCGCTTCACCGACGACAAGGGCAAGAAAGTTGTCCGCGTGCTCGACATCATCGGCGAAGAGGACTTCTTCGGCGATATGGATTTCAAGATCTGCGGCACCCGCGAAGGCATCACCGGCATCCAGCTGGACCTCAAGGCCCGTGGACTTGACCTCGACGAGATCAAGGCCTGCTTCGCCGAAGCGCGAGAAGGCCTTGAGCACCTGATCACCGAGATGGAGAAGGTCATCGCCGAGCCCCGCGAAGAGGTTTCGCCGAAGGCCCCGCGCATCGTCAGCATCAACATCGACCCGGACAAGATCGGCAAGCTGATCGGACCGGGTGGCAAGAACATCCGCTCGATTCAGGATCGCTGGGGCGTCAATGTCGAGGTCGAGGATGACGGCACCGTCATGATCTCTTCCGCAGACGGCCCTTCGCTTGAGGGAGCCCTCAGCGAGATCGAAGCCGTGACCGCGGTTATCAAGGTCGGCACGATCTACAACGGCAAGGTCGTTTCCATGAAGGACTTTGGTGCCTTCATCGAACTCGCGCCGGGAACCGATGGCATGTGCCACATCTCCGAACTCGCCGACGGGTTCGTGAAGAATGTCAGCGATGTCGTCTCCGTTGGCGATGTGGTCAAGGTCAAGGTCATCAATGTGGACGATCAGGGACGCATCAAGCTCAGCCGCAAGGCCGTGCTGAAGGATGAGGCCCGCGAAGAGGAGACCGTGGCGGCGGACTGAGTCCACCTCACGAAACACACCTGATTCAGGCAGGCCCCGCCACCCGCGGGGCTTGTTTTTGCGCGGAATCTGTGTCACCGGGTGGGGATTTGCAAATGAATCATTGATTCCGAGTGCGAGGCGGGTTAGTTTCGACTCGACAACCCTGTCCGAGAATCATTCAGTCTGAGACTGGTGGTTTCAGCCGTCGATTCGTAAGGGACGAGCATGACCGATTCCAAAGTAGAGGCGGAACTGCGCGATATCGAGGGCACCGTGAAGTGGTTCGACCCTCGCAAAGGATTTGGCTTCATCATCGGCCCGGAAAACCAGGATATTTTCGTCCACTACTCCCAGATCGAGGGCGATGGTTTTCGGGTGCTCAAAGATGGCTGCAGAGTCGAGTACAGCGCAGAGAAGACCGAACGAGGCTGGCACGCGACGCGCGTGGTGCGAGTTGACGAGCCCGAGATCGAGGTCAAGAAGGTGGTCCCGGCCGTCCGCAATCCGCGACGGGTGAAGTAGGGGCCTCGGGCTTGCGTAGGGCGTGGATTGAGGCACGCCGGTATCGTGTGGCCCCATGGCAATCCTGCAGGGCATCCTGATCGGACTGGGTATCGGCATCGCCATCGGTGTACCCGTGGTCTGGTTCGAACTCAAGCGACAGACCAAACGGGCACGCGCCGCCGAGCGTCGGGCGCGAAACGCGGAGCGACTGGCCGAGATCGGTGCGATGACCGCGGGTCTGGCCCACGAGATCAAGAATCCGCTTTCCACGATCGGGCTGAACGCGCAGCTGCTGTCTGAAGCCCTTGCCGATGTGCCCGGTCTTGATGATGACGACCGGAGCAGCATGCGCCGGCGGGTCGGTGTCCTCCATCGGGAAGCCGAACGGCTTCGCGATACGCTGGGCGACTTTCTCCGATTTGCTGGTGAGGTCCGGCTGGTTCGGGAACGCTGTGATCTGAACCAGGTGGTTGATGAGCTGATCGATTTCTTCGCGCCGCAGGCCCAGCACCACAACATCCGGCTCCGTTCAGAGCTCGGGCGTGGGCCTATGGAAGTTGATCTGGATGCGGACCACTTCAAGCAGGCGCTGCTGAACCTGCTGCTGAACGCGGTTCAGGCGATGACCGAGGGGCCCGGAGCCGCGGACCAGGCCAGAGCCCGCGAGTTGATCGTGCGCACGACCGAGGTGGACACGGATGTCGGCTCTCAGTGGGCGGTCCATGTCATCGATACCGGGCCAGGCATTCCAGCGGAGGTGGTCGAGAAGATTTTTACGCCGTATTTTACGACCACAGGTGGAGGAAGCGGCCTTGGCCTCCCGACGACCAAGCGCCTAATCGAAGAGCATGGAGGCACGATCCATGTGGTTTCGCAGGCTGGTCAGGGAACCGATTTCGTCGTGACGATCCCGAAGTTCTCTCGTGAGTCGGAAGCTCCCGAGTGATCAGCCGAGGACGCGCGCGGTGATCTCGGCGGCGAGTTCGAATTCTTCCTCCGTGTTCAGCACATCGGGACCGAATCGCACGCAAACTCCACGCGAGTCGGTGTTGACGCCTTGTTCGCGGAGCTTGTTCGACAAGGCGGTTGCGTTATCGTGGACCAGCAGTGAAAAGCCGCCCCACGAGCTTGGCGGTGACGGCTGGTAGAGCGTCATCCCCCGCCGCAGGAAAGCCTCCTGCAGCACCCGCTGCTGATGCAGGTTGTATTCGCGCAGGCGCTGGAGACCGATGCCGAGGGTGAGCTCAAGCCCGGCCCGGGCCTGATACGCCGTCATGATGGGCGGGGTGGATTCCAGCCACGCATCCCCGCCGGAGGACAGTTCTGGCTCTTCGGGCCGCCTGTACAGGAAGGTGTCTTTCTTGGCGAACCAGCCGGTGTCCAGCGTGGAGAGGCGATCGGCTGGATGCTGCGATGCGGTCCGCTCGCTGAGATGACGGGGATGGACCGCCAGCCAGCAAGCGCCTGGGCCGCCGCGCGTGTACTTGTAATTGCCGCCGATCGCGAAATCGGCTCCTCCCATGCCCCCGGCATCCTCGCCATCCATGGAGATCGGCATCACTCCCGCGCTGTGGTAGGTGTCCACAACCATGACGGCTCCATGCCGATGGGCTGCGGCGGTGATGTCGGGCAAGCCTTGGAGGACCTGACCGGTTGAGAACATCACTTGCGAGCAGAGCACGAGGTCGGTTGAATCGTCGATGGCATCGATGACCGCTGAGGCATCGAACCGAGCGAAAGGTTTGGCGGCGGATGGTTCGACCCACTTCACCTTCGCTCGCCCCTTGCTGTGGTAGGTCTTGAGGATGAAATCGCAACTGTCGAATTCGCCTCGGGTGGCGACGACGGTGGGAACCTTGCCATGGTCGGAGAGCGCGTTCAGGATGGCACGCAGGCCCTGACCCGCCGAAGTCTTGGGGATGATGCAGTCGGGGCGAGGGGCTCCGATGAGCTGGGAGACCAGTGAACGGTAGTGCTCGATCTCAGCCAT
The DNA here is from genome assembly GCA_964543335.1 of uncultured Phycisphaeraceae bacterium. Taxonomy (GTDB): domain Bacteria; phylum Planctomycetota; class Phycisphaerae; order Phycisphaerales; family UBA1924; genus JANSXG01. The sequence continues at coordinate 18,783 of CAZIXS010000002.1, read as the reverse complement.
CCAGCCGTCCTCACCGACCCAGGCACCGTCCATGTCGGTGTACCACAGGTCCATGGCTCGCTGAAGGTCCTGAGCCGTCTGGTCGAGCGGGCGGCCGAGCGAATGGTTCGCGAGGTAGATCTCGGGGCGATCCCGGAGCGCAGGGTGGACTGGGCGATTGAGAACTCGACTGAACAGGGGCCAGACCGCCTCGCGGAGACCGTGTTCGGTCAGCGGTCCATCGCCCAGTCGCCGCACGGAGTCGGTGATGCTCGATGTCGCCGGTGAAGAAGTGGTCGTCATATGGTCATCCTAGGGTCCGAATGATCCGTGATCAGGTTCCGATGATGGTTCGAACATCCCAGAGTTCAGGGAACATCCGCTGGAGAACCGCTTCGCGCAGGAAGGCCACGCCCGAGGAGCCACCCGTGCCGGTCTTGAATCCGATGACACGCTCGACGGTCTTCATGTGACGGAATCGCCACAGCGCGAACTGCTGCTCGACATCGACCAGCTTTTCGCACATCTCGTACGCATCCCACTGGGTTTCGGGATGCTCGTAGATGGCCTTGAAGATTGGCAGCAGGTCGGGGTTCGCCTCATAGGGCTGCGACCAGTCACGCTCGATCGCGGCTTTGGGGACCTCGAATCCGCGTCGGCTGAGGTGGCGCAGGAACTCGTCGTACAGCGATGGCGAGTTCAGGATCCGCGTCAGCTCGGCGTGCAAGTCAGGCAGGTGTGCAAAGACCCGGATCGCGTTGGGGTCCTTGTTGCCGAGCAGGAATTCGATCGTTCGGTACTGGTGGGACTGAAACCCGGAGGCACGCCCGAGCACGCCACGGAACTGTGCGTACTCGGTGGGCGTGAGCGTCTCGAGGACCGCCCACTGCTCAAAGAGCATCCGCTGGATCTGCTTCACACGAGCCAAGATCTTGAAGGTCGGCTCCAGACGGTCGTGCTGGACATGCTCGATGGCAGCCGAGAGTTCGTGGATGATCAACTTCATCCACAGTTCCGAGGTCTGGTGCTGGATGATGAAGAGCAGTTCGTCGTGGTGCTCGGGGTTCGAGAGCGGCTTCTGGGCGGACAGGATCCGATCCAGATCCAAGTACGACGAGTAGCTCAACTTGTCCGAAAAGTCGGTTTCGATGGAATCTTCGAATGCTCTGGCCATGCGCCAAGAGTACCGCGCCGGACGGATTCAGTCCGTCGGTACGCTGGAAAGCGTACGGGGCGAGCCCACGCGGTCCGGGGTGCTTCGGGCCGACGCGAATCCCGACGCGGTTGGTTCGAGGACCAACGGGTGGTACTCGAGGGAGGCCCGCTCGGTGGCGTGCGAGGAGCACCCACTCAGGCCGGCCGCGAGGCCGAGTCCGCAGGCGACAGCCATGATCGTGCGGGCGGGATGGATGTGAAGTCGCACTGGACGCATGAAAACAGGGTCGCATTCAGCACGCCGATGAGCCTTTCGATCACTGGCTGAATGCGGCTTGGTCAATCGACTGGTGGGTTTGAGGCGTCTGGTTGCGTCCGCTAACGCTGGAATCCGTACGGATCCCGAAACTGCGGTTCCGGGCTACAATGGTCGAACTCTTCAAGCATCCTTTCGGAGACGCCCCCATGCCCCGTCCGTTGTGCATTGCTCTTGGCTCGGTCGCCCTGCTGGCCGGAATCGCGTCCACCTCGATCAGCGTTGCACAAGCGACCGCTGTCACTTCTGCGTCGGCTCCGCGGCTCGGACTCCCGGAGGCTCCTCCAAAGGCAAACGGTGCCGTCCGCCTGGCGACCTACAACATCCTGAACCTCTTCGACGAGCACGACAATCCGGCGCTCTCGGACCGCTTTGATGACATGCACAGCAGCCGCGAGGGTCTGAGGGCAAAGCCCGACGCGCAGCTGCGTGCCGTCGCGGATGCGATTCGAGAACTCGACGCGGATGTGATCGGGCTTCAGGAGATCGAGAGCTTCGATGCGCTCGAAGCGTTCAACGCGGAGTACCTCTCAGATCTCGGCTATGAGTTCATCGTGTCGATTGATGTCGGTCAGGAACGTGGCATCGAGCAGGCGGTGCTCAGCCGCTTTCCGATCCGTGAAGCGCGGGTGTGGCCGAACATGCCGCTCGGCGGGGTCCACCCCGAGAAGTACGGCAGCGGCGAAAACTGGTACGCCGGGGAGCCCATCGCCTACCGGCGTAGCCCCCTTTATGTGCGAGTTGAAATCCCAAGCACCGGCGAAGAAGCGAACTTCGATCTTGAGCTCTTCGTGATCCATCAGAAGTCCGGAGGACCCGCGGCGTACTGGCGCGAAGCGGAATCGCGTGGGCTGGTCAAGCTCATCGAGCAGCGACTCCAGGAGAACCCGAACGCCAACATCGCCGTGCTCGGCGACTTCAACGCCACGCCAGACGCCCTCAGTGTGCAGACATACATCGACCAGGCCGGTCTGACCCTGACGATGGACTCGCACGGACCTGGCGCGGCAAAGAGCCCGACCCACGAGAGCGATCGTGCCATCGACTTCATCTTCGTCAACAGCAATCTGAAGCGGAGCCTCGTTGCGGATTCGGCTTTCGTGCTCGGAACCCCACTGCGTCCCTCGGGGGCGGACTACCGGACGACCCCTGCCCCTGAGGGCTACGCGGCGGACCACCTTCCGGTCGCGGTTGATTTCTTCCCGCGTCGGCGTTGAGAAGGATCCTCCATTCTGCCCGTCACTTATCTATGAAGGCGTACGACATCATCGTGGTTGGCGGCGGCCACGCCGGGGTTGAGGCAGCATGGGCTGCGGCCAACCTTGGTGCCCGAGTCGCTCTGGTCACACTCGATCCAACAAAGATCGGAGTGATGTCCTGCAATCCAGCCATCGGGGGTGTGGCCAAGGGCCAAATGGTCCGTGAGATCGATGCGCTTGGCGGGCTGATGGGTCAGGCGGCCGACGCGACCGGCATCATGTTCAAGATGCTCAACACCTCCAAGGGGTCGGCGGTTCATTCGCCGCGATGCCAGTCGGACAACCGCGCCTACCCGAGGTACATCCAGCAGCAGATCGCTGAGCGTTCCTCGATCACGGTGTACGCCGGTGCCGCCGATGATTTCATGACCGAGCAAGTCGGTGATGAACATCGCTGCGTTGGCGTGATCCTCTCCGGGCGAGAGAGCGTTCCGCAGAGCATGGCCAACGACGGGCTGGCCCTCCGTGCCGGTGCCGTGGTCTTGACGACCGGAACCTTCATGCGTGGGCTGATGCACACCGGCGAGCAGAAGTCTGAGGGTGGACGATTCGGCGAACTGCCCGCGATCGGGATGAGCGCGACCCTGCGACGACTCGGATTCGATCTCGGGCGGCTCAAGACCGGAACGCCCCCGCGCCTGAAGCGATCGACGATCGATTGGGACAACCTGGAAGAGCAGTGGGGCGATGAACCGCCGCTGCCGTTTTCCGATCTCACCGAGCGTGCTGCTGGCTGGCCGCCTCTTGAGCAGGTTGCTTGTCGCATCACCGCCACCAACCACGACATCCACGAGCACATCCGGGCCAACATTCATCGTGCTCCGATGTTTTCCGGGCAGATCGATTCGATCGGGCCACGCTACTGCCCCTCGATCGAAGACAAAGTCGTTCGATTCGCAGACCGACCCTCGCATCATGTCTTCCTCGAGCCCGAGTCCCACGAAACGGAGACGGTGTATTGCAACGGCATCGCGACGTCCCTGCCGCGAGATGTGCAGGATCGCATCGTGGGGGGGATGGCTGGGTGTGAGCACGCCGAGATCCTGATGTACGGCTACGCCGTCGAATATGACATGGTGAGACCTCACCAGATTCTGGCGACCGGAATGACCAAGCGCCTGCCCGGACTCTTTCTCGCGGGGCAGATCAATGGGACCAGCGGCTACGAAGAAGCTGCAGGGCAGGGCCTCATCGCCGGCGTGAACGCCGTGCGGTTTGCTCGCAGCGAATCAGAGTTCGTGCTCGGGCGAGACCAGGCCTACCTCGGCGTAATGATGGATGACCTGGTCACGAAGACCCCCGTCGAACCATACCGCATGTTCACGAGCCGGGCCGAGTACCGCCTGCTCCTTCGTGCCGACAACGCTTCAGACCGGCTGAGTCCTCTTGGCGACAGTCTCGGGTTGATCTGCGAGAATCGCAGAAGCCGAATTCAATTGCGTCGGGCGGCGATCGCTGATTTGAACGCCCGGATCGACTCCACGCGAATCCAAGGTGAGCCTTTGTCTCTGGTGATGCGTCGCCCAGGGTACTCCCCGGCCGATCTGGCTGAACATATCGGACGCGAGTACGCGGCCGCGCTGCCAAGTGGTGTTCTGGAAACCGTTGCCGCCGAGAGGCACTACGAGGGATACATCGCTCGGCAGACTGCCGAGATCAAGCGTCAGTCCGAGATGGAGAGACGGCCGGTTCCATCCTGGATATTCGACACACGCATCGACGGGCTGCGTACCGAAGCATGGAATGCCCTCAGCCGTTTTCGTCCGGCCACACTCGGACAGGCCTCGCGTCTGGAGGGCCTGACACCGGCCGATATGACGGTATTGCTCGTCGCGATCAAGAGAGGACCCGCGACCAGTCCTCAGGCGGCGACCTGATCCGATGACGGCGGGTTGATCGATACCGCCCCAATCCGCCGAACGCTCCGCAAAGCCCTTCGAATCTCGGTCATCGCGCCGGAGCACTGGCCGCACCGCTCGAGTGAACGGCTGGCGTTGAGCAGACACTCTGCCGCGTGCGTCAGCCCGAATCGACGTGCGAGATCGTGCATGGTCTTGAGTGTTCGAATGGCCGACTGGCTGACTCGGGCCGCGACATCCGCTTCGAGAGTGTCCGCGGCGGCGCCGAGTTGATGCAGCCATTCGTTGCTGAGCTCATCCGGCGCATCACTGACGGTTCGCATGTCCATGCTGATGCCGGCGAGCTCATCGTCGTGAATGCAAGCCAAGTATTCTGTCGCCGCTTGGTACAGCAGTTCGGTTCCAACGGGCTTAAACAGGAGTTCGCTGGCACCGGCTCCGATCGCCGCGAGCCGCAGTTCGGGGTCATCGCTGCGAACGATGACAACGATCGGGGCCAGCTTCTTCGAATGACGAGCACGCTCGGCGAACTCGACGGCGAGATCCTCTTGGCCATCCACATCAGCAAAAACCAGATCAAACTCGGAGCCAAGTCGTGCGATCGCGGCAGCGGGGTCGTCGATGCACTCGATTTCGATACGCGTCTCAGCCAACTCCCGCAGGTAGGCTCGCCGATCCGCGTCATCGACCGTGAACAGCATCACGCGTCCACGAAGCTGAGACGGCTCGACTTTCTCGGCGTTGAACAGGTAGTCCGAACCGATCGAGATCAGATATTCGCGTGGATTCACATTCCGTTCGAATTCGATCCCGAGTTCATGGAATCTGCCTGAGACATGGCGGCATCGGCGAACCGTCCCCCGTACCGGTTCGGTCGCACCCCCGACGCTCCGGAGCATCACTTCGCACGCGGTGCCCTGATGAAGAAACCCGCCGTACAAGAGACTGATCCCGCCGGTGGAGATGTTTCTCGGAACCGCGAGAAGATGCTGGCGTTCCCCGGTCTGCGATCGCAGGGACAGAATGGCTCGCTGTGCCTGCAACTTCCACCGGCGGGCGCTACGGGTGATCCCCTCAGGGGGTGCAGAGCGAGCCATCCGCTCTACTTCTGTGAGCAGTTCGGTGGCCTCGCGATCGCTGAGGCGGAGCGTGTTGATGATGTTATGTCGTGCGCTCATGGTTGCGCCTTGGCCCTTCTGCAGAACTCACTGAGTCTGCGTGCCAGTGGCTTGGACTCTTCAACGCTCATCGTGGAGTTCAGCGTTCGAAGCAGATCATTGGCGGCGCGGCTGATCGGTTCCAGCCCGTAGGAGCAGGCGTTGCCCTTCAGCAGAGTTGCAACTCGCTTGAGCCCATCCAAGTCGTCCTTGGTGATGAGGCTGGCGATATCATCGGCTTGCCTGCGAAGATCGTCGATGTAGGAATCGAGCATTTCCATGCTGATGCCGTTGGCTTTCGCGCTGGAGATGATCGGCCCGTGCCCGGATTCAGAGACCGAGGTCATCTGCACCAGGTACTCCGCTGCCGCCTGGTGCAGGAGTTCCTTCGGGCATGGCTTGGTGAGCACCTCCGAAGCCCCCACTTTGCGAGCGCGTTCGCGCAGGCCGGGAGTCGTATCGGCGGTAATCAGCAGCATCGGGCCGTGGTATCCGGTCGCTCTGGCCTGTTCGATGAAACTGATGCCGTCGCCGTCGGGCAGCAGTTAATCCACGAACACAATGTCCGGAGCATCCGACAGCATATGCCGACATTGATGTCCTTTGCGAAGCTCACATCCAGATTGGCATCCTTGAAGTAGTACGCCAGGAGTTTCTGGTCAGCGATGGAATCTTCGACGACCAGCAGGGTTCCGCGCAGATCGTTGAGCTCTACTTTTTCCACATTGAATCGGTTTGTCTCACCTCGCTCGACGAATCCTTCCGGATCAATCGTGGTGTCGAATTTGATCCCGATATCATGCAACTGCGCTTTGATGTGCGAGCATCGAACGATGGAGCCATGGATGTGGGCAATCTTCCCATCAACTCGCTTGATCGAGACGATGCAGCGGGTTTTTGCATGGATATAGCCACCGTGGATGATGGCGACGCCCTGAGCGGACAGGTTTCGCGGTGCGACCACGAAAGTCTGGGATGGGCCAGCCTCGCGCATCAGCGTAAGCACAGCCTTTCCTGCCGTGAACTTCCATCGCTTAAGCGAACGGCGCAGGTCGGAACTCTCAAACTGCGTCCCGCGATCGAGATCGGCGATGATCAGTTCCAGGTCACGATTGGAAGTGCGCAGCGTGTCGATCACTTCGTGTGGTTTCATGAATACTCACCGGAAAGACAGCCAAGGCCGCCCCTTCAGGGGATGCCTAGACCTTTTCTCGGCGTTTCATCGGTGCATCTGAACCCCGGACGCTTACTGGGGTCCCGCTGGGGTGATGGCGGCTTGGCTTAACTTCCGATAAGCGTCGCCGAGTCCCGGACGCCGAGGTTCGCGTAGATCTCACGGGTCGCGGTCGACCGGTTGAGCGTGTAAAAGTGCAAGCCGCGAACCTCGTGGTCGAGCAGGTCGCGGCACTGCTCGGTTGCCCAGTGGATCCCGACTCGTTTGACGGCTTCTTTGCCTTCCGGGGTATCTTCACCGAAGCTGTCGATGGCACGCTGGATCGCTTTGAGCAGCGGGGCAGGGAAACGGGCGCCAGCTGCGAGATCTCCCATGCGGCGCATCCCCGCAGCGGACGCGATCGGCATGATGCCTGCCACGATGGGGATATCGATGCCGGCCATCTCGCAGCGATCCCGGAAGTCATAGAAATCCCGGTTATCGAAGAAGAGCTGCGTGATGATGAAATCAGCGCCCTCATCGACCTTCATCTTGAGGTAGTCCAGTTCCTGGAGCCGGTTCGGTGTACCGGGGTGACCCTCGGGAAAGCCGGCGACGCCGATGCCAAACCCACGCGGGTCGGTGATGGTTCGGCCGCCGTGCCGCTTCGAGAAGTCCTTGACGTACCGGACCAGATCGGCGGCACGCTGGAACGCGTCTCGTGAGCGGTCGTAGCCGGGTTTGTCTCGTGGCGGGTCGCCACCCAGACAAAGGATGTTGTTGATCCCTGAAGCGGCATATCGCTCGAGGATGTCGTAGATCTCAGCTTCGGTGTGGCACACACAGGTCAGGTGAGGCACGACCGATAAACCGATCTCGGATCGGATGCGGAAGACCAAGTCCTGCGTGATGCTCCGAGTGGTACCACCGGCGCCGTAGGTCACGCTTACGAAGGAGGGCTTGAGCTCGTCGAGTTCTCGGATGCTCTCAAACAGCGACTCTGCCGCTTTCTCGGTCTTCGGCGGGAAGAACTCAAAGCTGAAAGTCGTCTTCGACTTGGCGTAGTGGTCGCGTGCGTGCATAAAGCCGACGCCCCGTTTTCACGGAGCGTCGGCAATCAGCCATTGGGGCTTAGTAGCGGTAGGTGTCGGGCTTGTAGGGGCCATCGACATGAACATCGATGTACGCCGCCTGATCCTCGCTGAGACGGGTCAGCTTGGCTCCGAGCTTGTCGAGGTGCAGACGGGCCACCTTCTCGTCGAGGTGCTTGGGAAGCACGTAGACCTTGTTCTTGTACGCGTCGGCATTGGACCACAGCTCGATCTGAGCGATCGTCTGGTTGGTGAACGACGCCGACATCACGAAGGAGGGGTGCCCGGTCGCGCAGCCGAGGTTCATCAGGCGGCCTTCGGCCAGCAGGATGATCGAGTGTTCCTCTGTCCCGGTCGACGGGTCGGCCTTGAACTTGAACTCGTCAACCTGCGGCTTGATCGTGATCCGCTCGACCTTGCCCTCTTCGACGAGTCGCAGCAGACCGGCGGTGTCGATCTCGTTGTCGAAGTGACCGATGTTCGCGATGATCGCGTTGTGCTTCATCTTACGCATGTGGTCGAGCGTGATGATGTCCTTGTTGCCGGTGGTCGTGATGAAGATGTCCATCTTGTCGACGACATCCTCCAGGCGGACCACTTCGTAGCCTTCCATGCAGGCCTGAAGAGCGCAGATCGGGTCGATCTCGGTGACGCTCACGCGGCACTTCTGGCCAGCCAGCGACTCGACCGAGCCCTTACCAACATCGCCGAAGCCGCAGACCACCGCGGCCTTGCCCGAGAGCATGACATCGGTGGCACGGTTGAGACCATCGATGAGCGAGTGGCGGCAGCCGTAGGTGTTGTCGAACTTGCTCTTGGTCACGCTGTCGTTCACGTTGATCGCCGGGAAGGGCAGTTCGCCCTTGTCGGCCAACTTGTACAGACGGTGCACACCGGTGGTCGTCTCCTCAGAGACACCCTTGATGTGCGGGATCATGCTGCGCCAGAAGGTTGGGTCATCGAGCAGCTTATCCTTGATGAGCTGGAGGACGACGCGCTCGTCGGGGGTCGGGCCCTTCGAGGGATCGGGCAGGGTGCCGTCCTTCTCGTAGGCCTCTTCTGCCTTGGCGCCTTCGAGGATCAGCAGGGTGGCATCGCCGCCGTCGTCCACCAGGATGTAGGGTCCTTGGCTGCCGTTTTCGTCCTTGGGGAAGGTCAGGGCCTGGAGGGTGCACCACCAGTACTCTTCGAGAGTCTCGCCCTTCCAGGCGAAGACGGGCGTCTCGCCCTTGCCTTCGCGACCGACCGCGACCGCCGCGGCGGCGTGGTCTTGGGTCGAGAAGATGTTGCACGAAGCCCAACGGACATCAGCGCCGAGGTCCTGAAGGGTCTCGATGAGCACGGCGGTCTGAATGGTCATGTGCAGCGAGCCGGTGATGCGAGCGCCCTTGAGCGGCTGCTTCGGGCCGTACTCCTCGCGGCAGGCCATCAGGCCGGGCATCTCGTGCTCAGCGATATCAATCTCCTTGCGACCGTAGCGCACGGTCTCGGGAGAGATATCTTTGACTTTGTAGTTCTCGCTGCCGTGGAGGGGCAGGCCGGTGTTCATGAACTGCTGCGTCGTCGCGGTGGTCATGTGGACTCCTCTGGTGATGGTAAACCGGAAATGGTGAAGTGAATCGTGTGGGAAACGGCTGAGGCGTCAGCCGAGTGTGTTTCTATTTCTGGGCGGTGAGGGCGAAGAGCCCCGGGCCGCGAGCTTCGGGGAGACCGGGGAGCGAGACGGCTCGTATCGAACGGAATCCGGCTCGAATGAAATGCGATCCGAGCGCATCCGGGTCGAATCCGAGATGGGCATGGCCCATGGTGTGTAAGTAGTCTTCGTGGGTATGCGGGAGCATGTCGATGACCAGCGCGAGCCCACCGGGTTTGACGATGCGAGCCATTTCCTCGATCGCCTTCTCGGGTTTCTCAAGGTGATGCAGCACCAGAACGCAGATCGCGGCATCCACCGTCTGATCGCGAATCGGAACATCGTTCAAGTCCCCGAGCCGCAGGTCGACATTGCGGCATTCTGCGAGCCGCTTCTGAGCCGCATCGAGCATCGGCTGGGATTGGTCGATCGCGATGATGCTCTGCACATGCTTGGAAAGCAGTTCGGCCACGTTGCCGGTCCCGCACCCAAGATCCGCGACGACCCAGTCGGGTGGCAGCAGGGCAAGCAGCCCGAGCTGCGTGAAGCCAGACCCGTAGAGCTGGGTGCGAATATCGTCCCACTCCCCGGCGACTCGTCCGAAGTAGGCTTGGCTGTTGGCTTGGCGTGCGTGCAGCACCGACTCGAGACGACGATCGTCCTGGTCGAGGTCGGCCTGTGCAGCCGCCTCGTCGCGGATGCTCACCCAGACGCTGCGAGAGGTTTGGGGAAGTTCATCGAGCACAAAGCGGTACAGCGTCGCGGTGCCCTCGGCTCGGGATCGAATCCAGTCCGCGGACCGCAGCGTTTTCAGATGGCGGCTCACCGTGGATTGCGGCAACTGAAGAACCCGAGCCACTTCTCCCACACTCAGTTCGGTCTTTTCCAGCACACGGCACAGCCGCAGACGCGTCGGGTCTGCGATCGCGCTGAGGCGCTCAGAAGCCGAAATGTGTTGCTGGAGAGTATTCATCCGGATAGACGGATGAATTGTAGAAAGACTCTTGGCGCGCGGCAATCACCTTGTCCCAGAAACTGGTGTCAAACTGGGAAAATGGTTGGTTTGTCCCGATTCAGAGGGCTTCGCGGGGCGTGAGTGCCATGGTTGGGCCGGGAATTTCGCCGAGCGAGCGAATCGCCTGGCGGGTCGGCTCATCGGCGGGATTGATGTAGAGGGCCATCCGGTAACGGGTCAGTGCCTGGGCGTTATCGCCTACCGAAAGGTAGAAGTCAGCGAGCGCCTTCTGGTATCTCAGAGTCTGCCCCCGGTCGACGGTGGCGGCGGTCGTGAGAGCGACTTCCGCGGCGTCGGCATCGCCCGCCTCGGCCATCATCATGCCCAGCGTCAGCCAGTCGTCGGGCGAGCCGGTGTCGTTGGCTCGGCTGCGGAGCAGGGCTTCCATACCAGCGGTGTCGCCGGATTCGAGCATGGTGCGAGCCAGGAGTTCGATGGCCGCGGGATCGTTCGGGCGTATGGAGTAGACCAGTTCAGCCTGTTCCCGGGCCTCATCGGCACGGTTCAGGCCCAGAAGGGCCTTGGCGAGCCCCATGCGGGCCTCCCACTCGGCCTGACGCCGGCTGACCGCTTCGCGGTACTCAGCCGCAGCGAGTTCGTAGTTGCCATCCTCGTAGGCCTCGTTCCCGGATTCGATGACCACAAAGACCGGTCTGGGACGATCGCCCGTGCATGCGGTGAGGCCCAACAGGGTGCAACCGGCGAAGAGGAGCAGTGAGCGTCGAATGGGTGGAACTGGCATCGGCGAGGAACTCCTGGGGCTGGCATCGATCGGGCGGACGGACCGACCCGGCGGGGTTAGTGTACCCGAACTTGCATCTCTTTCGGCCTTCAACAGGTTTCTGCGCCAGTGTCCTGTCCACCGATTCCCACCCCCGTACTGCGAAGCGTGCTCCTGAGGCATCGGTTGCCCGATGGATCGGCCCATATGGACTGGCTGCTGGCTCCTCCGGGCCGGTTCGATTCCGATGATCGGGTGCTCGGCTCATGGCGGCTGAGCGAGCCGGACGGGCTGCATCTGTCGCAGTCCCTTGAACCGATCGAGTTCGGTGCGGTTCGGCTACCTGCGCACCGGGTCCTCTATCTCGACTACGAGGGAGCGGTGAGCGCCGGTCGGGGGGTGGTCGAACGAGTTGCCACGGGTAGATGGTCACCGGTTGTGGAGGAGAACCACCGCATCGACTTCGTGGTCCGCTTCCACGCGCTGTGGCGAATTCGTGGAGAACGGGTCGGGGAGGCTCCCGATCCCGCCGACCGTGGCCAAGCGCCACGGGGGCTGTGGAGACTTCAGGCGGACGCGCTGAGCGATCGCTCCTCCGACGCACGGCATGCGGCGAACGGCTAGTCTTCTTCCATGTGTGGAATCTTCGGTTTGGCGACGGTATCGGGTGCTTCGCTTGCCATGAGCGAACGCCAACTCACGGACCTGCGCGACATGCTGACCCATCGGGGGCCGGATGATGCGGGGCTCTGGCGTGGAGGCAAGGCCGGCACGGACGCGGCGAGCGTGGCCATCGCGCATCGTCGCCTGTCTGTGATCGATCCGACGCCATCCGGACACCAGCCGATGACCTGGGGGCAGGCCTCGGACGGGAAAGAACGCTTCGTGCTGTCCTACAACGGCGAACTCTACAACGACGCGGAGATGCGCAAGGCGCTCGCCGATGTGGGCGTTCACTGCAGAACCGAGTGCGATACCGAGACGGTGCTGCTGTCGCTGGCGAACTTCGGGGTCAAAGCACTAGAGCAGTTCCGAGGCATGTTTGCGCTGGCGCTCTACGATCGCGAGCACCACAAACTTTTGCTCGCACGGGATCCTCTGGGCATCAAGCCGCTGTATTTCGCCATCGGTGAGCACTCGGATGGACGCCACGAGCTTGCGTTTGCCTCGGAAATTCCGCCCCTGCTCGGTGTGCCGAGCATCGAGACTCGCGCGAATCTTTCGATGATCAGCGCGTACCTCACGACGATCCGCACCGTGATCGGGAACACGACGCTGTTCGACGGCGTGTACGCGCTGCGTCCGGGTGAGTTTGCCGAGGTCGATCTGCGTGGAGACTCGATCAGCGTGCAACTGCACCGCTACTGGTCCGGCCCGAGCGAAATCGATGAGCCGATCAGCATGGAGGTCGCGTCGCAATGGTTCGCAGGTGCGGTGACCGAGTCGGTGCGTCGGCATCTGCGCTCGGATGTTCCGATCTGTTCTCTGCTCTCCGGTGGCATAGACAGCACGGTGATTGCCACGATCGCGCGCGACACACTCGCCGACCTGCGAACCTACTGCGCTGGCGCGAGTCGTGCGGCAGGTGATCCGAAGGGAGATCTCGACTTCGCACGAAGGACCGCGGGCTGGCTCGGGAGCCGACACGACGAGGCGGTGGTGGATCGCGAACTGTTCTCGGCGCGATGGCCCGACATGGTGAGCCGACTCGGCGTGCCCCTCAGCACGCCCAATGAGGTCGCGATCTACACCGTGGCGGAACGGCTTCGAGCCGACGGATGCATCGTCACGCTGTCGGGCGAAGGTGCGGACGAGTTGCTCGGCGGGTATGTGCTGCCGATGCGTAGCGCGGCCCAGTTCCTGAGTTCCGGCAACACCGACGCTCATGCCGGCGGGCGGTTCGAACTCGAGTCCAATGCCTGGGTGCCTCCGGCCATGAAATCCGCGCTTCTGCAGCCGGAGATGTGGGATGCGCTGCAACAGGATGCCGGCCTCTACGGTCTGTATGAGCAGGAGATGGCCTCAGCTGCGGAGGAGGCGGGGGGCTACGGACTGAAGTCGCACCTGCGACTCCAGCGGCGCCTGAATCTGACCGGCCTGCTGCAGCGGCTGGATACCGCCACGATGCTCGCGAGCGTCGAGGGTCGCACTCCGATCGCCGACGCGGTGGTGGCGAGGCTCAGTGAGTCGCTGCCGATGGATCTCAAATTCAGCATTGATGGGGACCGAGTCGAGACGAAACGCGTGCTGCGAGAGTCGTTCCGAGACTCGATTCCGGAGGAAGTGACCCGGCGTGAGAAGGCCAGTTTCCCGTTGCCTTTTCAGGATTGGGTCACGGATCAGACGGGCCGTCTGCGTGAGAGCGGGTTCGCCAAAGAGATCTTCAGCGAGGCCGGCATCGCGTCGGTCTGCTCGGATCCGAAGCGTTTCTGGCATCTGTCGTGGCCGATGATGAACATCGCGCTCTGGGGGGACCGCCGGTTCTCCTGAGCGGTCGCCCGGAGCACCGGAATCACATCGCCATGCCTTCGAAGGTGAGGCGTTTCTTTTCGCGGTTCGGGTCCGCCTCGGGCACGGCGGAGAGCAGAGCCTTGGTGTAGTTGTGCTGCGGATTCTCGATGACCTCTTCGCGCGTGCCTTCCTCGACGATTTTGCCCTTGTACATGACGGCGACGCGGTCGCAGATGTGCTGGATGACCGCCATGTCGTGGCTGATGAAGAGGTAGCTGAGACCGAGTTCGTCTCGCAGGTCGGCCAGGAGATTCAGGATCTGCGACTGGATGGACACATCGAGGGCCGAGGTCGGTTCGTCGCAGACGATGAACTTGGGCTCAAGCGCGAGCGCCCGGGCGATGCCGATACGCTGACGCTGACCACCGGAGAATTCGTGCGGGTATCGGTCGGCGGCGAGACGGGGCATACCGGATTTCTCGAGGAGTTCCTCGACGCGCTGGCGGAGTTCGTCTTTATCACTGACCAGGCCGTGGACCTTAAGAGGTTCGCCGACAATCGAGGCGATCCGCATCCGCGGGTTCAGTGAGCCAGCAGGATCCTGGAAGATGATCTGCATCTGCTGGCGAAGCGACTTGAGACTCTTCCCTGAGGCGTTGAAGACATCGACCCCGCCGAAGGTCACCTGTCCGCCCGTCGCGGGGATCAGGCGGAGGAGGGTTCGGCCGACGGTGGTCTTGCCGCAGCCCGATTCACCCACGAGCCCGAGGGTCTCGCCTCGCTTCACATGGAAGGAGACGCCGTCCACGGCCTTCACATAGCCGGTCGTCCGCTGGAGGAGGCCGGATCGCACCGGGAAGTGCGTCTTGAGGTCCTTCACATCGAGCAGGATGGGCTTCGAGCTGTTCTTCTCGTCGGTCGGCTGGATCATGAGACTATCGTAGCGGCTGGGCGTTCGGAGTGGAACCAGAGTGGACCGTAGGGGATCGGTCTGCAGCGAGGCCTCGGATCTGGCCGATTGGCATAAACTGGGGTGCTCAGGTGTGTCCCAGATTCACGAGGAAAGGCGAGGTACGGCGTGCGACAGGATCGAACCATCAGCAAGCGGCTCACCGGTCTGTCTCTTGGCTTCGGCCTGCTCGCCGCGTTGGTGAGTGGGGGGCTTGGCGGCTGCACGGCGGTCGATCGGGATGTGTATCTGCTGCCGGATCGGCCCGGCTCCCCGGGACTGACCGGAGAACTCAGTCGCCCCGATGCCACTCGTCTCCGCCGTGGCCAACTCGCGATTGAATACAGCCCGGATCTGGACCGGGTGACCTTCTTCGGGGTGCACAATGGTCCGTCGCTGGTGCATACGGTTGGCCTCGACCGCGAGCCCGCGGCTGACGGCTCGTACACCTTCTACGGCGGTGGGTACACCTGGATCGCTCCACAGCGTGGTGAGCAGGGGTGGCGGAATGCGGCGGGCGAATTGCAGGATTGGCCCCCGGATCCCGCGATGGATGCAGGGCCGTCGCGCGTGGTCGGTCGGTCGCTCCACTCGATCATGACCGAGAATCCGGTGGGGTTTGATGGTCTTCGCCAGATCAAGAACATCGGCCTGCGCAGCGGCCACGAAGCGGTCATCGAGTTCGGATTGCAGAACAGCGGTGAAGAGACCGTCCAGCGGGCCACTTGGATCAACACCGCGGTTCGTCCGGGGGCTCGGATCGCGTTCAAACTCAGAGAAGGCGATCAGGTTGCGCAGTTGTATGCCGAAGATCCGCAGGCGGTGGATCTGATCAACTCGATGCTCGGTCCAATCGATGAGCAGGGTTGGGCGATGCTCGATCTGAAGGGCATCCGTTTCGATGGGGGCGTGAAGGTTTACACCGATGGTCCGGCCGAGATTGCCGTCTGGGTGCCGAATCCGGACTGGATGCAGACCCGCGGTTTCTGGCTCCATCGTCGATTGGATACCCCGCTCACGATCGAGCAGCGCAGCGAACTGCGCGCGATCGGTGAGGGGCCCGTTGCGGTCTACCTGAACCCCGGCATGGAACTCTTCGAAGCTGAATTGTACGGGCCGGTCTCTGCGATCGAGCCGGGCGAGACCGTGACCAGCACCGAGGTCTGGACGGTCTACCGAGCATCGACCCCGCGGACGCTGTTGATGCGCGAGCAGAATCTTCTGCCGCTGTCTGGTCATTGAGCGGGAATACGTATTTAGCGTTTGGACCAGCCCGCGAGCTGCGGCTGAACTTCGCCGGGCACCCAGCCAGTCAGGGTCTGCACGAGCAGCTTGGTGCCCGCCTCGTGGTGGCCCCATTTGACCATTGCCAAACAAAGCACATCGTCACCGAGCATCGGTGAGCGGCAGGATGAGGTGACTCCGCCGATGGGTTTGAATTCTGCCGGAGGCGACAGGGGGCTCTCACCCAGCGGGGCAAGTGCGCAGCCGGTGACGGGCTGGTTCTTCTCGTCGTCGGGCGCGGCTTCACGAGCGATGCGGACACAGCGAAGAACCTGTTTGGGGTGACCGAGCGACTGCATCCGAGCGACCACTTCCTGCCCGAGATAGCAGCCCTTCCTGAAGTTCACCCGGCTGTCGAGTTGCGCGCTCTCGTGCGGCAGATTGCTGCAGCCGAAGTCGATCTGGAAGAGCGGGGTACCGGCCTCGATCCGGGCAATGTTGAAAGCGTGCCAGCCGGCGTGACGCAAGCGGTAGGTGTCGGAGGCGGGGTCGTTGTGATGGCCGTGATCCGTCCGGGCGTGCTGCGCGAGGTGGTCGAAGACCGTCACGAGGTCATCAGCAGAGACGATCAGTTCGATCCCGATCTCCCCGGTCTGGTCGTGGCGATGGGCGATGACCGGTCGCCCCGCGATCGAGATCACGGTGGCCTGATTCGGCTGGATCTCGACGATCGCGGGCAGGTCATTCCGGAGCGGTTGCGACTGGTCTGCGAGCAGACGGGCGGCGGCGGGGCCGTGCAGAGCCAATCGATGGGTGTTGGCGGTGACGTCCTCGAAGGCGATGTCTTCGCTGAAGACGAATGCCTCGAGCGTGCTGACCAGATTCGCCGCGCCGAGGATGTCGGTGTCAAAGTACATGCCCGAGGTGAGCAGGCCATCGCCAGTGGAATCCGATTCGCCGAGTTCAATCAGGCGGAGGTCCGCGTCGATGCGTCCCTTGCGGTTGAGCCAGAATGAGGAGACCGCTGAGCCCGGGGGCAGGGGGGAGCCGCCGGGGCGGAGTTCCTGCGTCAGCATCCGGTTCAGGAAGTCGATTCGTTCACCGCCGGTCACGCGGATGGTGGCGCGGTGGGGCAGGTCCAAGAGGGCGACGCCCTTGCGGATGGCGGCGTATTCCGCCTCGATCTCGCCGAAAGTCTCGACGACGCGAGCGGTCGGGCCGGTGCCGTCGGCGGCCCCGAAGTCGAGGAAAGAGGCCTCTGCGGCCTCGTGTCGATTGTTGAGCGGGCTGAGGTGTGCCATGATGCGTAGTTCCGAGGGCCCCGGGAAGAATGAGCGGGCTCGATCCTATCCTGCATACGCCCACGCGTCCGGCAATCGGCCGGGACTACAGAAGGAGATTGTTCGTGGCTGAAAAACTGAATCTGGACCTGCTCAAGCGACTCTGCGAAACCCCGGGCATCCCCGGGCGAGAAGATCGGGTGCGCGAACTGATCATCTCCGAGGTGGACGAACTGTTCGATGAGGCGTGGGTGGACTCGCTGGGGAACCTGATCTGCCGCCGGCTGCCCCGCAAGCAGGTGACCAAGAGCGGCAAGAAGACCCTTCAGGTCGTCAAGGCGGAGACCGCTGAGGCCGATGCGACCCGACTGATGCTCGCCAGCCATATGGACGAGATCGGCTTTTATGTGTCACACATCGACGACAACGGCTTCCTGCGGCTGAACCCCGCAGGCGGCTTTGATACGCGCAACCTCTTCAGCCGGCGCGTGCTGGTGTGCACCCAGAAGGGCGACTTCAAGGGGGTCATGAACCCCGGCGGTCGTCCGATTCACATCTCCTCAGCGGAAGAGCGGACCAAGGTTCCTGAGGTGAAGGAGTTCTTCGTTGACCTGGGCATGGCGGCCTCGAAGGTCAAGAGCACGGTGCGGGTCGGCGATATGGTCGTCCTCGACGAGCCGATGGAGGTCATGGGCGACAAGGTGGTTTCGAAGGCTCTCGATAACCGGTTCGCCTGCTGGGTCGCCATCGAGGCGGTCCGGGCGATGCACGAAGCCAAAGTGCCGCACGACTGCGATCTGTTCGTGGCCTTCACCGTGCAGGAGGAGGTCGGGCTTCGCGGCGCGAAGGTTGCGGCGAACTCGGTCCAGCCGGACTTCGGCATCGGTCTCGATGTCTCCCTCTCCTGCGATACGCCCGGCGTGCCGAAGGAAGAGAGCGTCACGAAGCAGGGCGAGGGCGTTGGGCTTCACATCATGGACGGGTCGTTCATCAGTGATCACGAGATGATCGACGATCTGGAAACGCTCGCCAAGAAGCACCGCATCAAGTACCAGCGCACGATCCTCGCCCGTGGCGGTCAGGACGGCGCAGCGCTGCAGCAGGCCATGAGCGGTGCTCGCGCGGCGGGTCTGGTGTGCGGCACACGCTACATCCACACCGTGACCGAGATGATCGACCAACGCGACCTCGCGGCGGCACGCGATCTTCTCGCGGCGTACATTCCGACCATCAAGTGAACTCGTTGGTAGTGCATTGAAAAAGGGCGTCCCGATGGGGACGCCCTTTTGCATGCGCGAGTGGCGGGGGGCCGATCAGCGATCGGATTCCGGGATGCCCATGCCGCTGCGGTCCGGGCTGGCCGGACGCTGGGGAGCGCGGTACGGGTTCGCCTTGATCTCCTCGAGCACCACCTGGATGGCGGCGTCGAGCTGCGGGTCTTCGACGGTCGCCGGGTTCCCGTCGTCAATCATCAGGCCCGGGTCGTCGATGACCTCGATGTCGGGATCGACTCCGTGGCCTTCGATGCCCCAGGTGCCGTC
>CAZIXS010000001.1:0-102206 GCA_964543335.1 uncultured Phycisphaeraceae bacterium | reverse complement strand
CGGTAGAGGTCGTTCAGGTCGCTGGTGGCGAAGTTGCCGGATTCCAGCATGACCAGGGGGCGCAGGTCGGGCGGGATGACGGGAACGACATCCATGACCAGCCAGGCCGGGTCATTGACCGAGCCGCGGACCTGCTCGACGAGCTTGAGGCGCTTGGCGAAATCCTTGAGCTTCTGCTTCGAGCGGGTCTCGCGGATGTCGTTGCGGAGGATCTCCGCGTCGGCGTCGAGGTCGATGCGCTCGATCAGCTCGCGGATGGCTTCGGCGCCCATGAGCGCGGTGAAGGCCGATCCGTACTTCTCGTAGGCGGCGCGGTACTCGTCCTCGGTCAGGAGCTGCTTGAAGGTCAGCTCGGTGTCACCGGCGTCGACGACGACGTAGTCCTGGAAGTAGATGATCTTCTCGAGGTCGCTGGTCTTCATGCCCAGCAGGGTGCCGAGGCGGGAGGGCATGCTCTTGAAGAACCAGATGTGCACGACGGGGGCGGCCAGGTTGATGTGGCCGAGGCGCTTGCGCCGGACGCGCGAGTGCGTGACCTTCACGCCGCATCGGTCGCAGATGATGCCCTTGTACTTGGTGCCCTTGTACTTGCCGCAGGCGCACTCGTAGTCGCGCTCCGGGCCGAAGATGCGCTCGCAGAACAGACCGTCCTTCTCGGGGCGGTAGGTGCGGTAGTTGATGGTTTCGGGCTTCTTGACTTCGCCGAACGACCAGGAGCGGATGTCGTTGGGCGAGGCAAGGGTCACTTTGACCGACGAGAAGTCATTGACGCGGTCGTACACGGCTTCGTGCATATCTGGTCATCTCCGGGCGGAGGTTGGGAGCGATGGAACAGGCCCGCGCCGGAAACGGGCGGGCCAGGGTCCGGCCGGGGGCCGGGGCGGGAAAGTTGCCGCACAAGGCGGCCGGGATCAGCGGAGCTGGGTGAGGTCGTCGGGACCGACGATCAGCCACTTGCCCTCGAAGAGGTTGAGGTTCACATCGACGATGGTTCCGTTGGCACGGGTCACCGCGATGATGGCCGAACCGCCCTCGTTGGCTGCTTCTTCGGCGGTGGCGCCGACCCACGCGGAACGGATGGCGTTGCGCGACATCTCGCGGGCTTCTTCGGGGATGCTCTGGTTGTCGCGGAGCGTCTGCAGAGTCTGCACGGCGGTTGCCACGCTCTGATGCGCAGGGGTGGTCTCATCGACCATCGTGAGCGCCGTCTCGAGATCGAGATCGAGGATGGCCTGCTGGAACTCGAGCACCGCGCGGAGCGGTTCGCTGTCGACCTCCGCCGGGTCCTGGGTGGTACCGGTGTTGGAGGCGCTGCTGCCGCCGGTCTCCGAAGTGGAAGCGGACGAGCCGCCGTTGGATGCCGGCTCGGGGTCCTTGCATCCGGGGAGGATGCCGACGGCACCCGCGAGGAGCATGGCGAAGAACAGGCAGAGGGTACGCTGGGGTCCGGTGCTGGTCATGTGATCTCAATCTCCGATCCAGAACGGGGCGCGGGCGGAGTGCCCGCACCCGAATAAATAAGCAACGCAGCGTGCGGTCAGAGGAGACTGGTCTCTTCGGACTGCTTCTTCTCGAGCGTGACATTCAGGCCGAGGCCCTTGAGTTCGTTGCAGAGCACATCGAAGGCGACTGGCATGCCGGCTTCGAGGGTGTTGGTGCCCTTGACCATCGACTCGTAGATCTTGGTGCGGCCTTCGACATCGTCGGACTTGACGGTGAGGAGTTCCTGCAGGATGTAGCTCGCGCCGTACGCCTCCAGGCCCCACACTTCCATCTCGCCGAAGCGCTGACCACCGGTCCGCGCCTTACCACCGAGCGGCTGCTGGGTGATGAGCGAGTACGGGCCGGTCGCGCGGGCGTGGATCTTGTCGTCCACGAGGTGGTGCAGCTTCAGCATGTACATGAAGCCGACGGTGGTCCGCTGCTTGAATGGCTCGCCGGTGCGTCCATCGTACAGCTGGATCTTGCCACCCTCGGGCATGTGGGCCATCAGCGCACGCGGATGGTGTGCGGTGCCGTTGGTGTTGTCATCGGCGAGGACCTTGGCGACATAGTCGTTGGCCTCGGCGATGGCGGCGTGGATCTCGGTCTCGGTCGCACCGTCGAAGACGGGGGTGACGGCCTGGAAGCCGAGCACCTGAGCGGCCCAGCCGAGGTGGGTCTCGAGGATCTGGCCCACGTTCATGCGCGAGGGCACGCCCAGCGGGTTCAGGAGGATCTGCACCGGGGTGCCGTCTTCGAGGTAGGGCATGTCCTCTTCGGGCACCAGGCGGGCGATGACACCCTTGTTGCCGTGGCGACCGGCCATCTTGTCACCCACGGAGAGCGGGCGCTTGTTGGCGATGTAGACCTTGACCATCTCGAGCACGCCGGAGGGCAGCTCGTCGCCGCGCTTCATGTGCGCAAGCTTGCGGGTCTTTTCCTTGTTGTTCGCTTCGATGCGGGGCCAGAACTGGTTGTAGATGCGCTCGGCCTCGGTCTTGGCGTCCTTGGAACCCTTCACCCACGCGAGATCGAAGTTCTCGATCTGCTCGAGGATGACCTCGGGGATGTCCGACGCCGCGACCTTCTGACGGGTCATGGGGTCGACGAGTTCGGTGCCGACCGCTTCGTTGATGGCCTGGACCATCTGGCGGAAGATCTCGATGGACTTGGCGTCCATCTCGACGCCGTACTCTTCCATCTGCTGCTTAAGCTGCTTCTTCTGCTCCTCGTTCATGTGAACGCGGCGGCTGAAGCGCTTGGCACCGATCACGATGCCGCTCTTGCCCGCGGGCAGTTCGAGCGAATCGTTCTTCACATCCTCACCGGCACGACCGAAGATCGCGTGCAGGAGCTTCTCTTCCGGCGTGAGCTCGGACTTGCTCTTGGGGCTGACCTTGCCGACGAGGATATCGCCGGGCTGCACGCGGGCACCGATGCGGATGATGCCGTGCTCATCGAGGTTACGGAGCATCTTCTCGGGGACATTGGGGATGTCCCGCGTGAATTCTTCGCGACCGAGCTTGGTCTCGCGGATCTCGACATCGAAGCTGTCGATGTGGATCGAGGTGAAGGTGTCGTCCTTCACAAGCTGTTCAGAGATGACGATCGCGTCTTCGAAGTTGTAGCCGTCGAAGGTGTTGAACGCGACGAGCACGTTCTTGCCGATGGCGAGCTGGCCGTCCTTGGTGGAGGGGCCGTCGGCGATGATGTCTCCGGCCTGGACCACCTCGCCAGCCTTCACGCGGGGCTTCTGGTTGAGGCAGGTGCGCTCGTTGAGCCCGGCGAACTTGCGGAGTTCGTACTCGTCGGAGTTGTCGATGATGATGCGCTGCGCGTCGGCGAAGGTGACGGTGCCACCACGCTTGGCCTTGACGATCATGCCGTTGTTGCGACCGATGGACTGCTCCATACCCGTCGCCACGCAGGGCGGATCGATCTTGATGAGCGGAACGGCCTGGCGCTGCATGTTTGAACCCATGAGCGCGCGGTTGGCGTCGTCGTGCTCGAGGAACGGGATGAGCGCCGCGGACACACCGACGATCTGCTTCGGCGAGATGTCGACGTACTCGACTTCGCTGGAATCGACTTCGGCGAGTTCGCCACCGATGCGTGCGAGCACACGCCCTTCGGCGAGCGTTCCGTCCGGCTCGAGGGCTTCGGCCGGCGCGAGCACCGCGCGGACTTCCTCGTCGGCACGCAGCTCGAGGACCTGCTCGGTGACCTTGCCCTTCTCGACCTTGCGGTACGGGGTGCGCAGGAAGCCGTATTCGTCGATCGACGAGTAGATGCCCAGCGACACGATCAGACCGATGTTCGTGCCTTCAGGGGTTTCGATGGGGCAGACGCGACCGTAGTGCGAGATGTGCACATCGCGGACTTCGAAGCCCGCCCGCTTGCGGTTGAGGCCGCCGGGGCCGAGGGCCGACAGACGGCGCTCGTGGACCAGCGTCGAGAGCGGGTTGGTCTGGTCAACGACCTGCGACAGCTCGGAGCGCCCGAAGAAGAAGTCGATGGCCGAGGAGATCGACTTGGAGTTCACCAGATCGGCGATCTTGGTGAGCTCATCGGGCTCCTTGACGGACATGCGCTCCTGGACGGTGCGGCGGAGCTTCAGGAAGCCCTTGCGCATCTCTTCGGTGGCGAGTTCGTCGAGGGCACGCAGGCGACGGTTGCCCAAGTGGTCGATGTCGTCGACGGTCGCGATGGGACGCCCCGTCTTGGGATCGGGGCGCTTCGAGCGCAGGTCCAGCATGTACTGGATCACACGCAGGAAGTCCTCGGCGCGGATGAACATCTGGTCCTCGGCGACGCCGAGATCGAACTTGCGGTTGATGCGGAAACGGCCGACCTTACCGAGGCGGTAGCGGTTCTCGTCGAGGAACTTCTCGGCGAAGAGCTGCTTGGCCTTCTCGACCTGGGGCGGGTTGCCCGGACGCAGGCGGGTGTAGATCTTCAGCAGAGCCGCTTCGAACTCGCTGGAGGCGACCTCGCCAAACTGCTCGAGCTTCTCTTCCGCCACGCTGTTGAGGATCAGGGGGTCGGAAGGGTTCTCGATGACCCGGATCGTCTTGAGCGACGACGCGGCGATCGCCGCGGCACCCTCTTCGCCGATCTGGCGACCGACATGGACGAGTTCCTCGCCAGACTCGGTGTCGATGACCGATTCGGCGGCCCAGTGGTCGGGGCGGACCTCGGTGGCCTTGACCTCGTTGATCTCGTAGAACAGCGACAGGATCGCCGCGGTGGAGGCGATCGACTCGTCGAGGCAGCGGAGGAAGGTCGTGGCGGCGAGCTTGGTGGACTGGTCGATCCGCATCGCCAGCACATCCTTCTTGGTCACCTCGAGCTCGATCCACGAGCCACGCTCGGGAATGATGCGGGCCGAGTGCAGAGGACGGTCGCCTTCGGCGGACACGATCGAGAAGTCCACGCCGGGCGAGCGGTGCAGCTGCGAGACGATGACGCGCTCGGCACCGTTCACGATGAACTCGCCGCCACCCATCATGATGGGGATCTCGCCGAGGTAGATCTCTTCCTCAGCCAGATCGGGGTGGTTCTCGCGGTTCAGGCGCAGGCAAACGCGGAACGGACGCCCGTAGGTCAGGCGCAGTTCGCGGCATTCGTCCGGGGTGTACCGGGGTTCTTCCAGCGTGTAGTAGCAATACTCAAGCGATTGCGTCTCATCGTACGATGCGATGGGGAACACTTCGCGCAGGAGTGCTTCAAGGCCGATGGTGGTATCGCGATCTTCAGGCGAATGTTCGAGCTGAAGAAAGCGGTCGTAAGCATCGGTCTGGAGGCTGGTGAGGTTCGGGACGGGGATCGCGTCGCCACGCTTCGAGAAATCGCGGACTTTCGTCACAGCCATCAACTACCTCGGGGTACGGCGTTCGTGCACAGATCGCGGTCGCCGTGATACTCGAACCGGGTGTTCGATCACGACGCACGAACTGTGCGCGCACGGGTGCTTGGGTCTGGTGGATTCGGAATCGTACCAGTGGAGCGGGTCCCGTGCAACTGGTGGGCCAAAGAAACGACTCACCGGCGGGCCAAGGGCGCCTCAACCGATGCGGAAAACCCCAAAACACCCAATTAAGGGTGTTTGGGGCTGTTTTCGCGTCTGCGCTGATCGGACGATCAGGCGAGCTCGACGACCGCGCCGGACTCTTCCAGCTGGGCCTTGAGCTTCTCGGCGTCCTCCTTGGACAGGCCTTCCTTGATCTTGGCGTCGGCGGTCTCGACCAGTTCCTTGGCTTCCTTGAGGCCCAGGCCGGTGATCTCGCGGACGACCTTGATCACGCCGATCTTCTTGTCGCCAGCGTTCTTGAGGACGACATCGAAGGAGGACTTCTCTTCGGCGGCAGCAGCGTCGCCGCCACCGGCCGGACCGGCCATCATCACCGCGCCGCCGGCGGCGGGCTCGATGCCGTAGGTGTCCTTGAGGTAGTCAGCCAGGTCGACGGCTTCCTTGAGGGTCAGGCCGACGATCTTGTCGCCGAGTTCGGTGATCTTCGAGTCGAAAGTCTTGGTTGCTTCGTCGCTCATGATGAACTTCTTTCCAAACAGCCGCGGCTCGCAGCCGAGGCGGACAAGGGCACCGAGAGGGACCGGAACGCCCGGTCTTTAACCCGCTCCGAAGAGCTTTGCTTGGGCCAGTCGATGCTCGATGTTTCAGAGTGTGCGGTCTCAGGAGACCTTGGCGATGGCCTCGCCCTTTTCCAGCTTCTCTTCGATGGTCTTGAGAATGCCGGCGATGTTCTTGGCGGGGCTGGTGATGGCTCCGGCCAGTTTCTTTGCCGGGGCGAGAACCACGGACACGACCTTGGCCTGGGCCTCTTCGCGGGTGGGGAAGTCGCTCAGGCGCTTCACGCCCGCCTCGCCCTCGAAGAGCACACCGTCGAGGACGGCGCCCTTGAGTTCGAGGTTCTCGACCTGCTTGGCCCACTTCACCAGTTCACGGGCCACATCCACCACGGACTCAGCACCGTAGGCGAGAGCGCTGGGGCCCTCGAGCAGCGGCGAGAGGCCGGACAGGGGGGAATCCGAGAACGCGTGCTTGGCCAGGTTGTTGCGGATCACCGTGACGGTGATTTCCTTCTTGGCCAGTTCCTTGCGGAGACGGTTGTTGTCGTTGGCGCTGATGCCGCGAACCGAGATCAGGAGGGCGCTGTCCTGCCCTTCCAGAAGCTCCTGGTAGTCGCGCATCATCCAGTTCTTAACGGGCTTGCTCATTGCTTAACCTTTACTGTTCTGGGGATCGCGACCGATCAGGCGGTTTTCGCTGCCGGGATTTCGACGAGCACGGAGGGGGTCATCGTGCCGCTGATGGCAATCTTCTTGATGTAGTTGCCACGGACGGCGGACGGACGCAGCTTCTCGATGGTGGCGACGAAGTGCTCGAGGTTGGCCAGAAGGTCGGCCTCCTTGAAGCTCATCTTGCCGATCGGGGCATGGATGTTGCCGAACTTGTCATTGCGGTACTCCACCTTGCCGGCGGCGTATTCCTTGACGGCGTTGACGACATCCGGAGTCACGGTGCCAGCCTTGGGCGAAGGCATCAGACCCTTGGGGCCCAGCACGCGCCCGAGCTTGGAGATGACCCGCATCATGTCCGGCGAGGCGACGGCGACATCGAAGTCGAAGAAGCCGCCTTCGATCTCGCGAACCAGCTCTTCGCCACCGGCCTTGATGGCGCCGGCGGCAAGGGCTTCCTGCTCGGTCTTGGCATCGCAGAACGCAATGACGCGCTTGGTCTGGCCGATGCCGGCCGGCAGCGCGACCGAGCCGCGGATGGCCTGATCGGCCTGGCGCGGATCGATGCCCAGGTGCATCACGACCTCGACGGTCTGATCAAACTTGGGGCCCTTGTACTGCTTGAGCGCCGCGATCGCGGAGGGCATGGACTGTGGCTCGCTCTTGCGGCCTTCGTAGTTGGCACGCTGACGCTTGCCGAGACGCTTGAGAACATCGGGGGATTTGGTCGCCATGGGTTCAGCCCTCCACCACAATGCCCATGGAGCGGGCGGTGCCTTCGATCATCCGAGCGGCGGACTCCACGCTCACGGCGTTGAGGTCGGCCATCTTTTCCTTCGCGATCTCCATGATCTGGTCATGGGTCACTTTGCCACCATCGAGTTTCTGGGGCGTGCCCGAACCCTTGCTGACATTCGCCGCCGCCTTGAGCAAAGCCGAGGCGGGCGAGGACTTGATCTCGAACTCGAACGAACGATCGTTGTAGACCGTGATCACGCAGCCCACGACGCGGCCGTTCTTGTCGGCGGTCGCAGCGTTGAACTGCTGGATGAACTGACCCGGGTTCACACCGTTCGCACCCAGAGCGGGACCGAGCGGAGGACCGGGGGTGGCGGTGCCGCCAGGCGCCATCACCTTGAACTGTTTAACGACTTCTTTTTTGGCCATGATATCTCCACCTCCCACCCCATCCCCGAGCGAGTCGGCCATCGGCCCCGGCCAATCGGGATCGATGGATGGCGTGGTTCAATCGGTTGACTGTGTGTTGTCCCGCACGATGCGGTCAAAACCACCATACCCGGCGCGGTACGCCGGGCCGAAGACTGTATCGAAATCCTCGGAACCCCGCAAGCAAGGCCCGCACTCGACACCCCTTTTCTAGGGAGGACTCAGAACCCGGTCGCACCGGACTCCGAGAGGAGCTCGCGCAGTCGCCGAGCGCCCTCGTGGTGATCGGCACCATCGACCTTGGCCTGATCGAGGTGCTCAAGTCCGGATTCCATGTCGAGAGCAAGGTAATCCAGGGTGGCCGTGAGGAACATCAGCATCCGCCGGTCAGGGCCGTCGGCCAGAACATCGGCATCGCTGGTGATGTCCGCGGCGAGCCGCTTGATCGAGTTCCGGAGTTCTTCGCTTGCCGGGATGAAGCCGAACCCCTGAGAGTCGGCCACGAGAACGCGACGCATCGCCCAGGCCGCTCGCTCGCGCTGGCCCAAGCCTGTCGCTGCAAGCGCGAACCCGACACGGTGAGCGGTCGAGGCGGATTGCTCGCCGGCGAGATCGCTGAATAGACGCATCGCAGAGGCGTAATCGCCCGAGGCGAGAGCTTCCCATTGCGGTGCGAGGGCCGCCGTGGAGACCGATGATTCACCCTGCATCTGTACGGACGACTCGCGCGGGACCGGTGGCAGGATCTGATCCGCCTCACGGGGACGGTCGGGCTTGACCTGGCTGTCGGGCGACTGCTTGGCGAGGTTCAGCGGGGTCGTCGATGGGATCGGTGGACCGGGGTTGTAGGTCGGCTGCTTCGCGGCTTCCTGCTGCTTCTGCTGATCAAGGATCTGCTGGCGAAGGACGCGCTGCTCCGCCAGTAGACGCTGGTATTCGGCGTAACTCACGCCGCCGTACGCCCCGGAGGGCTGATTGCTGAGGTACCGCGTTTCCTGAACCACGGGCGTGACATAGGTGATCCGGGTCGAGCTGCTCGGCACCGTGATCACCGTCGGACGGTGATAGGACCCGTACCTCGAAGACGAGCTGTACGACGGGTAGGAATACGAGCGGTACGAGCGCGAATAGTTGTACGGCTGGCAGTAGTCGTACGAACGGCCGTAGCGATACGAACTGGTATAGCCGGAATAGCCATGGCGTGAGTGACTCGATACCCGTACGACATGGTTCGCCGAGCGAACCGGCTGGGCGGGCTGGATGACCCGCTGCGGGGGCTGGTACCACACGCTGTCATCCGGACCGGCCTGAGCGTTGCCCGGGATTGCGAGGAGTGAACCGGCTGCCAACACGAGGCTGCTCAGCGATAAGACTCTGCGGTTGCTGTACATGGGAATCTCCCTTTGCGGTAGGAACACCCGAGTATGGGCCACTATTCCAAGCTCCTGCCGCCAGCAGAGTTGTACGCATCGCAGCGAATTTGGCTGCATGAAACCCGCAAACCGCACTCGAATCGCCGGCGTGTGCAGGCCACTCGCCCCAGCGTCCGATAGATTCTGTTACCCCATGGTCAAAGCCGGTGATGTCATTCTGCTCTGCGTGCTGAGCCTGCTGTGCATCGGCGTTCTCATGGTGAATTCAGCCAGTTTGAGCGTCGGCTCCGAGGCCGGGGTGACCTTCCAGTCCATCGCTCTGGGCCGCTCGACCCAGTTCGCGGCCATCGCGTTTGGCTTTCTGCTCGTGATCAGTCGATTGCCTATTCGCAAATGGGCAGCAACCCCTTGGTTGGTGCAGTTCCTGCCCCTGCTGGTGGTCCTGAGCCTGGGCATGCTCGCGCTGGTGTATGTGCCGTCCGTGGCGCGCGAGGTGAACGGCTCCCAGCGCTGGATTGGGATTCCCGGGACCGCCCTGACCATGCAGCCCAGCGAGATCGCCAAATGGTGCATGCCGCTGGTGATGGCCTGGTATTGCTCGAGGCATCTGTCGCAGATTCGCCGGTTCTGGTCCGGGCTGCTCCCCGCCCTTCTGGTTCTGGGTGTTGTCGCGGCGGTCGTAACGCATCAGGACCTTGGCACGGGCGCGCTGATCTTCGGGGCGGGCTGCCTGGTGCTGCTGGCTGGTGGGGCGAAACTGACCCACTTCCTCGCTCTGGCCCCCCTGCCGCTCGCGGGACTGGTCTTTGCGATCATCCTCGAGCCCTACCGCGTCAGACGGCTGACCACCTTCCTGGACCCCTACGCCGACCCGGACGGGAGCGGCTACCACATGATCCAGTCGTTGGTCGCCGTCGCCAACGGAGAGGGATTCGGGCGCGGCATCGGCTTCGGGCTGCAGAAATTCGGGTACCTGCCCGAAGACCGGACTGACTTCCTGTTTGCGGTCATCAGCGAGGAACTGGGCATCGCTGGGGTCCTCATGGTGCTCACGCTCTACGCGATGGTGCTGCTGGCGGGTCTGCGCATCGTGCAGCGCGAGTCTCATGTGCTGCTCAAACTCGCGGGGCTGGGCTGCATCGCCACCCTTGGCCTGCAGGCCTGCATCAACCTGACGGTGGTCGTGGGACTCGCCCCAACCAAGGGCATCGCGCTGCCGCTGTTGAGTTCCGGCGGGACCGGCTGGATCCTGACGGCCGGTGCGCTCGGGGCCCTGATCTCGATCGACCGCTCGCGAGCCAACCTCGCCGAACCCGAAGCCGAGGCGGAGAACCCTGCAAGGGCGGTGGCTCTGATTGAGCACAAAACCCTGCCTCAGAACACCCCTGCCTCGCGCCCGACCCTCGCCTGATGGCCGCTTCCCAGAACACACTCCGAGTCGCGTTCGCGGGCGGCGGCAGCGGCGGGCACATCTACCCCAACCTTGCGATCCTCGAGGAACTCGAGCGAAAACTCGGTCCGGAAGAGGTTGACGCATGCTTCCTGGTCTCGGATCGTCCCTTGGACAGCGCCATCACCCGCGATGAGCATCGTCCGGGCGTGGTCATCCCCGCTTCGCCGGTATCGCTGCGTCCCAAAGGGGCTGCCCGTCTGGTTCTGGGCTGGGGCAGGGCGGTTCGAGCCGCCCGCCTGGCGCTTCGCGAGCACCACGCCCAGGTCGTGGTTGCGACGGGGGGATTTGTTTCCGCTCCGGTCCTCAACGCAGCTCGGGCCGAGCGGGTGCCCTTTGTTCTTTTGAATCTGGATGCTGTCGCTGGCAAAGCGAATCGGTGGATCGGCAAACGAGCGAGCATTCGGCTCACGACCGTGACCGGACCGCGGGTCCCCGCCGACTGGGAGGCGATCCGTCCGATCGTGCGGGAATCGGCGGTGCCGCGTGGCACACCCGAAGAATGCCGGGCGAGAGTGGGCCTCGATCCGGAACGGCGCACGCTGCTGGTGACCGGTGGGAGCCAGGGTGCCCGCTCCATCAACCAGATGATGGCTCGCCTGACGAGCAGCTCGCCCGCGGCATTTGAGAATTGGCAGATCCTCCACCAGTGCGGAACCGGCGACAGTGCAGAGCAGCAGTCTGCGTACGACCGGGCGGGGGTGGATGCGCATTGCCAGGACTACCTGAGCGACATGGCTTCCGCGTGGGGTGCCGCCGATCTCGCGGTGGCGCGTTGCGGCGCGGGCACGGTCGCCGAGATCTGGTCTGCGCGAGTGCCGTCGGTGCTGCTGCCCTACCCCTACCATCGCGACCAGCACCAGGCCCTGAACGCGGAGCGACTGGGCCGGGCGGACGCGGCGATCATCCACACCGATCGCATTGTCGCCGAGGCCAACGCGGCTGAGGCGGGTGCGACGATTCTCGAGTTGATGCAGGACGATGTCGCCCGAGATCGGATGCGGTCCGCCTTTGAGGCGCTCGGGCCAACCGATGGTGCCGGGCATGTCGCGAGCCGCGTGATTGCTCTTGTGCGGGGTTGATGCGTCTGGATTCGCGTCTTTCCGCGGTTTTTCGCATCTTCATGGCAGAGTTCCCGAGAAGCCGGTGGTACACTGCCAGTGGTATGACCGGAACGCTCCGCGACCAGAGAGTGCACGGAACGCGCTCGGCCCGCTTGGCCCTGCGATGCGTTCTGTTTGCGCCCGACGGCAGCACCCCACCGGAGGAACTGACCCGGTCACTCGCAGCCCGCGATGCCGAATTGGTCGTCGCACCAACGACCTTCGAGGCGCTCGCGGCTCTTCTGGTTCACTCGAACGACCGGACGACGCCGGTCCTGCTCCTGCTGGAACCCGATCAGCACGCGGATCGCTGTGTGGAACTGGCCCGGGCCGCCCAGATATTCGCCCCGAGTGCACGCGTGTGGCGACACTGCGCGAACCAGACACCGAGTCTCGCCGCGTACGACTTTCCCAGCGAAATCACGGAAGCCGAACAGGTCGCGGCGGTTCGCGAAGAACTGCGTTCAGCCGAGACGCCTTACGACAAGGCGCGACGGGAGTCGGCGGCACCGAGTCTGCGACTGGTCATGGACGAGCCCGACGATGTTTCCGTAACTGCTGCGGTGAATCACCAGGACCTCGATAACCGGGACAGCGACGACGATCCGGGCCTGCTCACGGCCGACGAGCTCGAGATGCTCATGGACCCGATCTACGAGCCCAAACCCCGGCGCGGCGGTGACCCCCGATGAGCCACTCCGGTCCTGCCACCCACGCCACTTCCGGCGCGCAGACTCGCCCGGATTTCTCCGGGCCGCTGCGGGTTGTTCTCGTGGGGCATCCATCGATCGAGCGTCTGCTTCGGCGTGACCCCGAGATCGAACTGGTCCGGGCTGGAACGCCTCTCAAGGCCATCGGAGAACTCGCCCAGCCGGTGGACGGTGACGCTTCGCATCCATCACTGATCCTGCTCAGCGACGGCTGCCTGCCGGATGCGCATGTGGAATCCTTTGTGCGGGCCGCCCGTCAGGTGGATGGCGCGGCCGCGGTTGTTCTGATCGGCTCCAAGAACCCTGCCAGCCCGACGATGGTTTTCGATGCGGTCGTACCGGATGACTGCGATCTCGAGGGCCTGCGTCGTTCGCTGCTCGCTCCGGTGAGCGAAGCTGCGGTCGAGACTCCGCTCACGCCCGTCTCAGGAACCGCTCCGGAGCAGTCCGAGCCCGCGCGTCCTCGGCAGACCGAACTGCCCGACGATGCCAAGCTGGTCCGGGCAATCCTTTCCGGGCGCGACATCCGCGCCGCGGCTTTGGAGCAGTTGCGCCACCGCACGGGTCTCCCCTCGCTGGCTCTGGAGGCGCAGCCCTCGCCGGGGGCCTGTGAAGCGGTGACGCACCGGGGCCATACGCTCGGCTACCTGTGCGCACCGGAGTCCTCAATGCCGGCCTCTCAGCTCAAGGTGCACGCCCTGTGGCTGTCCCACTGGCTGGCGCTCGCGGAGCAGCAGAAGCAACTGCGTGAAGCCGCGTTCACCGACGCGCTGACCGGCGCCTGGAATCGGCGGTACTTCGATCGCTACCTCGATTCGTGCCTGAGCAGGGCGGCCAAACTCCGCCAGCCAGTGACGGTGCTTCTGTTCGATGTCGATGATTTCAAGCGGTTCAACGACTCGCATGGGCACGCGGTCGGTGATGAGATTCTGTGCGCGACGGTTCGCCTGCTGAAGACCTGCATCCGCCCGTCGGATCGCGTCTGCCGCATCGGGGGAGATGAGTTCGCGGTGGTGTTCTACGAGCCGGACGGCCCTCGCGAAGCCGGCAGCAGCCAGCCCACCTCGATCTTCGACATCGCCCGTCGTTTTCAGCAGCGGGTCCAGACCGAGGAATTCTCGATGCTTGGCCCGAAGAGCCCCGGCCCGCTGGCGATTTCGGGCGGCCTTGCGACCTTCCCTTGGGACGGTCGAACCCCGAGCGAGCTGCTGGAAGCCGCGGATCGACTGCTGATTGAGAGCAAGAACGCGGGCAAGAACGCCATCCGGTACGGGTCGGGAGTCATCGGCGGGGATGATTTTCCCTGCCGCGAACCGGGCAATCCGCGGTAATTTGCCAAAAACACGGTCCGATACTTGCGTTGACCGCTGATTTCCCGAAGATATGGCGGTTGGTGAGGGTCGTGCTCACGATCGCACCGTCCTTTCACCGCCCTGACTCACCGCCCCTTTACTCACTGAACGGAGATCGACCGTGGAAGAATTCGAAGCTTTGAAGCGTCTGGTAGCCGAGACCGAGGAAGACATCCGCAAGGCCGAGGGTGGCAACAAGGCCGCCGGGACCCGGGTCCGCAAGCAGATGCAGGACATCAAGAACGCCGCTCAGGAAGTCCGGGTCAAGATCCTCACGATCCGCGACGACAGCTGATTCCCAACCTTTCCTGACGCCCGCGAGGGCTTCACACACCCCGATACCTCAGACATGGCCAGCGAACTCATCTTCGAAATCGATTCCGTGGATCTCGGCGCGCAGCAGATGTCGCGCGCCGAGATCGCTGGCTTTCTGCCCCATCGCGGCCCCATCTTCATGCTCGACCGGCTGATCTGGATGGACGACGAGTGCGATCACGCCGTCGCGATCCACAATGTGCCGAGCGATGCCTGGTGGCGAGACGGGCACATTCCCGGGATGCCGCTGATGCCCGGTGTGCTGATGGTCGAAGCCGGTGCCCAGTTGGCCTCGCTGATGTATTACAAGCGCAGCCGTCAGACCTGCTTCGCCGGTTTCACCCGGATCGAAGAGGTCCGGTTCCGTGGTCAGGTCGCCCCGGGCGATGATCTGCTGCTGCTGTGCAAGGGTTTGAAGTACAACCCCAAGCGCTTCGTGACCATGGTCCAGGGTCTGGTGAACGGTGAAATCGTCTTTGACGGCTGCATCACCGGCATGATTTTCCCCAAGATGGGCACGGTCGAGCGTACCCCTCTGGGCGAAGACTCTGTGCTGACCAACGCCGGAAGTTGATCCCGGCGCGAGGCACAGCCCATGGCTCTGCAACTGCCTCCACCGCTTGAAGCCCTCCGCACCGTGGCTCTGGATATCCCATGTGCAGGCGAGCTAACCGACGCCTTCTGGATGGCCCTGCCGACGGAGGCCGGGGTGGTGCTGATCGAGGACGAGAACGCCAAACCGATTCTGATCCGGGCCATCGGTGACCCGCGTGCCTTTATCCGGCGTCGGCTGCAGCCCGATGAAGGTGATCCAACACCCAGACTCGACTACCGGGCGGTTTCGCGCCGAGTGAGCGTCATTCCGACCGGACACACGTTGCTCGCCGAGTTGGTCGGGGCGTGGTGTGAGGCGTCGCTCGATGAACGGCTCGCTCGGGCCACCGGGGCGCGGCTGAGCATGTGCGTGGTGGTCTGCGATCCGACCGCCCGCCTTCCCCTCTTCCGCAGCGTGGAGTGGGCCGAACTCTGGAGCGGCACCGCGAACATCACTCGGCACGAGCGGGTCATCGGGCCGTTCGCGAACTCCAAACGCGCCAAGCGCTGGATCGAACTGATCATCGATCTGTTTGATCTCTGCCGGTACGACCACCTTCTGGCGCAAACGCCGAACGCGATCGCGTGCGTTTACAAGCAGATGGGCAAGTGCCCTGCACCGTGCGATGGGAGCGAACCGATCGAGTCGTACCGGGCTCGGTTTGCCTCAGCGAGCGGGTTCGTCGGTGGTGCGGTTTCAGACGAGATCGCCACCTGCGAACATCAGATGAGTGCGTCGGCGGAGAAACTCGACTTCGAGCGTGCGGCGGTGTTCAAAGAGCGACTGCAGACCCTCCGGTCCCTGCAAACCGGTGGCCCGTGGTCGGTCTGCGATCTGAAGCAGACCGTGTGGCAACTCCAGGGCCCGACACGCAAATCCGGCTGGAGCCGAACGGCACGACTGGACGCCGAAGGGCTCTTCCTGGATGCCGACCGACCGGTGAGCGAAAGCAATATTTCCCGCGGCTTTTCGAATGTACACCTGCTCGACGGGCGTACCCTGTGGCTTCTTCTCGCCACACTGACCGACTGCCTGCAGAAAGGCCTGGCCATCGGAGAACGGGTGGAGCAGACCGTCCGAGAATCCGACCCGACTGATTGAATTGGATCGGGCCGACCTTGGAAAGCGCCCACGCGGTGCACGAGCCCCTCCAATCTCCCGATGAGATTCGACGCATGAAACCCTACCCACTCATCTTTCAACCCATCCTCAAGGACAAGGTCTGGGGCGGCCAATCGCTTCGCTCGCTCGGCAAGGATCTCGGCGATGACGAGACCCGCTGCGTGGGCGAGTCCTGGGAGCTTGTCGATCTCGATGCCACCAGCGCCGATGGCGGGGGCGGCGATCGGGCCCAGTCCCTGATCGTGAACGGTGAGATGCGGGGCATGACGATCCGCGATGCGATGCGCGCGATGGGCGCGAACCTGATGGGCTCAGTGCGCCCGAGCCCCGAGGGAGGTTTCCCGCTGCTGGTGAAGTTTCTTGATGCGAGAGAGAACCTGTCGGTGCAGGTTCATCCGTCTGCCGAGTACGCCGCGGCTAATCCGGACGCGCATCTCAAGACCGAATCGTGGTACATCCTGAGCGCTGAGCCCGGTGCGAAGATTTACAAGGGTGTGCGCGAGGGGTACGACGCCGACCGGTTTGCGCAGGCGATCGCTGACGCGACGCTGGAGAACGCCATGCTCGCGGTCGATGCTCGCGTCGGTTCGTTCCACCATCTGCCGAGCGGCACCTGCCATGCGCTGGGCGCAGGGATCGTGATCGCGGAAATCCAGGTGCCCAGCGACACAACCTTCCGGGTCTACGACTGGGGGCGCACCGGGCGGACGCTGCATGTGCAGCAGGCGGTGGAGTGCATCGAGTACGCTCCGTGCCGAGGGGATGAGTCGGGACCGATGCCAGAATCCGGTTCGCGGGTCCTGACCGAGAACGCGCACTACAAAATCACGGAGCATCGGTTGAACGGCGCGGAGAAGCGCGCTCTGCACACCGACGATTCGAGGCCCGGCGTGGTTGTGGTGACGGGGGGCGGTGTCGAGATCGCATCGGATTCGCACTCGTTTGCGCCGATGCTATTGCCGGCCGGCACGACCGTGCTCCTTCCTGCGGCCTTGACCGACACCGTGGTGCGCAGTCGACGCGATGCCTCGCTGCTCGAGGTCGAAGTCCGGGGCGTCTGAGCTTCAGGAACCGGGCGGTGTTTCGGCCTGATCTTCGGGGCTGACGGGGTTTTCGGGTTCGCGCCTGGCCCGGCTGAACTCGACCTTGAGCGGGCTGAGCGTGTCCAAGTGCACATCACGCTGGGGGAACGCGATGACGATGTTCGCGTCGCGGAACAGGCTGTCGATCCGGTATCGCAGGTCGCTAGGGATCAGCAGCCGGTCACCCGGCGCGTTCAGGTTGATCGCGAAGAACAGTTTGAAGTTCAGCGAGTTGTCACCGAAGCTGTCGAAGCGAACGCTGGGACCGGGGGTTTTGAGCACGCGCCCGTGCTCCTCCGCGGCCTTCATCAGCAGTTTCGTGGCCTCGCGGGTGTTCGAACCGTAGGCGATGCCCACATCGACCGTGAGCCAGACCGTCTGGTCTGTGAGTGTCCAGTTGATGAGGTTGTTGTCGAGCAGGGTGGAGTTGGGCAGGATCATCTCGATGTTGGTCGGGGTCTTGATGCGCGTCGAGCGGGCCCCGATCTGCTGGACGGTGCCGACGACGCCGCCGACATCGATGAAATCACCGACACGCACCGGGCGCTCGGCGAGCAGGATCAGCCCCGAGATGAAGTTGCTGGCGATGGTCTGCGAACCGAAGCCGATCCCGATGGCCACCGCACCGCCGAGCACGGCGAAGACCGTCAGCGGCACATTGATGATGCGCAGGGCCATCAGCGCGAAGGTCAGAAGCAGGACATAGAACGTGATGGCTTTGAATGCGGACACGGCGTGCGCGTGCAGCCCGAACCGCGGCATCACCCGAGTGCTGAGCAGGCCTGCAAGCCATCGGGAGAGGTTGAAAGCCAGCGCGAGCAGCGCGAGACCGATGATCAGCTTGCCAACGGTCAGCGCGTTGGAATCATCGATCTTGATGATCTCGTAGGTCCAGACTCTGGTGACATAGGACCACGCGATCGCGATGCGTTCCCAGATGGACAGACTGCTTTCCTCGGCCAATGAGTCCTGGATTTTGAGGTACAGCTGGCGGGTTCGTTCGAGGCCATCCAGAGCCTCATCGATGTCGGCCGCCAGTAGGCGGTACGCCTCCGCTCGCTCGGTGATGAGCTGCGCGGTCGTTTCCGTGGCGGCTTCGGCTTCGCTTTGGATCGCGATCAGACGGGTACGAAGGAATCGCGAACGATCGCTGAAGGCGATCTGCTGCGAATCGAGTCCTTCGAGCAGCGTGCTGACCTGATCCTTGAGCTCGCCGACTTCCTGGCCTCCGATCCCTTCGGTTTCCAGCCGGTAGCGATCGAGCCAGCCTTCTCGGAACTCGATCATTCTCGATCGGCGGTCGCCGGTGACTTCGCTGCGAGCGCGCAGAACAAGAAGCAGTTCTGTGGCGATCGCGATCCTTCGCTCGATCGAAGGGGCCTCCTGCTCGTCCTGTGCTTTCCACTGCTCGATCTGGCGGCTGACATTCGCTGCCTGCTCCTGAACCTGTTCGAATGTCTGGGAAAGTCGGTCCTGAAGGCTGGCGACTTCGGCGAGATTCCGGTCGAGATCATCTTCGGTGAACCGCACGCGCGGCTCGATGTAGTCGATCGTCCGATCGATGGTCTCCAGCCGACGCTCAGCGAACTCTGCCTGCGCTGCGGCGTGGTCGAGTTCCGCGTTCCGCAGTTCGACCGTGATATCTCCTACACGCTCAGCAATCAGCGCCAACTCGCGCCTTCTGGAGAGGCTTGTGCGCGTGCTCGCATCGTCTTGGTCCGTGGCGAGTGCCGTCACAGAACGACGCTGGGCTTCCAATTCTTCGAGGCGGTTCTGGGCCCGCTGCAGTCCTGTCTGCGCCCGAGCGCGATCCGATTCGGCACGATCCTGGATCGCGCGCATCGCGATCTGATCGGACAGCAGCTGATCGAGGTCTTCAAAATCGTACGGGGGAAGCTGCTCGTACCGACCGGCCCTGGCTGCGTTCAACTGGTCCAGGGCGCTCTCGCTGAATTGCTGCATCTCCTGCAACTGCTGGTATTCGGTGATGAGCTGTTCATGCAGGAAGAGCAGCTGCCGAAGCTGGCTGACGCTCTCCGTGAGTTCCTCGAGGGCGACGGGTGATTCCGATGAGCGTTCGGCTTCGTAGACCGCACGGGTCTGCTCCAGTTCGGACTGGATACGGGGAATCGCGGCCTGCACCCGCTCGATCCGATCCGGGACGCTCAACTGCTCATCCGCTGGCGTCTGTTGGCTGCTGTTCTGGCCCGTGAGATCGTCGAGGGAGATCTGTGCACAAACGACATCGCCGCGGCACAAGGCCGCGGCGATGGTGAGAACGAGAAGAATTCGGTTGCGGATCGAGGCGCCCATGCGAGCACTCTATCCGCTGCGCGAGCGATCAGCGACGCAGGGCGTCGGCCACTTTCTTCAGGGCCTGCCCGACCTGGGCCACCTGCTGCTCGGTGAGGTGCTGGTGCACCGGCACGCAGAACAGCAGATCGGCCAGCGAATCGGCGACGGGACGGTGGTCCACGCCCGGGAGATTGAACACCGGCTGGCGGGTCAGGCTGCGGGGGTAGTGGATGGCGGTGCCGATTCCCTCGGCGTTGAGGGCTTTGCAGAACAGGTCGCGAATGTTCGATCCGTCTTCGGGGGTGATGAACTTCGCCGGGTCGATGCGAACCGGATAGAGGTGGTAAACGTGAGTCGCCTTGTCGGTCTCGGTCGGGGCGTGGAGGCCATCGATCGAAGCGAGGGCGGCGGTATGGGCCGCGGCGTTTTCGCGACGGCGGGTGGTGATCTCGTCGGCCATGTCCATCTGGAGGCTGCCGATCGCGCCCTCGAGGTCGGTCATGCGGTAGTTGAAGCCGATGTACGAGTGCTCGTACTTGGCGGTTTCGCCGTGGCTGCGGAGCAGACGGATCCGGGCGGCGAGGTCGTCGTCGTTGGTGGTGACCATGCCACCCTCACCGGTGGTCATGTTCTTGGTCGCGTAGAACGAGTAGGTGACGCAGTCGCCGAAGGCACCGATGCCCTTGCCGTCGTAGGTGGCCATGTGCGACTGGGCGGCGTCGTAGATCACGCTGAGCCCGTGCTCGGCGGCGATGGCCTCGACCGCGCCGATGTTGACCGGGTTGCCGTAGATGTGCGTGCATGCGATCGCGGCGGTGTTCTCGGTGACCTTGCTGCGGAGGTCTTCGACATCGATGGTGTAGGTCGCCGGATCGGCGTCAACCCAGACGATCTTCGCGCCCGCCGCGACCAGCATGGAGGCGGTGGCGACATAGGTCCACGAAGGGCAGAGCACCTCATCGCCCGGCTCGATCGTCACGCCGTACGCGAGTTGGAGTGCGCAGGTGCCGTTGGCACACGCCAAGGCGTGCTTCGCACCGGTCATCCGCGCGAACTTCTCCTCGAACTCGGCGACATGCTTGCCGGCGGCGAGCATGCCCGAACGCATCACCCCGACCGCCGCCTCGATCTCGGCCTCGGACAGCTTGACGGCGATCATGCCGACATTGGTTTCAGCGATCTTCTGTCCGCCGTTGATCGCGAGGTTGGCCGCCTGCGGGCGGTCGATGACCGGGGTTTGGGTACTGGTGCTCATCTCGTGTTTCGTTCTGCGCGGCTCGCGCTCATGGTTCTCGACTGGGCGCAACCATGCCGGCAGGATGTCCGGCGGGCCACGCGATGTGTAGCAGGTCACCATTGTACCTGCCCTTGCCGGCGAAAGCGCGTCCGACAAGAGAGCCCGGGGAGCACCGGATACCCGATAAAACCCGACCTATGACGCACAAACCCCGCAGATTATCAGGGCTGGCCGTTCAGCGATCCAAAGGGATGCGCAGGGCCTCCATGGACACCGCCGAACGCTCGGTCGTGTCCACGACGAGCATGGCCCCGCTCGCGGCGATGTCCTTGTCCGATGGAGACAACTTCCCGCCCGTCTGCGTCTTCAGTCGTTGCAGCGATTCGTCGGGGTCGAAACCGATCACCGAGCCGTGCCCGCCGGTCATGCCCAGGTCGCTGATTGCGCCGAGTTGCCGAGCGGAATACCCACCATCTCCGGTCGCGACAAGTCTGGCGTCGTTGGTCTGCACATGCGTGTGGGTGCCGACCACCCCCACCACCGTGCCCGACCACGACTTCGCACAGTGGTGGGCCATGCCCATCTTCTCGCTGGTGACCTCGGCGTGGATCTCGACGATCACCAGCGCTTCCGGGTCGGCCCCGGTGATCGTGCGGATCGCTTCATCGACATGATCGAACGGGTTGCCGTTGTCCTGCTTCATGTACACGCGCCCCAGCACCGTGACGGTGTACAGGGTCGGCAGGGTGTCGGCGCCGGCAACCTTTGGAACGATCCGGTTCCAGCGTTTGGCTTTGTCGGATCGCAAAGGGAAGTTGACCGGGCAGGCCACC
The DNA here is from genome assembly GCA_964543335.1 of uncultured Phycisphaeraceae bacterium. Classification (GTDB taxonomy): domain Bacteria; phylum Planctomycetota; class Phycisphaerae; order Phycisphaerales; family UBA1924; genus JANSXG01. Next base: position 80,834 of record CAZIXS010000001.1, on the reverse strand, counting down.
GGGGCATCGGCCCGGTTGAGGTAGGCGGAGATCCGATCGTCGTCGAGTGCATGGTCGCCGAGCGTGATGGCGTCTGCACCGGCGCGGATGAGTTCGTCGTATCCCTCGGGGTGCAGGCCGCGTCCGTGGCGCGCATTCTCGCCGTTGACGATGACCACATGCGCGCCGCGGTCACGGCGCAGAACGCCAGAGGCGTGCGCGAACGCGCGGCGCCCGGGCTCACCGATGACATCTCCCAGAAACGCGATCCGCAAACGGGCCATCGGTCAGGCGCCCGCCTCGTGCGCGGCAGCGATCTGCGGGGCTCCGCCGGGATAGAGCAGGCTCGCCCCGAACTCGCCCGGCTCGAACAGGTGGACATGCTCCATATCCACGAAGAACCGCATGGAACCGCTGGTGGGGAAGTCGTGCCTCGCATCGATCCGCGCGAGCATCGGCTCGCCACCCCGCAGTTCACACGACACATCGATGTTCTTGCCGAGCGGCTCGACCACCATGATCTCGGCCTCGATCGTGCTGTGGGCGTCGGTCTCCTTGCCCATCGGGTGCTCGGAGAGCGAACTGGGACGCAGGCCCAGCGTGACCGACTCGCCGACGCGGTCCCGGAGGCGATCCGCCTGCGACGGGAGCATGGCCAGGCGGATCGAAGGGGCGTCGGGGGATCCGCAGACGAACCAGATCTCACCCTCGTCTTCTTCCAGACGCCCGTCGAAGAAGTTCATCGGGGTTCGCCCGAGGAACGCCCCGACGAACCGGTTCTTGGGGTAGCGGTAGACATTCAGCGGCGTGTCCACCTGCTCGATCACGCCGACGCCTCGCCCCGCGCTCATCACGACGATGCGGTCCCCGAGCGTCATGGCTTCTTCCTGGTCGTGGGTCACATACACCGTCGTCGTCTTGAGGCGCTTGTGCAGCTTCTTGATCTCGGTGCGTGTGGTCACGCGCAGTTTCGCATCAAGGTTCGAAAGCGGCTCGTCGAAGAGGAAGACCGAGGCGTCGCGGACGATGGCGCGACCGAGCGCCACGCGCTGGCGCTGGCCGCCCGAGAGCTGCTTGGGACGGCGCTGCAGCAGTTCGCCGATGCCGAGCAGCCCGGCGGTCTCGGTGACGCGGCGCTTGATCTCATCGCGCGGCAGTTTGCGGAGCTGCAGGCCGAAGGCCATGTTCTTCTCGACGCTCATGTGCGGGTAGAGCGCGTAGTTCTGGAAGACCATCGCGATGTCGCGGTCCTTCGGGTGCACATCGTTGACCACGCGCTCACCGATCGAGATGGTGCCCTCGGTGATGGCTTCGAGACCGGCGATCATGCGCAGGGTCGTCGACTTGCCGCAGCCGGACGGCCCGACGAGGACGAGGAACTCGCCGTCGCCGATGGTGAGGTTCACATCGCGCACCGCGACGACCTTGCCGTCGTACACCTTCTTCACATCGCGGAGCGTTACCTGAGCCATGTCACCGTCAACCCTTCACCGCGCCGAGCTGGATGCCCTTCACGAGGTACTTCTGAAGCAGGAGGAACAGGATAATCGGGGGGACCATGGCCATCAGCGCCGCCGCCATGATGGCTGGCACATCGCTGCCGTAGGTCGTGTTGAACTGGAGCAGACCGACCGGGAGCACTCGGAGATTCTCGCTCTGCGTGAGGATCAGCGGCCAGAAGAAGCTGTTGTAGTTGAACAGGAAGGCGAAGATCGCCAGCACGATCAGGCCCGGGCGCGCCAGCGGCAGGATGACCTGCGTAAAGATCCGCCAGTGCCCAGCGCCGTCGATGGCGGCGGCTTCGTCCAGCGAACTCGGGATGGTCAGCATGAACTGGCGGAGCAGGAAGGTGCCGTAGGCGCTGAACGCCGCGGGGATGATCAGGCCGGTGTAGTCGTCGAACATGCCCAGCCCAAGGATGACGACGAAGTTCGGCACCATGAGCACGACGCCCGGGACCATCAGCGTGCCGAGATAGAGCAGGAAGACCTTGTCGCGCCCCGGCCACTGGATGCGGCTGAAGGCGTAGGCCGCCATCGAGCAGGTGATGACCTGCAGCAGCGTGACCCAGCCGGCGACGAAGAACGAGTTGAAGAAGTACTTGGCGAACGGGACCTGGTCGAACACCCGGACGTACGCTTTGAACGAGATCTGGCTCGGGAATCCGGTCTCGGTGAGCCGGTCCACCTCGCTTTGGTCCGACAGCGAGATGAGCACCTGCCACACGAACGGCACCACGAAGGAGATACCGAGCAGCACGAGTGCCACGAACGTGAGCGGGCGGGCCAGCTTCGCGAGCGGTCCTGTCGCCGATTCGATCGGGCTGCGATCACTCATTGGTGAGCCTCGATCCGAAACGGAAATTGAAAGCGGTCATCGCGAAGATCATGGCGAACATGACCCAGGCCACCGCCGACGCGAGCCCGAGCTGGAAATCGTCGGTGAACGCGAGATTGTAGAGGTAGTAGGTGAGCACGATGGTGTCGGCCTTGCCCTCGGTCATGACAAGGGCCTGCTCGAAACCGCCCTGCAGGCCGCCGATGGTGGACATGATCACGATGAAGAAGGTGGTCGGCGCGAGTTGGGGCCAGGTCACATTGATGAACCGCTGCCAGCCCGTCGCCCCGTCGATCGCGGCCGCCTCATACAGCGACTGCGGGATGTTGGAGAGACCCGCGAGGTACAGCAGCATGTTGCCACCGCCGATGGCGAGCCAGATGCCCATGATCACCAGGGCGGGTTTGGCCCAGCGCGAGGAGAGCAGCCAGTCCGGCGGCTGCAGGCCGCCACGCTCGGTCTCGTGCCCGGCGGTCAGGCCATCGCGGACGCGGACCGAGCGCTGATCGACCGCCGCGGCGACCTGGGCCCGGTTCATCTGGAGCACCGGATCAGACAACAGCGCGCTGAGGGTATCGTCGCGGGACGCACCGTCGCCGAGGGCGTTCACGATGAGGTCGACCTCAGCTTCATCCACGCCTTCGATGGACTTGAGCTCGTCGCCGATCGCGAGGATGGTCGCGCGGTCGAAGTCCTCGTAACCGGAAGGCAGCAGCGACTTCTCGGGCAACTGGACGAGCACCAGACTGATGCCCATCGCGGACACGCCGACGGTCGCGAGGATGAAGGCTCGGCCGAACAGTGCGAATCCGCCGGTCTCCTTGGCCTTGTAGCGCGACAGGCCCGTGATCATCGACTTGCCGATGAATGCGACGGTCGCGAGGGCGAGCAGGATGCCGAGGGCGTACCAGAGGAACGCGGGCGTGTTGACGACGAGGCGTTCGATGCCACCAAGGATCGGGTCGAGCACGGAATTGATCAGGCCGCCGCGCGGGCGGTAGAGCGTCTTCCAGAGCAGGAACATCGCCACGCCGGCGAGCAGCGTGGGCAGGTAGAAGGCGGCACGGAAGAACATCTGCCCGATGAACAGCCCGGCGGTGATGACCGCCCCGACGATCCCGACGAAGAGCACGAGGCCGTTGCGCTGCATCGCCTGCACCTGGAACTCTGTGAGATCGGTCATGCCCGAGCGGGTGCTCATCACATCCTGGGCGGCCGACGGTGCTGCGAGCACCCACGCACCGAGGCAGGCGCCGGCGGTGCACGCAAGGCCGATCATGCCCCACTTGAACTTGGACTTCGGCTTCTGGGGCGTCGCTTTCGAGTTGATCCACACCGCCAAGAGCAGCGAACCAGCGATCGACACCGGTATCGCGATCATCAGGAAGACGGTGTTGTAGAAGTAGTCCCAGAACAAATGCGACTCATCGCCCCACAGCAGGCGGGCGTAGTTCTCGAAGCCGATGAACTTCACGCTCTCGGTCGAGTACTGGTTGTGCTTCGTGAGCTGCCAGTCGGTCAGCGACATGTACAGCGAGAACACCACCGGTCCGGCGGTGAAGAGCAAAAAACCAATCAGGTTCGGCAGCAGGAACGCCAGCGCGATCAGCAGCCGTTTGCGTCCGCTGCCGATCATGACGCGCCCCCGGCCATGCTCAGCTGGTTCGCCCGCTCGACCTGCTGGCGCAGCGGGACGGACGGGTCAGGATCGAACTCGACGCCCACCATCGCCTCCCAGCGCTCGCGGAGCGCCGCATCGCGCCGGAGATTGGCGGCGATCTGCATGTTGATCCGCTTCTCGATGACGCGGGCCGCCTCGGCCGGACCGATGTCCCGCTTCTCGAGCTTCTCGACGACCGGTCCGGCGAGTGCGCCGAGTCTGCCCGGGCCGATGAAGTCCGAGAGCTGTTCGGGCTGGGCGTAGTTCAGCATCGCCTCGACGAACACCGGCGAGTCCATCTGCTCCAGCCCCGGCAAGGCTCGCGGCGGGCCGGAGATGCCGTCCTCGTCGAGGCAATACGCCGGCACGCCGCAGATGGAGTCGAACGCGCCGTTGATCTGCTCGTTGTAGGCCTCGCTCCCGAGGAAGCGGAGGAACCGCACCGCCTGCTCGCTGAGCGGCGACGAGCGATTCACCACCGCGACCCGTGCGCCCGCCATGTAGAACGGCGTGCCGGTCACGCTCGGCACGTGCGCGACGCCCACCTGCAGCAGCCGGGCCCGATCGGTATCGTTCAGCGTGCCGACGAGCGCGTCGTACTGTGCATCGGAGAGCGGGTTCAAAATATCGCGATCAAGAATTGTTATAGCCTCATCGACCAGACCTTTGGTCCGTTGATCGAGGGCATTGGCATCGGACAGGCGCTGGGCTGCTGGTCGAATGACCTGCTCGAAGTTGCGCCGGGCCATCGACGCGTATTCCCAGCGTCCGCCCACATACATCGAGGCGACCTTGTCGGCGAACAGCGAGGAGGCCGAAGCCGTCTCGGCCGTGGTGTTCATGTTTGCACCGCCGGCGGTGGCCATCGACGCTGCTTCGGCCGGCGTGGGTGAGACGCGGTCCACATACATCATGTTCTGAAAGGCCGTGAGGCCGGCGATGGTTTCCGGCGAGTTGTAGACGGACGCCGTGCCGTCCTCGTTCAGGAATCGCCCGCCGGCGGCGAGGGCCATGTCCCATGCACCGAGGTTCATGATGCCGACGCGGCGCTCGATGCCACGGTCGCGTGCGTTCTCGATGAGGGCCTTGGCCTTGCGGGTGGCCTCGTCGATGGACCACGGGCCGCTCGGCGCTTCAACGCCCGCCTGCTCGAACAGGTCGCGATGGTAGAAGAGGACCGTGTAGCCGACATTGCAAGGAAAGGCGTACTGGGTCCATGTGCCGTCGGCCTGCTCGACCGCCATGGAAGGCCACGCGGCTTCGAACGCCCGCTCGATGCCGAAACCGTCGCGCTGGGCCGCGTCGGTGACATCGAGCGCCACGCCGGCGTCGACCATCTGTTGGAGTTGAGAGGGGCCGTAACTCTCGATGATGTCGGGCCCCTTACCGGCGACGCACTGGATGACCACCTTGGTGATGTCGCGGTTGGCCGGGTCGGTCACGATGTCGATCGGCTGGTTGTAGGTCCGCAGGTACCACGCGCGGAACAGCGCCGCCTGCGTGCGACGGGCGGGGTTGTCGTCGGTGGACCAGACAAGCGTCGGCACGGCGTCGAGCGCCGGGGTGCCCTCGGGGCGGTTGGTGGCGTGGTACTCACGGAACAGATCGATGAGGCGATCCCGCTGCGATGCCTCAAGGGTGAAGATCGCGCTCAGATCAGGTGGGGCTTCGACACCCGCGCGATCGCCGACGAAGGCGCGGAAACCATCAAGGAAAGCCTGAAGTTCGGGTTGCGCTTCGCGGTCAACCTCGAAGTAGGAGGCGATGACCTCGATGTCCTCGGCTTCGCTGGGCAAAACGACGGTGTACGCCACCACGCTGAGCAGCATCCACACCGAGATCAGAGCCAGAATGACCCATCGCATGGGGAGCCCTTTCCAGCCGCTCGGGTTGAGGGCGGCGTGGAGCGATCAGTAAAGCGTTCAACCTGAACTGCGAGTGTACCCCGCAGGCATATCCTCGCCAATCGGCATAACCCATACTTCTGCGTGGCCAACTACGCCCCTTCCCAGTTATGGGATTTGGCGCACCTCTTGCGCACCCGATAGCCCCTCTGTCAACCATTCTCGCCCACTGAGCGGGCGATTATCCCTTCATTCAAGGAAGAACTCGACATGGGCACCTCACCCGAAGCCTTCGATCAGGTCAAGAACATCCTCCGGAAGCTGGACCGGTCGATCACCGATGCCCGCCAGCGTCGCCTCAACACCGACGAATCTCCCCGCCAGGCCGCTCCTGACAGCCCCGAGCAGGCACGACCGGGCCGAGCTCGCCCCATGCGCCCGCGCCCCGAGGGATTCCGAGGCGATTTCAACCCCTCGCCCCGCTTCTGAGCACTCGATTCTCTGTCGGATGTCGGTGAATCCGGCCGATCGGTCTTGCCCACACGCACGCTGCGTGGGTACACTCACTCCCGTGAATTTGGCCCTTAGGCCAGAATTCCACGCCCACACTGGGGATTGGTGTAACGGTAGCACGGCTGATTCTGGTTCAGTTAGTCTGAGTTCAAATCTCAGATCCCCAGCTTACGAACGCGACCCGATCGGGTCGCGTTTTCGTTTTTGCCCTTCGAACCGGTCTTCGCTGCCGTTTTCCCTTGTTTCTGAGCGAATCGCTCGTCCGTTTCTCCCGGGCTGCCATAATCCTGTCCCATGCCTAGCTCTTCGCCCACCCGTCACGCTCCCCGCTGGATGTCCATCTGGCTCTGGGCGGCCGCGCTCTACAACATCGTCTGGGGCGGAATCGTCGTTCTGGCTCCCGCCTGGACCTTCCGGGTCCTGGGCATCGACACCCTGACCATGGCCGACGAGGCCTCTTATTCGCTGTTGATTCCGATCTGGCAGTGCGTCGGGATGATCGTCGGGGTGTACGGCCTCGCCTACGCCGCCGCTGCTCGGGACCCGATCCGCCATTGGCCGGTCGTCGCCGCCGGGCTGCTCGGCAAGATCCTCGGGCCAATCGGCTTCGTGGATGCGGTGTTCATCAAGGGCATCTTCCCCGCCAGTTTCGGGTTCACCATCCTCACCAACGACCTGCTCTGGTGGATACCGTTCACCCTGATTCTTCTCGCCGCATGGCGAGCCAACCGATGGGACGGCACTCGCTCATGACCGACTCCCCACCCCCCGACTTCGATCGCTCGATCCGCAGCGCGACCACGAACCAGGGCCAGACCCTGCTCGAACTCTCGCAGCAGGCCCCCGTGCTCGTGGTCTTCCTGCGCCATCTCGGCTGCACCTTCTGCCGCGAGGCCGTGGCCGACATCGCCAAGAAACGAGAGCAGATCGAAGCCGACGGCACGCGCATCTGCTTCGTCTATATGCCCGAGCGCGACAAGGCCGGCCACGAGAAGCCCGAAGTCGCCGAGCGGTTCTTCGCGAAGTACGGCGCGGGCGATCTGCCCCGCATCGCCGATCCCGACCAGCACCTCTACAAGGCCTTCGAACTCCGGCGCGGCTCGCTGGGCGAACTCTTCGGCCTCAAGGTCTGGTGGCGCGGCTTCATCGCCACCGTCTTCGGCTTGCATATGGTCGGCAAACTCGTCGGCGACGGCTTCCAGATGCCCGGTGTGTTCCTGCTCAAGGACGGCACCATCAAACGCGCCTTCCGACACAAAACCGCCGCCGATCGGCCCGACTACTGCGAACTCGCCAGCGCCTGATTCCCGAAGCACTGGCGACACGCTCCCGAGCATGCTCCAATCCGACCATGGCTGAGCAGAACTCAAACCTCTATCTCATCGTCGGCGCTGGTATCGCCGGGCTGTCCTGCGCGGTCCACCTCACCCGCGCCGGACACCGCTCACTGCTTTTCGACAGCGCCGACGCCGTCGGCGGGCGCGTCCGCACCGACATTGTTGACGGCTACCGCCTCGATCGCGGCTTCCAGGTGCTGCTCGATGCCTACCCCGAGTGCCGGGACCTGCTCGACTACGACGCGCTCGACCTTAAACCGTTCTACGCCGGTGCGATGGTTCGCTTTGACGGCGACTTCCATACCATCGCCGACCCCTGGCGCCACCCCATCGAAGCCGCCAAGGGCTTTCTCAGCCCCGTCTCGACGCTGGCTGACAAGCCCCGCCTCGCGGCGATGGGCCTCAAGATCATCGGCTCATCGCTCGACGACATCTGGCAGCGCCCCGAGTGCGCCACGCTCAACCTGCTGCGCGAGGCGAAGCTGTCTGATGCCGCCATCGACCGCTTCTTCCGCCCCTTCTTCGGTGGCGTGTTTTTCGATCGCGACCTCACCACCTCCAGCCGCATGTTCGAGTTCTGCTTCAAAATGTTCGCCAAAGGCCACGCCACCGTTCCGGCCCGCGGCATGCAGGCCATCCCGGATCAGCTCGCGTCGCAACTGCCCGAGGGCAGCATCCGCCTCCGCACGCCCGTCGCCTCGGTCGATGGCTCCGGCATCACGCTCGAGTCCGGCGAGCGCGTGACGGGTCGCCCGATCATCGCGACGGACCCCGACACCGCCCGCACGCTCTTGGGCGAGGGCGCCGTCCCGTATCGCGAGTGGAACAGCACCATCACGATGCACTACGCCGCCGACGCCCCACCCATCGACAAAGCCATCCTCGCGCTCGACGGCGACGGCACCGGGCCGGTCAACCATCTGGCGGTGATGTCGAACACCGCGCCGGCCTACGCGCCAGACGGCAAGGCCCTGATCGCTGCGAACATCGTCGGCATGCGCAGCGAGTCCGATGCCGACCTCGACGCCCTCTGCCGCGACCAGCTCGCCGAGTGGTTCGGGGACACGGTCCGATCCTGGCGACTGCTGCGTGTGGACCGGATCGACTGCGCCCTCCCTCGCCAGTTGCCCGGCACGCTCACGCCCCACGAGCGTGAATTCACCACCGATTCGGGCATCATCGTCTGCGGCGACCATCTGGCCGACACTTCCCTCAACGGGGCGATGGCCAGCGGCAGACGGGCGGCGGAGATGGCGATTCGATGAGTTGCGGCGTGCTTTGTGTATGATCCAATCGCGCACGCCGCGCAAGGATTGCCATGATCTCCGCCACGCTCGTTGGGTATTTCCTGTTCGCCCTGCTGATCTCGTTCTGCTGCTCGCTGTTCGAGGCGACGCTGCTGTCGGTATCGCCCACCCACATCGAGTCCTTGAGGCGCTCGGGTCGGCGCAGCGGCGAGATCCTCTGGAAGCTGCGCGATCGCGTCGATCGCCCGCTCATCGCGATCCTCACGATGAACACCGTTGCCAACATGTTCGGCGCGGCCGGGGTCGGCAACGAGGCCGGACGACTCGCCCGCAACGCCGATGCCACGGACAGCGAGCAGCTCTGGGTCACCGTCGCCTCGGGCGTGCTCACGCTGGCGATCCTCATCTTCTCCGAGATCATCCCCAAGACCCTGGGTGCGCGGTACTGGCGCCCGCTCGCGCCGATCGTTGCGCTGCCGATGAACCTGCTCGTCAAAGCGCTGCTGCCGGTCGTGCTGCTGCTCCAGGGCATCCCCAAGCTGCTGGGCGGCTCGGGCATCACCACCGTCACCCGCGACGACCTCATGATGACCGCCGAGATGGGACGCGAGACCGGCGGGATCCACAAGCGCGGCTATGAGCTCATCACCAACGCCCTCAAGCTCGACGATGTCCGCACCCGCGATGTGCTCACGCCGCGCACCGAGATGTTCTGGCTGCAAGCCGACATGACCGCGGGAGAGGTCGTCAAGGACCACCCGCGCCTGACGCACTCGCGCATCCCGGTGGTGTCGAGCGCGGATCACTTCGTCGGTATGGTCCTGCGCACCGACATCCACGAGGCATGCCTGTCCAACCGGGGTGAAACCAAACTCGGCGACATGGCCAAGCCCATCCGCTACATCCCCGAAACCCAGCGCCTCGCCCCGCTGCTCGAAGAACTCATCACCCGCGAGGAGCACCTCGTGCTCGTCGTCGATGAGCACGGCTCGGTCGAAGGCCTCGTCACGCTCGAGGACGTCATGGAAACCCTGCTGGGCGCGGAAATCCTTGATGAACTCGACACCGTCGCCGACCTGCAGGGCCTCGCCCTCGCCCGGGCCAAGGCCCGGCGCCGCCAGCTGAGCAAGAAGCCGGAGAACCCCAAGCCCTGATTTGAGGGTTGGTTTTCCTCGCGATTCTGTACATGCAAAAACGAAAACGGGCCTCCAGGCCCGTCTCAACCCCATCACGATACCCCAGAGGGCGATGTGTACTGCGGCGCGTGATCAGTCGGTGTCGCCTCGCGCGGTGAGCAGGGCCTTGAGCGTCAGCGTTTCCTCGCCGCGCTTCACCTGAAAGGTGACCGTTTCTCCGGGCTGGTGGGTCGAGAATTTCGTGAACCAGGCGCGGACATCGGCGATGTCTTCGCCCTCCCAGGTCACGATCAGATCGCCGGGCTTCACGCCGGCCGCCGCGGCCGGGGTGTCCTCGAAGACCTCGCCGACCAGAACGCCGGGACGCTCGGCGTCGTACGAGCCCGGCGCGATGCCGAAGCGAACACGGTTCTGCATTTCCGGGCGAGCGGCGGGGGCCTGCGGGGCCTCCGCGGGAGCCTCCACGGCCTCGGGCTCGGGCTGCCGCTCACGGCGCGGGCGCGGGTTCAACGAGCCGGCACCCATCTCGCGGGGCTGGTCGTCCCAGAGCAGGTTGCTCTCGCGCATAGCGACATCTTCGACGATGCGAGTCGCCAGATGCGCGATCCGGACCGCGCCGACCATGTTGATCTGATCGGCGGTGTCCGCGGGGGCGTGGTAGTCGTCGTGCAGGCCGGTGAAGAAGTGAACCGAGGGGATCCTGCGCCGGGCGAAGGCCGCGTGGTCGGACCGGCCTCCGGGGGCGGAGATCATGTTGATGTTCAGGTTGGGGCCGTCGTTGGCGGCGTTGATGATGCCTTCCCAAGACTCGCTGGTGCCAACGCCGTAGGCTTCGAGTTCGGAATTGCGGAGGCGCCCGACCATGTCGAGGTTCACCATGCCAGCGACCTTGTCGACTTCCAGACCCAGGTGCTGAGCCATGTGAGCAGCGCCGAGCAGACCCATCTCCTCAGCGCCGAAGGCGACGAAGATGATCGAGCGACGCGGGGTTTCCGTCCCGTTTGCTTCATCTTCGGCCGCGATGGCGGCGTATCGGTCGGCCAGATGCTGAGCCGAGACCATGAGGGCCGCGGTGCCGGAGGCGTTGTCATCGGCACCGGCGTGCAGAACGCCTCGTCCGGCGGCTCCGGCCCGGGAGCCGAAGTTTCCGTAGCCAACATGGTCGTAGTGCGCGCCGACGATGACGAAATCATCCGCCAGAGAACCGGCACCGGGCAGCATGCCGCCGACATTGGCGGTCCACTGAGGAATTTCCTCGATCCGCACCCCGAGTTCAACGCTGCCGCCCAGAGAGATCGGCCCATGCGAGCCCTCGTCGGCGATCCTGCGCAGTCCCAGCAGCGGGCGGGCCTCCTTGTCGAACGCGCGAACGATGCGGTCGGCCTCGGTCGGCGTCACCATGATGGCGGGGATCTCGAGATCGATCGGGAAGTTCATGCTGCTCACATTGCCGAGCTGATCGACCCGCGGATCGTCCGCACCGGGGGGGTTCACCAGCACGACACCAGCGGCGCCGCGCTTGGCGATCGCGTCGATCTTGTTGTAGAGCGAAGCGTGGCGGCTCCAGCCCCGTCCGTCTTCCCATTTGCTGCGTCCGAGGCTGGTCATGGGCTCGAATCGCATGACCAGAGCGATCTTGCCGGTCAGGTCGTCGCCGTCCTGGAACGAGGTGTAGCCATCAGGGCCTTCTTCGATGCCATAGCCGACGAACACGAGCTCCCCGCGGCCATCGGCGTTGCCGGAAAACCCGACCGGGTTGAATTGCTCGCCAACGGTCGGCTCGAAGCGCTGATCCCCGGCGACGAAGCTCGCGAAGGCCTTGGTGGCTTCGCGGGTGCCCCGGACCGTGAACGGCTGCTGATAACTGTCGCCCGATTCTTCATAGTCGGTGGAGTCGTAGTCCACGGTTTGGCTGGTAAAGGCGGGCAGGTAGCCCATGCGCTTGAAGTACCACTCGAGGTATTCGGCGGCGATGACCTTGCCTCGGGTGTCCGCCGCCCGGCCCTCCATGAACGGGTTGGAGAGGGTGACCAGGTGCTGCATGTACAGGAACACATCCGGATGGAGCTCGGCGAGGGTGTCCCGGATGACGAAATCGCTCTCGGCGGTGAGGTTCGGAATCGCCCCGGTTTCGCTTGCCATCGCCGTCGCGACCCCACCCGTCGCGAAGGTCAGAACGGCGATTGGGGTCCAACAGGATGCGATACGGCGGGCGTTCGGGCGGGTAGTCGGCATACGCGGGTACTCCTCAGGGGCTGAACCGGCCTCCGGATAGAGGGGAGGCCTTACCCGCAATCCTACCGGGATGAATCTGAACCGATGCGAAATCACCCGTGAACACATCCTTGAAACTCCGTGGTCCCGCTGCCCCGAACCGCTTAGAATGTGGACTCCAGTCGCCCCAGCCGACCCGAAATCGCCACTCGCGGCTGGCCTGCCCAGTTTTCGCCTTTCCAACCAGCACCGGCCCTGCCGGAGACACACCGCGTGGCTTTCGCCGCGTGGCCACGCTGCATCCCCCGGGACACGCTCATGACCACCACCACCTCCCCCGCTACCCACTCGAGCACGATGGAGCCCAAAGTGAACACCCATACTGCCGCCGGAACCACCCGCAGCGTTCTCGATTTCGCCGACGGGTTCATCGATCGGCACATCGGCCCGTCCCACGACGAGATCGACGCCATGCTCCAGACGCTGGGCTTCGATTCGCTGGACGCGCTGGCCGACGCGACGGTCCCGAGCGACATCCGTCTTGATCGCGAGCTCGATATCCCGGCGCCGCGTGGCGAGAAGGAGTTCCTGCAGGCGCTCAAGACCATCGCGGGCAAAAACAAGGTCTACCGCTCGTGCATCGGCATGGGTTACTACGGCACGGTCACGCCGCCCGTGATCCTGCGCAATGTCCTGGAGAACCCGGGCTGGTACACCCAGTACACGCCTTACCAGGCGGAGATCGCGCAAGGTCGTCTCGAAGCGCTGCTCAACTTCCAGACCATGGTTGCCGACCTGACGGGTCTGCCCCTTGCAGGCGCGAGCCTGCTGGACGAAGCGACAGCCGCGGCGGAAGCGATGGGCATGTGCGTCTCGATCGCCCGCCACAAGAAGACGGGCTTCTGGGCGTCCGATGCGTGTCACCCGCAGACGCTGGCGCTGCTCGAAACCCGTGCCCGCGGGCTCGGTGTCGATCTGAAGGTCGGGCCGATCTCCGAGATCGACTTCAACCATGGCGAAGGCGGCCTGTGCGGCGTGCTCGTGCAGTACCCGACCACCGACGGTCGCATCGAGGATTACTCCGATCTCGCGAAGAAGGCCAAGGACGCGGGCTGCCTGACGGTCGCGGCGGCGGACCTCTTGGCGCTGACGGTCATCACGCCTCCCGGCGAGTGGGGCGCGGATGTGTGCGTCGGCTCGGCGCAGCGCTTCGGCGTGCCGATGGGTCTGGGCGGGCCGCACGCGGCGTTCATCTCGACGCACGAGGAGCACGCGCGCAAGCTGCCCGGGCGCATCATCGGCGTCTCGAAGGATGCGCAGGGCAACATGGCGCTGCGCATGGCGATCCAGACGCGCGAGCAGCACATCAAGCGCGACAAGGCCACCAGCAACATCTGCACCGCGCAGGCGCTCCTGGCGATTATCAGCTCGTTCTACGGCGCGTACCACGGGCCGCAGGGCCTGAAGCGGATCGCGGATCGCACGCACGCGTACACCTGCGCCCTCGTCAAGGGTCTTGAGCGTCTGGGTCACACGACCATCGGCGATGGCCCGATCTTCGACACCATCCGCATCAAGCTCGGCAAGGGCCGGGCTCACGCATCGCGCCAGGTGGCCGACGCCGCCCGCGAGCGCCAGATCAACCTGCGTGAGTACGCCGATGGCACGCTGGGCGTCACGCTCGACGAGACCGCCGACCGTGCGCTCGTCGCGGACCTGCTGGCCTCGTTCAACTTCGGCCACTACACCGGCTTCGATGTCGATGAACTGCTCCGTGCAGCGGAGGCCGATGGGATTCTGAAGTTCGGTTCGTTCGAGCGGACCAGCGCCTACATGACGCACCCGGTGTTCAACACCTACCACAGCGAGACGGAGATGCTGCGTTACATCTTCAAGCTGATGGGGCGTGATCTGTCGCTGGCCCACAGCATGATCCCGCTCGGCTCGTGCACGATGAAACTCAACGCCACCAGCGAGATGATCCCGGTGACCTGGCCGGAGTTCGGCAACATTCACCCCTTCGCGCCCGACACGCAATGGCGCGGCTACACACACATGTTCCGTGAGCTCGAGCGCTGGCTGTGCGAGGTAACCGGGTTCGCCGCGGTCAGCCTGCAGCCCAACGCAGGCGCGCAGGGCGAGTACGCGGGCCTTCTGGTCATCCGCGCCTACCACGAGCACAACGCGAAGAAGGAAGGCAAGGAGAACGTCCGCGATGTCTGCCTGATCCCGACCTCGGCGCACGGCACCAACCCGGCGTCCGCGGTGATGGCGGGCATGCAGGTCGTGCCGGTCAAGTGCGACGACGCGGGCAACATCGACATGGCCGACCTGAAGGACAAGGCGACCAAGCACGCCGACAAGCTGTCGTGCCTGATGGTCACCTACCCGTCCACGCACGGCGTGTTCGAATCGACCATCCGTGAGGTGTGCGACCTGATCCATTCCCACGGCGGGCAGGTGTACATGGACGGCGCGAACATGAACGCTCAGGTCGGGCTGACCAGCCCGGGCAAGTGCGGGGCGGATGTGTGCCACCTGAACCTCCACAAGACCTTCTGCATCCCGCACGGCGGCGGCGGGCCGGGCATGGGCCCGATCGGCGTCGCCGAGCAGCTCGTGCCGTTCCTGCCGTCGCACCCGGTCGAGCGACCGGACACTGCGGGCGAGTTCGCCATCGGCCCGGTTTCGGCGGCGCCCTACGGCAGCCCGAGCATCCTGACGATCAGCTATGTCTACATCGCGATGATGGGCGCGGCGGGGCTGAAAAAGGCGACGCAAGTGGCGATCTTGAACGCCAACTACATGGCCAAGCGGCTCAGCGAGCACTACGACATCCTGTACACCGACAAGAATGGTTTCGTCGCGCACGAGTTCATCATCGACTGCCGCGAGTTCGAGAAGAATGCGGGCGTTCGCATCGACGACATCGCCAAGCGCCTGATGGACTACGGCTTCCACGGCCCGACGATGTCGTGGCCGGTGCCGGGCACGCTGATGATCGAGCCGACCGAGAGCGAGTCGAAGCCCGAGCTCGACCGCTTCTGCGACGCGATGATCGCGATCCGCGCCGAGATCGACGCGATCGAGAAGGGCGAGATGGATCCGGAAGACAACCCGCTGCGCAACGCGCCGCACACGGTGCATGTCATCGGCTCGGACGACTGGAAGCACCCCTACACGCGCGAGCAGGCGGCGTGGCCGATGGCGTGGCTGCGCGATGCGAAGTTCTGGCCGAGCGTCGGGCGGATCGACAACGCCTACGGCGACCGGAACCTGGTGTGCTCGTGCCCGCCGATGAGTGAGTACTGCGGGACTGAGTGATAAGAGCCCGGCGCGCGAGCTCCGGGTACCAGCCCTGAATGTGGAGCACGAAGAGATGCCCGGAGTTTGCGCTCCGGGCTTTTGCTTTTTGCATGTCAAGAACACTTGACATACCACCGGTGTCAAGTATATTTGACATACCAGCCATTCCGGCCGGTGGATCGGAGGTGTCGTGAGTGCATCGTTTGAAGAGAAGAGCGTCTGGATTCAGCTCGTCGGCACCGGGGT
The DNA here is from genome assembly GCA_964543335.1 of uncultured Phycisphaeraceae bacterium. Taxonomy (GTDB): domain Bacteria; phylum Planctomycetota; class Phycisphaerae; order Phycisphaerales; family UBA1924; genus JANSXG01. The sequence continues at coordinate 65,015 of CAZIXS010000001.1, read as the reverse complement.
GTCGCTCGCGGCGTATCTGTGGGTGGCGGGGGTGATGTATGCGAACGGGGTGGATCGGCTGGAGGCGTACGCCGCGGTGTTCATGGTCGCGGTCGCGCTGATGGTGATCATTCTGGTGATCGGGCACATCTTCGCGGCGGTGGTTGGCAAGGCCGAGAAGCGCGATGAGCGGGACCGGGTGATCGGGTGGCGGTCGGAGAGCAACTCGTCGTGGGTGCTGGCGGCGGGGATCATGACGGCACTGGCATGCATGGCGGCGTCGGTCGAGCCGGTGCTGGTGGCCCATCTGCTGCTGTTGTCGCTGTTCGCCTCGCAGATGATGCAGTACGGTCTGCAGATCCTGTACTACCGGCGGGGGATGTGAGGTGGGCAAGAAGAAGAAGCCGCGGGTGCGGAACCGGATCCGGGAACTGCGGACCGAGTGCGGGCTGACGCAGCAGGGGTTGGCGGACGCGATCGGGGTGAGCCGGCAGACGGTAAACGCGATCGAGGGGGAGAAGTACTCGCCGTCGCTGGAGGCGGCGTTCCAGATCGCCGCGGCATTAGGGCGGCGGCTGGATGAGGTGTTTGAATACCGCGACTGAACGCGGTTTTCACAAAGTTCTGGGGAAGAAACGCTCTGCCGGGTAAATTGATAGCGGATGATCCCGATCACCATCATCGTGGTATTGGCTGGTGCCTACGCCCTGTTCGGGATGGTCGTTGGCACCGCGTATCTGCTCCGGGCCGCGCCGCAGCAGGATGAAGCGCTGCGGGCCTCTTCGTCTCATGTTCGCCTGCTGCTCCTGCCCGGCTCGATCGTGGTGTGGCCACTGCTGTTGTCTCGCTTCAAGAACCGTCCGGAGGTCGGCGAATGACCCCTGCCCAGCGTCAGCGTCACCTTGTGATGTGGGCAGTCGTGCTGCCGGTGGCGGTGCTGATGATCGTGCTCGGATGGTTCGGGAGAACCGAGCCGCCGGTTCAGGAAACGGACGATCTCCCCCACCTGCCCGCAACCTCACAGACCGACGGCGAGGCTCTGTCATGAGCGTCTCCTATCGCTGGGTGCAGTGGAACCGTCACAAGCGCATCTACGATGCCACGGTGATCGGAGGCATCGCCTGCTTCGTCGGCGCGTTCGTGCTCGTCGGTTCCCTCGTGCACACCGACGCCCACGCACTCAGCGGGCCCATCCTGCTCCTGCGGGCCTTCGGCGTGACCGCCCTGCTGCTGCTGCACATCGTTCTGGCGATCGGACCGTTGGCGCGACTCGACCGGCGGTTCCTGCCCCTGCTCTACAACCGACGCCACCTCGGCGTCATGCTGTTCTTCGTTGCTCTGGCGCACGCGGTCCTGGTCGTCCTGTTCTACGGCGGGTTCGGGAATCGGAATCCGCTCCTGGCGGTGCTCGCCCCGGATCGATCGATGTCCTGGCCCAGCGGGTTGCCGTACGAGTTCTTCGGGTTCCTCGCGCTGCTGATCCTCTTCGCGATGGCGGCAACAAGCCATGACTACTGGCTCAAGAACCTGACGCCGCGGGTGTGGAAGTCTTTGCACATGCTCGTCTATGTCGCGTACGCGCTGCTTATTGCGCATGTCGTGTTCGGCGCCATGCAGAGCGAGCGGAGCGTGCTCTATCCGGTGCTGCTGGGAACGGGCGTGATCGGGCTCGGGATGCTGCACCTGCTGGCGGGCTTGCGAGAGGTCACGCGCGAACCATCCGAACTTGCGCAGCGTCAGCCAGACCTCAAGGGCTGGCTCGACGCCGGGCGCCTCGACGCGATCGAGGATGGCCGGGCGACGGTGCTCTGCCCGGCAAACGGCGAACGCATCGCGGTCTTCCGCGACGGCGATTCGTACTCCGCGGTTTCGAATGTGTGCGCTCACCAGGGTGGACCGCTCGGCGAGGGTGCGATCGTGAACGGGTGCATCACCTGCCCGTGGCACGGCTATCAGTACCGGGCGACCGACGGCCAGTCCCCGCCGCCGTATACCGAGAAAATCCCGACCTACGAAGTGCGGATTGCGGGCGAGCGGGTGTATGTGAACCCAAAGGCGAACGCACCGGGCACACCGGTCGAGCCGGCACGGGCCCAGCGTGGCGTGGAGCGAAAGGGGCCGAGCGATGGCTGAGCGCAATCGCGACCATGAGCTTTATGTCGGCTACCTGCCGACGCCAGCGCGGGACAAGCGATTTCTCCGCGTGCTGGTTCCCGTGCTGCTCTGGCTCGGCGCGATCTCGACCGGCCTGGTGGCGTGGCGGATGCAGGACCCCGGCACCGGTATGTGGGACCTCAGCAACGAGCAGACCTGGAAAGGAGTGCTGCGAGCGGACCCATACCCGTTGCTGGAAATCGAACGAGCAGGCGAGACGGAGATCGTGCTGCTGGTCGAGATGGGCAAAGTCGGGACCGAACGAGCCCGCGCGTTCGATGGGCAGCGCGTCTCAGTCACGGGCTTCGAACTCGAACGCGACGGGCGACGCATCTTCGAACTCGTTCCCGAGGAACGCGCGATCGCATCCCTCGAAAACGCTGCCGCTGTGCCGACGCCGACCACCGCGCGACTCGGCCCCGTCACGCTGCGGGGCGAGATCATGGACAGCAAGTGCTTCCTCGGCGCCATGAAGCCCGGCGAAGGCCAGGGCCACCGCGCCTGCGCCATCCTGTGCATCCGAGGAGGGATCCCGCCAGTGCTCGTGACACGCGACGCGAGCGGCCGCGCGTCGTATTACCTGCTCGTCGCCACCGACGGCGCCGGGCTCGCCCCCGATATGCTGGAGCGGATCGGGGAGCCGGTGGAAATCACCGGCGAACTCAGTCGCCTGGGCGATCTGATGGTGCTGTCCATTGATCCGGCGTCGGTTCGGGGGATCTGACCCCTGGCTCGCGCCGTTTTCTTCGACGATGGCGGACATCGATGGTCGCGCAGAGGCCTCCGAGGAACCAGATCGAGACAAAGGCGAAGACGGATCGCCAGCGGCTGTCACCGATGAGGTCGCCGATCAGGAATCCGGCGAACGCGGCGATGATCACCGCGCACACGATGGTTTCCAAGATCCAGACGATGGCATCGGTGAGATTCTCGCGTGCGGTGTGCGCGGAGGGCATAGCGACAGTCTATCCGGGCAAGAGAAAAGCACCGGTCTACGGCCGGTGCTTTTCGATTTGAGAACCCGATGTTGCGAGGTGATTAGGGAATCAGCTCCTCGACCATTTCCTCGTCGATGACCTCTTCTTCCTCGACCGCCTCTTCGGCGACCTCCTCGGCTTCGGTCTCTTCGGCCGCCTCGGGGCTGTCGAATCGCCCGATTGTGCGGAGCAGGAAGCTCTCGTACTTGCGATAGCGGTTGATGGTCTTCACATCGCCGCCGAGGCCGTGGCCTCCGGTGGGGTCGATGAAGAGTTCGACCTGTGCTTCCTTGCCGGCCTGAAGCAGTTCTCGGTAGACGCGGATGGTGTCCTGGTAGAGAACATTGGCATCTTCCACGCCGTGCACGAGCAGGAGCTGCCCGGTCAGGTTCTTCGCGACCGGGAGCAGGGAGTACGCCTGCAGATCCGGGTTGCCGATGCGTGAGTTGCCGATGGTGCCGGTGGAGTACCACGAGTTGTAGTTCTCCCACTCGGTCGGGCCTGCCCCGGCCATGCCGGCGGCGAAGACATCGGGCTCGGTGTACATGACCATCTGGGTCTGGAAGCCGCCGAACGACCAGCCGTGCATGGCGCGTCGAGCCGGATCGGCGTTGTAGTGCTCGACGAACCACTCGGCACCGTCCACGAGATCCTCGGTCTGCGGGACGCCGACCTGCTCGAAGTTGGCCTTCTCGAAAACCGCACCGAAGCCCGACGCACCACGCGGATCGATGGTCGCGGTGATGTAGCCATGCTTCATCGCCATGTAGTAGGCGAAGTAATACCCGGGTGCGGAGAAATCCCCTCGCGAGGTCATCTTGCGGGTCCCGAGCGGACCGCCGTAGACATAGATGAGCAGCGGACGCTGCTGGGCCTTGTCGTACCCGGGGGGCAGGAACATGTGGCCGTGAATGGTCTGGCCGTGACGGTTCTGGTAGGTGAAGTACTCCGGCATCGGCTCGGTGATGGCGCGAGCTTCGTCGGTGAGTGCGCGGTGATTCTCCGAGTCATGCTCGAAGGCGACCAATTCGCGCAGCGTGCCGAAGTCGACAAAGGTCGCGAGGTAGTTCCGGCCATCCGGGCTCATCGCCGGGCTGGAGTAGTAGCCATCGATCGGTGACACCCGGGTCATCTCGCCCGTGGTGAGATCCACGCGGAAGACCTGCTGCTGCGTGGGATCGTCCTTGGTCGCAAGGGCGAGCATGGCGGTGTGGTCACGGGTGACGCCGACCGGGTAGACCTCGAAGCGTCCGGAAGTGAGCTGCTCGAGTTGCTCGTAGACCGGGTCGAGCGTGTGCAGGTGTCGGAATCCGGAAAGCTCGGTCAGGAAGACCATCCGGCGGCTGTCGGGCAGGTAGGTCGGGACCACCATGCGCGGCGTGTTCGGGCCGCCATTGTGGAAGAACTCGTACACCACACGGGCGTCTTCGATCTCGTATTCCGGTTCCGCGTCGGGCTGAGTGTCCTCAGACGAATCCGAGTCGGACTCTCCTGCCTCTTCGGACTCTTTCTCGACGAATCGAGCTTCCATGATCTTGATCTGGCTGGTTTCCTGATCAAAGACACTGAAGGCCACGCGGCTGGAATCCGGTGCCCAGTCGGGAACGATCATGATGTCCCGCGGTCCGGAAGACTTGCGGGTGTACACCATCTTGGGCTCGGTCTTCTCGGAAAGATCGGGGTCCATCTCGTAGAGATAGACAAAGGTCTCCAGATCAGGACGCTGGTCATCGGAGACATGGCGGGTGACCTGGCGGACTTCCGCGAAGCGGTTGCGATAACTGATGATGTTGACGGTGCGAGCGCCGGCGAAGTACCCGCTCCCGCGATTCGCGAGGAACACGAGCCGCTTGCCGTCCGGGCTGATGCGATAGCCAGACATCGTCTGGCCGCCGGGCAATTCGGGGTCCAACTGAACCATCGTGTGGGACCCGAAGGACACACGGATCAGTGCGCTTCCATTCAGATAGGTGTAGCCCGACCCGTCCGGCAGGAACTGCACATCACGCAGCGAGTCGCGCGTCATAGTCAGCCGCTCGATGTCGCGTGACTCGATATCCAGCAGGTAGAGGTCGCCGCGTGACATGAACATGAGTTCGTTCTTCGTCGGCGACCACTCGTAACTGCTCACCCCGCTGTAGCGTGGGCCACGGTGCTTGTGATCGTCTTCCAGAACCAGGTCGGCGAGGTTGATTTCTCCGTCGGCTGCGCCGGCATCGCCGGAGTGCTCCCCGGCTTCATGGCGGGCACCGGTGAATGTCAGTTCCCAGCCGAGTGGATCGAGAGAGAGATCACCCGTGATCCCCTCATCAGTAAGGGTTCCTTCGAAGGAACCGGACACGGTGCGCCCGGCCTGGTCTGCGGATTCCAGAGCGATGGTGATCGAGCCGGATTCCGCATCGAACTCCACAGATTTGGAGACGAGATCGAACAGCGCGCTGGTCAGCTTCGCGGAGTAGGTATCGTTGGACTTGGTGAGGGTCAGCGTCGCCTCGACTCCAGACGGAAGCGCATCGCCCTGCACGCGTCCGGACCATTCACCGGCGAGTTGATCATCCGGAGCAGAGGTGCCATCGTTATCGGACTTCTTGGTGCCCTTACCGGCCTTCTTGGCCCGCTCGGTCCGGTCATCGGCCACTTCGCGCGTGTCGGACTGGAACGGTGCGAGCACGCTGACCGAAGTGATCCGCTCGATGGCTCCCGTTTCGGAGTCATAGAGCCAGAGGTCGTTGCCGTGCCGGCGCTCGAGGCGTGGCCGGTACAGGAACGCGGCATACCGCCCGTCGTGGGAGAACTCCATCGAGCTTGCGCCGGGCCCGAAGGGTGATTCTTCAGGGAAAATCCGCTCCAGCGTCAGATCCTCCGTGATTGGCTTGACCTCGGCCTGGCCAGAGTCGGCCGCGAGCGAGGCGGTCGGTGCCATGATGATCGCCGCTGCACACACAAGCGCGGCGTAGCCAAAACGAAATGGTCTGCACATCGGGTTTCTCCTGATTCCTCTGCTCTGCATCCTCAGAGCCAAACACACACGCATCAAGACTACAGCCTCGGTGCCGGTTGAACCCATATTTTTGCTTGGGGTTGCTGCACTTTGCGTTATCGGCTGATTTCGGACGCGACCCCTCTTCAAGAGCCGCATCCGTGCTTGGTTTATCTCGACTCGCGCTTGTGATCGGCCGATGCCATGCAGGTCCGAGACCCGATCTTCCATCGAGCAGAAGTTATGAGACCAGAAGCCCAAAGAGTCCTGCATCGGTTCCAGAGGGTGCTGCCGCGCGGTGAATCAACCTTCGCGGTCGCTGGCCTCGCGTTGAGTGGGATCGTCGTGGTCTGCGCCGCCATGGCGGTTGGGATCGCCTACATGCAGGCCAGTGAGTCACAGCAGGTCGCAAGAAGCCACCAGACCCGCTTGCTGGGAACCCTGCTCGGCGGAACCGCGACGCAACACCTGCGTACCGGAGATCTGGCACAACTTCGGATGACCATGTCGGAGTTGCAGCAGTCTCACGAACTCAGCCGAGTGAGTGTGGAACTGCCCGGTGGCGAGATCATCGCCGACACGACCCCGGACCGTATCACCATCAACACGCTGCCCGAAGAACTTGGAACACTCGACAGCGCACAGGTCGCTTCGATCGCCATCGATCGGTTCGGAGTACCCGACGCGGTTGTTCTCCGAGTGGGTGATCGAGGTGAAGCGCTGCTGCGCCTTGAGGGATCGCAGAACGCCGAATCCGTACCACTGGCTCCCTATCTCGGCGTGCTGGGCATCGTCGCGGTTGGTGTCGGTGTGCTCTGGATCGTCTACCGAGATTTCCGGCAGCGTCTGAAGGCGCTCGGCGCGATCGGCTCTGCCCTAAGGTCCTACTGCGACGGTGAACGCTCGCCTGATGCGCTTCGCGTCAGCGATGCCTGGGGTGACGAGGCGAATATCTGGAACACGCTGCTGGAAGACCGGCGCGATGAACTCACCTCGTCGGCTGATGAACAGCTGACGACCGTGACGGACGGTGAAACCGGCGGGAACCTGTCGGAACTGGCCGCGGCGTGCGACACACTCTGGACCGGGATGCTCCTCGTAGGCGAAGACTCATCGATCCGCTACGCGAACGGGGCGGCGGCGGTGCTGCTGGGCATGCTGCGAGAAGATCTGCCAGGCAAGGACTTCCGCGAAGTCATCGAAGACGATCACCTGCTCGAGGCGGTTGTCGCGATCGCGTCAGGAAGCGGACTCGGTCGCTCGACCTATGAAGTGGAACGCAAGCGCGAAGAATCCACCGCGTACCTGCGGATCCGTGTTGGAACTCTGTCGGGAATTCCTCAAGGCTGCGCGCTGGTCACGATTGAGGATGTCACGCAGAAGCGGGTCGCCGACGACGCGATGCACTCGTTCGTGGCTCAGGCCACGCACGAACTGCGCACGCCCCTGACCAATATCCGTCTCTACATCGAAGAGGCGATCGAATCCGGAGACGACGACCCTTCGCTGCGCGACAAGGCACTCAACATTATCAACCAGGAATCGCAGCGTCTCGAACGCATCGTCGGCGACATGCTGAGCGTCTCCGAAATCGAGGCGGGGTCGATCCGCCTCAATCACACGGATATCCGCACCGAGAAGCTGCTCGAGGACCTCAAGAACGACTACGAGGCCGCCGCCGAAGACAAGCAGATCAAGCTCGTGTTCGATCTTGCGCCCAAGCTGCCGGTGTTCTCCGGTGACCGAGACAAAGTCGCCATCGCGATGCACAACCTGCTCGGAAACGCCATCAAGTACACACCAGCCAAGGGCGAAGTGACCGTGAAGGCCGAGGAGGACAACGGCACACTGCGGATCGAATTCATCGATTCCGGCATCGGGATCGACCCGTCCGAGCACGAGCGCGTGTTCGAGAAGTTCTACCGGGCCAGCGACAAGCGGGTGGACTCCATCACCGGGAGCGGTCTCGGTCTCGCCCTCGCCAGAGAAATCGTGCGTCTGCACGGCGGGGACATCACGCTGGATTCGCAGATCGGCAAGGGCAGCACCTTCACACTGACACTCCCCGCTGCGATGCGGGCCGCCGCGTAAAGGGACCCGAGCATGCAGATCCAGCAGTACCAGCACGGCGCCGTGACGGTCCTCAAGCCCGAGGGCCCCTTGGTCGGCGAGGACGCCGAACTGTTCCGCACGCGCACGCAGAGCACCCTGCGATCCAGTTTCGGACGCCTGGTCATCGACGCCTGCAGCATCCCGTATGTGGACAGCAAAGGCCTGGAAGCCCTCAACGATCTCAGCGACGAGATGAGCAAAGCCGGGCAGCCGCTGCGGATCTGCTCGACCACGGAAACCGTCCGCGAAGTGTTCGTCCTGACGAACCTCGATCGACTCTTCGAGCACTTCGAAGATGTCGGCAGTGCCGTAAGGAGCTTCCTATGAGGCAGCCAAAACGACTGCGCATCGGAGAAGTCCTGCTCGACGAGGGTATGCTCACGAAGGACGAACTGGATAAGGCTCTGGCCGACCAAAGAGCCTCCGGCGAGATGCTGGGCAAATTGCTCGTCGATCGGGGCGTGGTCACGAACGCGTCGCTGGTCCAGGCGCTCGCCAAGTCGCATGGCGTCACCGGATGCAACCTGCGCCACGGCCTGATCGACCCCGCGCTGCTCACGCTCATCGGCCAGGAAGAGTGCGAACGCCTGAAGGTCATCCCGATGTTCCGCGTGCGGGACACGCTGACGGTCGCGATGGCCGAGCCCAACAGCCTGCCGACGATCGATCGCCTCAAGCAGATCACGCAGATGAAGATCCGGCCCGTGCTGGCGCTCGAGGACAACATCCTCGAATTCGTGCGCAAGTACGCCGGCGAGAACATCGATGTCGACGAGTTCCTCGCGTCGATCGCCGAATCGGATGTCGAAGTCATCGAGCGTGAATCCCACGACGACGGGCCGACCACCGACCTCGACACGATGGTGGCCGGCAGCCCGATCGTGAACCTGGTCAATGTGGCCCTCCTGAGCGCGGTCCGTGACGGAGCGAGCGACATCCATATCGAACCCAGCAAGGGTGGCACCCGCATACGCTATCGCATCGATGGTTCGCTGCGCGACCTGATGCGTCCGCCCCAGGGCATGCACGCCGCGATCGTCTCCCGCATCAAGGTCATCGGGAAGATGGACATCGCCGAGAAGCGGCTGCCGCAGGAGGGACGGGTCAAGATCGTTGCCGAGGGACGCGAAATCGACCTGCGTGTCAGCTCGATGCCGACGCTCTTGGGCGAGAAGCTGGTGGTGCGTATCCTCGACAAGGAGAACCTGAGCGTTCGCCTGGAGGATCTCGGCTTTCGAGCCGAAACCCTTGTCAAATTCAAGCGAGTACTCACACGCCCCTACGGTCTCGTGCTGGTGACCGGACCTACCGGTTCCGGCAAGACCACCACGCTGTACTCCGCGCTCGATCTGCTCCGCAGCCCTGAAGTGAACATCGTGACCGTCGAAGATCCGGTGGAATACCAGCTCGATCTCATCAACCAGATCCAGGTCCAGGAGCAGCTCGGCCTGACCTTCTCCCGCGCGCTGCGCAGCATCCTGCGACAGGACCCCGATGTCATCATGGTCGGTGAAATCCGAGACGAGGATACCGCACGCGTCGCGGTGCAGGCCTCGCTCACCGGCCACCTCGTGCTCGCCACACTCCACACCAACGATGCGCCGGGTGCCGTCGCGCGATTGCAGGATATGGGCATCGAAGCGTACCTGATCTCCAGTGCGCTCAACGGCGTCGCCGCCCAGCGTCTGGCTCGTACGATCTGCCAGAGCTGCATCGCCAAGTACACACCGAGCGAGGAAGCCCTGGCCGACGCCGGGCTCGATACGAAATCCCGGTACGTCCTGTCGCGCGGCAACGGCTGCTCCCAATGCCACGACACCGGCTTCTCCGGGCGCCTTGGCATCTACGAGGTGATGGAGGTCGATGGGGACCTCAGGCGCGCGATCTACCACAAAGAGCCGACGCACACGATCCGCGCCATGCATCGCGAATCGGGCGGGCTCACCCTTCGCGAAGAAGGAGTCAAACTCGCCCTCGCCGGCAAGACCAGCCTCGAAGAAATCCTGCGCGTCACCAGCGTTGACGAGATGGAAGCCGAGGAACCGCTGACTGCGCCGCCGGTCGCACCCGCGCTCGTCACGGATGACGATCCGAGCGGGGAGGCTCAGGCCGCATGAGGTTTGCCTACGAAGCATTCAAGGGCAACGGGGGCAAGGCCGACGGCTCCATCGAGGCAACCTCCGCCGCGGAGGCCACGGAACTGCTGCGCCATCAGGGCCTGTTCGTGACGGCCATCCGCGAAGCGGCCATGGTCCAGTCCGGAGCAAGTCAGACCAAATCCAACGGGTTCAAAATCTCGCTGGGCTCGAACAGAACCGCCAATCTCGCGATGTTCACGCGTCAGCTCTCTATCCTCGTCTCCACCGGCACACCGCTGGTCGACGCTCTCGAAGCCGTCGAGCGACAGGTCAAGGACGAGCGCTGGAAGAAAGTGGTCACCGAGGTTCGCGAACAGGTGGAAGAGGGCTCACCGCTCTCGGAAGCCATGGCCGAGCACCCCCAGTCTTTCGACACGATCGCGATCAGCCTGATCCACGCCGGCGAAACCGGCGGTAAGCTCGAAGTCATGCTCGAGCGACTTTCGCGGCTCACACGCCAGCGCCAGAAGCTCCGCAGCGCGGTACTCGGTGCGATGGTCTACCCTTCGCTGCTCATCAGCGTCTCCGTCGGCGTGCTCTCGCTGATGATCGGCTTCGTGCTGCCCAGATTCGCTGAGATGTTTGAGAGTCTCGATACACCCTTGCCGGCAACCACCAAGATGCTGATGGCGCTGAGCGACTTCGCACGCGGAAACTGGCCAGCCCTGATCGTCGGCCTCCTCGCGTTGATCGGAGGAGTTGTATTCGTCCTGAAGACCGCTTCCGGACGCATCTGGCTCGACCGAACGATGGTCAACGCACCGATTTTCGGCAAGCTCGTCCGGAGTTTTCTGATCGCGCAGACCACCCGCCTTCTCGGCGTCCTGGTCCAGAGCCAGGTCCCGCTGCTCGACGCGCTCGAACTCACCCGAAAGAGCACCAAGAGCCACTGCTACGCCAAACTGATCGAGCGGGCCGAGAACGCCGTGACCAAAGGCGATTCCATCAGCACTGTGTTCTGCAACTCCGACCTCGTGCCGATCTCCGTCAGCGAAGCCGTACGCAACGGCGAACAATCCGGCCGCGTCGGCGAAGTCCTCATCGGAGTCTCGGACTTCCTCGACGAGGACAACGAAGTCGTCATGCGGTCGCTCACCAGCATCATCGAACCGATCATTCTCATCGTGCTCGGACTGCTTGTCGGATTCGTCGCGATCAGCATGTTCCTGCCTCTGTTCGACCTGAGCAGCGCGGCACAGGGAGGGCCCACGCCATGAGAAACAGGATCTCCGTCGGATGCAGCCCGATCGGTCTGGACATCGGGCCCTACCGTGTCGTCGCCACGCAGCTCGACGGCCTCGGGCGCATCCGAGCCTTTGCCTCCTTTGACCGACGCGAACCGGACTCAACCTTGAGCGAGATGGAAGCCCGGCGAATCCGCACGGTTCTCGATCGACAGGGATTCCGTGGCAACCGCGTGGTTCTGTCGGCTCCCAGGAGCATGGTCCGCACCACGACCATCGAGCTCCCGCCCGCATCATCCGGCGCACCGATCCAGAAACTCGCCATGGCCGAGCTCGCGCGCATTCATCGCCTGACTCCGGGCACATTCAGCTTTGGCATCTGGGAACTCCCGCCCAGTGCGAGGGCGAACGCCGCGGCCCAGACCATGGCCATCACCTGTCTCAATCAGGACAGCGATGCACTCTGCGATACCTGCGACCAAGCCGGGCTCGAACCGATCGCGATCGACTCCGCCGGGCTTGCCACCCTGCGTGCGATCGATCTGGACCAGCAGGGAACCAAGGCAATCCTGGAGTTCGGTGAATCCGCGGCGATCCTTACGGTGATCCATCGAGGCACTCTGGTGTTCGAGCGATCGCTCGGGGACATGACGCTCCGCAGGCTCCGTGCCGCGGTGAGCAAACTGCTGCGTCTGCCGATTCACGCCGTGGCTCGCCTGATCACCGAGCAGGGCATGCTGCCCGGAGAAAGCACACTGCTCGCCGATGCGATCGCGCAGACTCTTGAACCATTCTTGGAAGAAATCGCTCACTCCGCGGCGTACGCGTCGAGCCGATACGAAAACGCCGCGATCGACCGGGTGTACCTCGTCGGCGCTGGTGCATGTATACCCGGACTCGCCGAGCATATGGCCAATTCACTCGAATGTGAGTTCGTCGCACCACATCTCAGCGAGATCGCGACGATGCGAGAGCCACTGGCTCATCGACCGGTTCCCGGCGAAGGCATGACCGCGCTCGGCCTGGCCAAGTGGCGATCGGAGGCCGCGTGATGAAAGCGATCAACCTGATCTCGGACAGCCGCAAGCTCGAGTACCGCAAGGCCAACTGCATCACCGCCTGGACAGGCGGACTGGCGATCTGGACCGCCACGATCGCCGGCGCCTGCACCCTCGCAGCGGCGCTCTCCCACATCGACTCCGACTTTGAATCAACCCGATCCGCTCTCCTTCTGCGGACCACCGCCGCGCAATCCAGCGCAGCACAGAGCAAAGCCGTCATCGACCGGGTGAACGCGCGCCTGGCCATCACCAGGGCTGTGCGCGCCAACCCAGACTGGAGTGTGCTGCTCCCTGTGGTCTCCGCGGAGCTCGGCGACCAGGTCGCCCTGGAGCGGATCGCTCTGGAACCCGTACGCAGCGCTGAGGCGCAATCCCGCGCGACGCTCACCCTGACCGGAGTCGGGACCAGCCGAGCCGCCGTGACGGACTTTGTGATGCGCCTCGAACAAACCGGAGCCTTCGTACGAGTCGAAACGGCATCCGCCCAGCGCAGGCCCATCCGAGACCACGAGTTCTTCGCGTTCGAACTGCTTTGCCGCGTCGGAAACGGCTGGGAAGGGAGCACGCCATGAAATCCGAACAACCATGCGTTGTCATCCATGCGGTGGGTGCGGGGGTCGGTCTGCTCATGCTCGGCATCGGCTACATGCTCGGCGTCGCGCCCGCTCTCCAAGCCAAAGAGCGCCTCGGCAACGACCAGGCGACACTACAGACGATGCGCACCGAACTCGACACCGCCGAAGAAAGCAGTCGCAGGATGCGTCAGATCGCCGAGAACGCGGAAGCGGAACTCCGCCAGAATGAAATCAGGCTACGCCCACTCGATGACCGCAACGAGATCATCGGTGACCTCGCGACCTTTGCCGAGCGCCAGAAACTGAAACTCAATCAGATCCGTGCGGGCCGCGTCGAGCCGGGCAAACCGATCTCGATTGTCCCGATCATCATGTCCGGGACATGCAGCTTCGAGGACTTCGATCGCACCCTTTCGGCACTCCGCGAGGAGTTCCCGGATGTGCGGATCCGTTCCTTCACGATCGGGCGAACACTCTCCCGAACCGATCAGGAACCGAGCTTCGAGTTCCAGCTCGCGTGGTGTATCGATTCTGCCGGTTGATCCGGCAAATATTCTGCCCGCCGATCTTGCAACCCGCCGCGACGAAACTGAAGGTTGCGGTATGGCACTGAAACCTTCCGCCAAGAAGAAGCTCGGTCTGCTCGGCATCGCCCTCGCCGCACTGGCGATCGACCGAGGCCTTCTGTTCTCGGGCGGGAGCGATGCCAACGCCCAATCCGCGACCGGACCGGCATCTGGCCAAACCCAGACCGCGCCTCAGCAGAAAAATCCCAGCACCGCTCCCGCGATCGAAGTGGCAAGCGTGATGGAAACACTGCGCGAAGTCATCGCTCAGGAGTCACCAGACCGCGATGCCTTCCGTTTACCTGAGATCCTCGCGGCACAGCAGGAAACCGAACCGGACCTGATTCCGGTACCGCAAGGCGATGCGGAGAACTCCCAGGGCTCAGAACCCGCGCCCCGGAACCTTCCTTCTTTCGAGGTCACCTCGATCATCGCGTCGTCGATGGGCGAACCGATGGCCGTCATCAACGGGACCCCGATCCGGGTCGGCCAAACCCGAAACGGAATCACCCTGGTTTCCGTCTCCACGCGTACCGCAACGATCCGTTATGCGGACCAAGAGGTCGAAGTGCGCCTGAGCACACCCCGCTGAACCAGTCTTCAAAGGCCATACAGACCCACCCCATCGATGGGGTGGGTTTTCATTTGCGCTTCAGCAACGCACAAGTTGTCCCGATGCCATCAGATAGGGATGCGGCCAAGCATCCGGACCGTATCAACCGTTTGGAGGCAATCATGAACTTGTCCATCCGCCGCCGTGGCTTCAGTCTCATCGAACTCGTCATCGTCATCGTGATCATCGGGATCATCGGCGCGATTGCGGTTCCTCGCATGAGCCGTGCCGCAACCGGAGCCGCTGATTCCTCTCTGGTCGCGGACCTCAATGTGCTCCGGACCGCGATCGACCTTTACCAGGCCGAGCACGGCGGGGCCTTCCCCTCCTTTGCGAGTTTCGAAGCCCAGCTGACGACCTTCTCCGATGCTGCTGGCAACACGAATGCCAGCAAGGACACCACGCACATCTACGGCCCCTACATCCGCGAGATCCCCTCGATCAAGCTCGGGCCGGCGAAGGGGTTGAACACGGTTTCCAACACCGCCGAAGACGGCTCCGCCTGGTTCTACAACGAAACCACCGGCGAGATCCGCGCCAACTACGCCAACACCGTGGTTGACGCCAGCGGCACACCGTACGTGAGCTACTGATCCGACTCGGGTCGGCAACCAGCCCGAAGGTGACCGAAATGGCACCAGTGATCCGGATGACCAAACGACGCTCCACGGGGTTCAGCCTCGTGGAGCTTGTCGTTGTCATCGTGATCCTCGGAACCATCGCCGCGATCGCCGCCCCACGCTTCGGTCACGCCGCGAATTCCTACCGGCTCGAATCCGCGGTGCAGAAGATCGAGGCGGACCTCCGGTACGCCACGCAGATGGCACGCACCCAAAGCAGGACCGTCACCATTCAGTTCAGCCCTACCAACGACAGCTATCGGATTATCGGCGTGGAAGACATCCTGGGCGCGCCCACCGATCACATCGTCGACCTGTCGCAGCCACCCTTCCGTCTGCACATATCGGATGTCCGATTCTCGGGCGGCACACCGAACCAATTGCGGATCAACGGCCACGGTACGCTCTTGAACAAGGGCGTGATCCGCATCGAACTCGGGCCCTACGCACGCCTGATCGGCATCGATTGGACGTCCCCGTCCGAACAGGATGTCAAGATCGTCGCAGTCGAACCAAAATCCGAGATCAACAACATCAAAAGCGTAGTCCCGGGCGGCTTTCTCAAATGACTGGTTTCTCACGAGCGCACCGATCATCCGCTCAGCGCGGCTTCAGTCTCATCGAGATGGTGCTGAGTCTGACACTCGTCGGCCTTGTGCTGGCCTCCCTCGGCTCGGTGCTCGCCTTCGCCATGGGTGCCGCGCCCAAAGCCGACGATCCCTCGATCCGCCTCCGCGAGACTCAATTCCCGCTCGGGGTCATGACCGAAGAGATCGCCTCGGCCACCCGCTTCATCTCGATCAGCTCAACCAAAATCGCGTTCGAAGTCGCCGACCGGACCGCAGACGCTGTTTCCGACACCATCACCTACTCCTGGGACGGCACCCCCGGGTCGCCCCTGCTCCGCGCGATCAACGCCGAGACAGCCACCGAAGTGCTCACTGAGATCGAGCAGTTCGCCTTCATCGCGACCACCACCGACCACAGTTACACCACGCTCCATCCCGGATCCGAGGTCAAATTCGAGCGAGAGCTCAGCGCCGACACTTCCACCTTCACACGAGTGGTCGCGCTGCTGAACTCAAGAATGCAGCGCATCAACCAGTACGAAGGATTCTCACAACGCCTGCGCAGCGACGATGTGCCCGGCAGCGCACTCTACTGGGTGCCCTCGTACGCCGATGTCCTGATGCAGCGCGAAGCCCTCGGCGGGACCATCCGCCTCGAACTCCGCATCGCTTCCGCCGGCGCCCCAACATCGCGCGCCATCGCCGCCCGCGTGATCAAGACCAGCGACCTCGGCGGCGAAACCTGGGTCCGCCTCGAAGTCCCCGGCACCCTGATGCTGAACCCCAGCGATGAACTCTGCCTCGTGGTCATCTGCACTGGTGGCAGCAACACGGCCTCGGTTCGCGTTTTTGAGCAGCTCGTGTTCGCGAGCGAATCGGCGATGCACCAAAGCAAAGACTCGGGAGCCAACTGGGGAACCGGGCTGACCACGCGTCTCGGCTATCGCCTCCAGGGCTACTACCTGCCTGAAGCCAAAAGCGAAACCGTCACCTCAACCGTGGTCGAGCGGATCAGAGTCGAACTGACACCCGGTGCGACCAGCCAGACACGCATCGTCTCGGAAATCGATCTCCCCGCTCCCGTGAGGCTCGAGCCATGACCCTGCGCCGAGGCATATCGCTGATCGAGGTCACAATCTCCATGGTCATCGTGAGCATCCTCTCGATGGGCGTGATCCAGATGCTCGGCATCTCCGCCCAGGCTCGCGCCATGTCCAGCGACCGCGTCCGAGGCCAGCACCTCGCCAACCAGATGCTCGCCGAGATCCAGTCGAAGCATTGGCACGACCCGGACAACGGCCCCGCCAGCTTCGGCGTCTCTGGAGACGAGTTCGACGGAAAGACCCGGCTCCTCTACGACGACATCGACGATTACGACAACTGGACCCAGTCCCCTCCGCTTGAACCCAACGGCGACGGAATATCCGGTTTCGACGACTGGGAACGCTCCGTCGAGGTGAACTACGCACTCATCTCCGGAAGCGCCGTCACCACCAGCGGCACATTCCAGCGTGCGAAACTTATCACGGTCACCGTCAAACGCAGCGGACGAACCATCGCCACTGCCTCCGCGATCCGAACCCTTGGCTTCGAACAGATCGCCGACAACGCCCTGCCCGCGAGCGGTACCACCGACTTCGTCGCGGACATCGGCGACGGGGAGAACGATTGATGCACACGCCTCCACGATCATGCAGCCCCGAGAATCGCGGCACGGTGTATGTCGTCATGCTCGCCGTGCTGTCGATCGTCATGACCATCGCGCTTTCGACCCTCATCAATTCCCGTACCGACCTCGCCGCGGCCGACCGCAGCAGCGAAGAGTCCATCGCCCGCAGCATCGCCCGCTCCGCCCTCGAACTCGGGGTGGACAGGATCAACACCGACCCTGCATGGCGAGCCAAGCTCTTCGGCGACAGCCTGATCGGCATCACCACGATTGGACAGGGCCGGCTCAGAGTCCGCGTCGCTGATCCGCTCGACTCGGACCTGCTCGATCAGTACGACGATCCCGTCATCCTCTTCGCCGACGGGCAATACGGCCAGTCGATCCAGAAACTCAGCGCACGCATCGACTTCGCCGAGCAGCACACCCGTTCGATCGAACCCGTCATGTCTCGGCTCCCGATCAACTACTGGACACTACGCGAGCTTCCGGTCAGTCTCGTGGACAGCGACAAGCGAGCCGGCGTGGCAGCCAGCTTTGAGGGAACATTCGCCTCCAACCTGACCGATCCGAACGGCATATACCGGATGCCCGAACTGTCCGCGGTCAACAAAACCTATTACGACATCCCACACGATCCCTCCATGGAACTCGATTACGGCAGCATCTGCCTTTGGATCAACCCCTCATCCACCTACTCCAGCAGCAGCCTCACCCAGGTCGCTCTCAGCAAGTGGAAATGGGATGAGCCGAACGCGATGCAGGTCGCCATCGTGTGCACCAACGGCTTTGCGTTTCTCGTCACCGATCTCGGCGGCACCATGGAATACATCAACATGGGCAGCATCACCGGTGATCAGTGGCACCACATCGCGATCACCTGGGGCGATGGTGGCTGGACAACCTACCTCAACGGCACCGTCTCCGGGAATGCTGCACGCACAGGCGGCTTCGGACGCACCTGGACGAGCAAGGCCAACCAAATGAATTGGTACATCGGCGCCGCCGACGACATCTACCGGCGATTCGGCATGGCAACCGGCCTCGCCAACCACTTCCACGGCAAGATCTGCGACTTCGCGCTCTTCGCCTACGAACTCGATGACGAGACCATCAAGCTGCTCGCGAACATCCCGCCCAAGCCGGTTCCCGCGATCCTGGACCATCAATCGATCACCCGCGTGATCGATTGACACATCGCTCGCTGTTTCGCTTTAAAAAAGTCAGGCACTCATCCGAAGCCGACTCAGGCCGCACGCTTGCCCTGTGCATCGATCGCAGCCTGACGCACATGCTTCGCAACCATCCGGTCGTACTCATTGAAATCCATCTCGACAAAGAGCATGGCCAGTTCAGGGTCAAACTGCGTCCCGGCACACTTGCGGATCTCGCCGAGCACCGTATCCCGGGTCATCGCCGATCGGTACGCGCGGTTCGAACTCATCGCGTCGAACGTATCCGCCAGGCAGAGCACCCGTGCGATCAGCGGGATCGCATCACCGGCCAGGCCGTGCGGGTAACCCTTGCCGTCGTAGCGCTCGTGGTGATGCATCACGCCAGGCAGCAGATCCGCCATGCCCGGCACACCGTCAAGGATGTTGTACCCGATCTCCGGGTGCCTCATGATGCAACTGAATTCTTCATCCGTCAACCGCCCGGGCTTGCACAACACCGCTTCGGGCACACCGATCTTCCCGACATCGTGCAGCAGGCCCGCGATGTGGTACCGCTCCGCCAACTTCTCGCCGAGACCGGCTTTGCGAGCCAGTTGCCGGGCAAGCGCCGCAACTCGGTCCGAATGGCCTCGCGTGTACGGATCCTTGGCATCCAGCGCACGAATCAGCGAACTGATCGTCCCCAGGAACATCACCGCCTGCTGCTCATACAAGAACGAGGTCTCGAGCACGGAACCGAGATGGCTCGCGGTCGCTTCGAGCAGCTGCGTGTCGTAACTGCTGATGTCCGCTTCTTTGCCCTGCTTTCCGCCGCAGATCAGCATGCCCACCGTCTCACCCGAAGACACGATCAGATGAGCCGTGCCTTGGCAACCCAGCTGAGCATCCGCATCGTAGAAGATCCCGCCATGCGTCTCACGCATCTTGCTCGCCAGCCGGGTGGCTTCGCGCCGAACAAGTTCATCGCTGCCTTCGATCTCCGTGGACACGAAGGTCTTGCTGCGAACCAGTTCGATCAGATTCGGCCGATCGTCCAGCACGATCGCTCCCCAGCGGAACGGCGTCGAGTCCAGGATCTGATCCAGCAGGAATCGGCTGAACCCCGCCGGGTCGTCCGGCGTGCTCATCGCCTTACCGACACGGTAGAGCAGCTGAATGTTCTCAAAGGCCTGCGTCAGGTGTTCGGTAAAATCCTCGATGATCCGGTCCGTCGACTCATCGCCCAGTGCCAGCTCGAACAGCGCTCGCACCGCATGCGAATCCGCCGCCATACCCTCAGCACCCGGATCGGGAACCACCGCCAGTGTCCCCACCACCTCACCACCGCGCTTCGCATCCACGCGAACAACGCCCGAGCCAGTCTCCGGCCGTCGAGCCGAAAGATCCACCCCGGCGCGTCCGAACGCCTCCAGGGAAACACCCTCATCAAGATGACCGCTCCGATCGAACCACCAGCACGCGAACCCAGCAACAGCGGCACGCTCGATCAGCGTGGGCAACGCCTCCATCAGCCTCACGCCGGCAGCGTCATTCACGCCGATTCCTTCCGCATCGCCCCTCCGGCCCCACCCATCTCGAGCACGGTCCGGACCACCTCGTTCGCACTGAACGGCTTGGACATCACCGCACGGATATTGGTCTTCTCCCGCTGATCCGGCAAGACGATGTACCCGCGCGCCGTCAGCAGCAAGACCGGGACACCCGCAAGCCGCTCATCCGACGCCATCGCCATCGCAAAATCAAGGCCCGTCCACCGCGGCATCTGCAGGTCGGTCACCACCACATCCGGCACTTCCGCGCTGGCAAGCTCGAACGCCTGCTGACCGTCGTACGCCACTCGCACTCGGCAGCCAACCTTCTCAAAGCGGCTGCGCAGGATACTTGTGATCGGGGTCTCGTCGTCAGCGATCAGGACGCTCAAACCGCTCATCATCTTCCCTTCGCCGCTCATCCGTGAGGGGCATGCAGGCAAAAACCGCAAGGACGCGCAAGCAGTCCAACCAAGGGAACGATCGGCGAAATGCACCTCCGACCTGAGCCCGGCCCACTCAACGGGGTTTTGGTTCCCATCCGCGCAAACGGTACGACCGTGCTCCTCCGACCGCCGCCTCGCACACGAACACCTTCCCGCCGTTCTCGGACCTCCCCGCCGCGGTTGTGATGTACAACTCCGTGCCGTCTTCTCCTCCGAAGCAGCAAGAGGTCACATGCTCCGCCGGAACATCAACCCGCCCCAGCATCTTCGCCTGCGACGGATCCCACCGACTCACGCATCCACCCCCCCAGTGTGCGACCCAGATCATCCCTTCCGCATCCACCGCCAGCCCGTCCGGATAACCCAACTCTTCCGGGGTCCGGATCGATCCGAGCACACCCTCCACGCGTCCGCCCTCAGGATCGAACCGAAGCAGGTCCACCACGCGCCGAGGTGAATCGATGTGGTACATCACACGGCCGTCCGCGCTCCAGCCCAGCCCGTTTGGGATCGTCAGACCGCGGCGCACCACCTCCAGCCGCCCGTCTTCTCGAAGCAGATGCAGCATCCCGCTCCCGCTCGCCTGATCGTCGAGCATCGTCCCGACCCACAGCCGACCGCCCGGCCCCACCGCTCCATCGTTGCACCGCCGTGCGGGATCGCCCGCCAGATCGCGGCTGAGCCATGCCCCGAGACCCCGATCGAAATCGAACCTCGCCACGCCCTCGCGCACACACGCCACCAGACCGCCACCCTCCTCCTCCGCCACACAGCCCACGCTTTGGCCGAGCGCCACCGTCTGCCGCCCCCCACCCGGGCGCCGCCGATGGACCTCCCCCGCCGGGATATCCACCCAGATCAAACCGCCATCCACCCAGATAGGACCTTCACCCAGCGTGCAGCGGTGATCGTCATAGACGCGAACGATCGGTGTCATCCCAAGCAACCTCGGATCAAAGGTTCAGAACCGTCCTGAGCCGGTCGATAACCGGACGGGAGACCATACAGGACGCGTCGCATCCTGACCGCCATTGCCGCGACATTCATGCTCGGCATTGGATCAGAATCATTCACACCCACCACCAACGGCGCAGACACGCCCACCGCAAACCCCCTGCGCGTCGATTGGTACGAGGCGATCGGCTCGCACACTTCACTCGACACGATCGACTGGTCAACGCCGACACGACTGACTCAAACCGGGAACATCGAATGGGAACCTACCCCAGCGCCATGGGAGCCCAACGCCGTCGCCGATGAGTTCGCCGTACGGATCTCCGGAGCCATCCGCGCCCACGCCTCCGGCCAATACCGCTTCCGCCTGGGAAGCGATGAGGGCTCACGCCTGATCATCAACGAGCAATCCGTGATCGAGAACGATGGCGTTCACGCCATGACCACCATGCAGGCCACGATCACCCTCGAAGCCGGACTCCATCCCTTCCGCCTCGACTACTTCGAACGCACAGGTCTGGCCGGCCTGGTACTCGAGTGGATGCCACCGGGCGCAACCCAGTGGACGGTCATTCCCGAGTCATCCTTTGCCGAGACGCCCGCTCCCATCCAGGTGGAGTGGTTCTACGAAAACAGCGAGATCCGCCGCTTCGAAGACATCGACTGGACGAACACCGCCCTGATCACCGGCGAGACCCAGATCAACTGGGCCAACCGATCGGGCTCCGGGTTTCTCCCCGGATCCCCCGACGATCTGTTTGCACTCCGTGCCACCACCCGCCTGATCGTGCCCGAGTCCGGCTGGTACACCTTCCGCCTCGGCAGCGATGACGGCTCTCGCCTCACCATCGACGGCGACATCATCATCAATCGCAACAACCTCCAAAGCTTCCGCTGGCAGCAGCAACAGGTTTACCTGACTCAAGGCACCAAGGATGTCGAAATCCTGTTCTTCGAGAACTTCGGCTGGGCCGGCCTGATTCTCATGTGGCAAAGACCAGGCGATTCATCCTTGAGGGTCATCCCCTCGGAGTCTTTCACCGCCCCCTCCACCGCATCTCGACCGCGGGTGGTCCGATGGCAGGTGCAGCCCAGAATCGAGCGCGAACGCGACCCGATCAACTGAATTCGGGCCATTCCACTCACCCGTGGAACATCCGTAAGGGTGAGGCGTCCATGGGGACTATGCCACTACCGATCGCAAAGACCGAGGCCCTTCCGCTACGATCCCCTCCGATGCCAAAGACAAGGATCCGCTTTGCAGACACACGCCTCGGGGAGCTGACCCTCTCGCCCACCCAGAATGTCACCATCGGACGCCATCCCGATAACGACATCTGCCTCGGCAAGGACACCGTCGCTTCCCGCTTCCACTGCGTGATCGAACCCGGTCCTCGCGGCTCCTTCGTGCTCAAAGACCTCGGCAGCCGCAATGGAACCCATGTCAACGGCAAGGGAATCTCGACCGCCGAACTCAAAGGCGGCGACACCGTTCAGGTCGGCAAACAGACCTTCGTCGTCGATATCGAGAGCGAGCCGAAAGCTCGCAAGCGCATCCCATTGAGCGCGCAGACCGGCAAGCTCGCCCCCTGGGCCGCCGAACTGCGCAGCACCATCGACGACATCCCCCCCAAGTCCAGCGAAGACGAGCACATCGTGCTCGTCAACGCCGACGACACCCTCTCCCCCGCCCTCGAATCCGCCGCCGACGGCTCACAGGCCGTCAAAATGCTCCTCCTCCTCGCCTCCAAAGGCCGGGCCACCGACATCCACCTCGAACCAAAGCGAGAATTCGTATCCATCCGCGTCCGCGTCGACGGCGGCATGGTCCACGTCATTGATCTCCCCAGCGAGATCGGCGAACGAACGATGGGTGTCATCAAAACCGCCTGCCAGATGAAGCAGGCCGCACGCGACGCCGTGCTCGACGGCCACTTCGCCGCCGACATCGGCGACCGGCGCGTGGACTTCCGCGCATCCTTCACCCCAACCGTCCACGGCCAGAAGCTCGTCGTCCGCATCCTCGACGGACGCACCGCACCCCAGTCCATCAGCGAACTGGCCATGCCCGCGTTCGTCGAAAAACGCATCGTCCAACTCTGCGACCAGAACGCCGGCATGCTCCTCGCCTGCGGCCCCACCGGCTCCGGCAAAACCACGACCCTCTACAACTGCCTGCGCACCATCGACCGATCCGTCCGCAATGTCGTGACCATCGAAGACCCCGTCGAATACCAGCTCGACAACACCACGCAGATCCCGGTCTCCGACCGTCAAAGCTTCGGCGATCTGCTCCGCTCGGTCCTCCGCCAAGACCCCGATGTCATCCTTGTCGGCGAAATCCGCGACGACGAAACCGCGCGCACGGCCATGCAGGCCGCCATGACCGGACACCTCGTCTTCTCGACCGTGCACGCCAAAGACTCCATCAGCGCCGTCTTCCGCCTGCTCGACCTCAAGGTCGAACCCTACCTGGTGGCGAATTCGGTCAATGTCATCATCGCCCAACGCCTCATCCGCCTGCTTTGCCCCCACTGCAAACGGGATGTGCGGGTCACCCCGGGCCAGGCCACCCGGCTCGGACGCTACCTCCGCGATCAGGACCATACCTACACCGCCACCGGCTGCCGACGCTGCCTGAAGACCGGCTACATGGGTCGCAAAGCCATCTTCGAAATGCTCGACTTCAACGACGAACTGCGAGATTGCGTGCTCGGCAACCCCTCGATCCAGGCCATGCGCCGCATCGTTGAACAGGGCGTTTTCCGCACACTCCAGCAGGCGGGTTGGCTCATGGCCGCCGAGGGCGACACCTCGCTCGACGAGGTCGACCGTGTCGCGGGCATCGGCGGCTGACCATCACCGGCGCTGATTCCAAAAACAATCGCTCCGTCGCGAGTCTCCCAGCGACGGAGCGAGCACAGGTTCTCGCGTTGATGGGCCTCGTCGACATCGTGCGACAAGAACGCCCCCACCCACGAGCAATCAGGACATTCAGGTAGAAACCGGGCCAATGGGACCCTGATCCGGAATCGAGAGAATAGCACGACTCCAAGCACGGTCAATCCATGCAGACAACAAAACTTGCCTTGGCTCTCGAAACCTCAGCACTCGCCCAGAGAAGCGTCATCAACCCGTTCGAGCCCGCTTCTTATAGGAACAGCGACGAGCGATCCTTCCACGCCGGGAAGGTCTCCCGCCACTCATCCGTTTCCGTTCGAGAAATGCTCGCGGAAACCACGCACTCAGCACGATCACCCTCGGCAATCACCTCACCCTTCGGGGTGATGATCATGCTCCCACCCGCGTAGCGCAGATGCGGATCACTCCCGACCCGGTTGACGCACAGCACCCAGGCCTGATTCTCGATCGCCCGCGCAATGTTCAGCGTGCGCCAATGCTCCTGCCTCGCCTCGGGCCAGTTCGCGCCAAGGATGAACGCCTCCGCACCCAACGCGAGCCCGGCCCGAAACAGCTCGGGGAATCGCAGGTCGTAACACACCGCCGGAGTGACCTTCAGCGACTCCGCGCACCCCGCATCCTTCAGATCCACACAGCACACCTCAGAACCGCCATCAAACCGCTCGCCCTCTCGTCCAAAGGTAAACGGATGGATCTTGGCGTACCGGTAGTGCTCGCGCCCGTCGGTCCCGAACAGAGCCGCCATGTTCAGCCCGCGCTCTCCCCCAGCGGCCAGACCGGTCCACGATCCATGCACCAGCACCCCGCGCTCCCGCGCGAGGGTCTCCAGAAAGGTTCGCGTCTCCCCGCGACCGACCGGCGGGTCATCCGCGGTCTGGTCCACATGCAGCGAAAACCCGCTATCGAACAGCTCCGGCAAGACCACCAGATCCCCCCGCTCAACCCCGCAGGAATCGAGCATCGCGTGGACCTTGTGAAAGTTCGCCGTTCGGTCTTCCCAGGCCAGATCCATCTGCAGCAGGTGAGCTCGCATCATGCCCTGATCCTATGAAAAACGCCCGACCTCGACGGGCCGGGCGTTGGAAATGACTCAGGATTCTCGCCGGCGTTCAGGATGCGGTTGAGAAGTTCAGGCCGAATGCGGTGTCCATCGGGTCCACCACTGTCACCACATCGTTGGGCTGATCGGCGCGAGGCGAGTTGTCCGGACGACCGGCTCGCTCCTCTTTATAAGCCTGCATCAGGTGCAAACGGCTGCGGACATTCGCCGCCCGGAACAGCCGCTTCAGGTGAGCCCGAACCGCGTGGTAGGTCAGACCCGTCTTGTCGGCGATCTGATCGTCGTCGAAGCCTTCGAGTACGAGTTCGAGCACTGCGCGGCAATGCGGCTTCAAACCCTTCACCCAACCCGGCTCACGGCGCCAGCCCGCCGCCCACGCCTTGGCGATGAACGGCGCAATCTTCGTGAAGCGCGTCAGCGCCTTTTCGGAGAGCGGTCCGTCCGCCTCCAGCGCATTGATCGCGATGAACAGCTCGCAGCCGTCCGGACGACGGAAGATGCCGTACGCCTGGTCGATGATGTTCAGTGGACGGTGGAACTCGTTATACAGCCGGGACTTCTGGTACCCGTCTTCCGCAAAAAGCTCATCCAGCGTGTGAATCGTGTTCCGCTTGAAACTGCTCAACTTGGTGGCGGTGTCCGAGTCAGACTCGGTCCAAGACGACCAGTCGAGGAACTGCGAGGACTGCTCATCGGACCACGGTCCGACCACATAAGTCTGCGTCGCCGGGTGCTTCATCCCATCGTTGTGCACCGCCACACCCGCCACCTCGACACCCGTGTACCGGGCCAGAATGCGGCTCACGCGACGCAACAGCTTGTGGTTCGTCAGCGCACGATCCGCCCCGAGCTGCCCCAGGCGAAACACGGCATCGTTGAAAAGCTGATCTTCCATGAGAATGAACCCTTTCCGGCCCCCCGACCACGAGTATGAGTCTTTCTCCTGTCTGACAGGAGGAATAAACGCTCCCGGGCAGAATCCCCGGGGATATCAATGCAGAATGTTCGCAGCCCAAGACTCAAGTGATGCGTTGAACATTGTGTTAAACGAAAAAAACGCCGAGTTGTTGCGGAAATCTTGAGATTATCCCGCCTCGGCGCCTCTCTCCACTCTCAACTCTACCTCCCAATACGCACCCCGAAAAAGCCGGATGCTGCTTTTTCGGCATAGACTCGAAATTTGCGCACTTCGAGTTATCGGACGACGGCCTCCAAATTACCCCTTATTCCAGGTGGACGCCCCGTACACCGCGTTGTCACCGAGATCCTCCGCGATCCGGATGAGCTGGTTGTACTTCGCATTCCGGTCGCTCCGGGCCGGGGCGCCGGTCTTGATTTGCCCGCAGTTGGTCGCGACCGCGATGTCCGCGATCGTCGCGTCCTCTGTCTCGCCAGAGCGGTGGCTCAGCACGCAGTTGAACCCGTTCCGCTGAGCGAGGTTCACCGTTTCGAAGGTCTCGCTGAGCGAACCGATCTGGTTCACCTTCACCAGCACCGCGTTGGCGGCCTTCTCTTTGATACCCCGGGCCACGAACTCCTTGTTCGTCACGAATAGGTCGTCACCCACCAACTGCACCTTCTCGCCCAGACGCGCCGTCAGATTCGCCCAGCCCGCCCAGTCGTTCTCCGCCAGGCCGTCCTCAATCGAACGGATCGGGTACTTCGAGCACCACTCCGTCCACAGAGCGACGATGTCGTCGCTCGTCAGGATCTCCTGGGTCGAGCTGAAGAACTTGTAGCCCTTCTTCCCGTCCTT
Organism: uncultured Phycisphaeraceae bacterium; assembly: GCA_964543335.1. Taxonomy (GTDB): domain Bacteria; phylum Planctomycetota; class Phycisphaerae; order Phycisphaerales; family UBA1924; genus JANSXG01. The sequence goes on along the minus strand of CAZIXS010000001.1, from coordinate 37,979 downwards.
CTCGGCCTCGTTCCAGAGCTCGCTCATCGCCGGATCCAGAGCCACGAAAATCTGCTCACCCCAGGAGTAGCCGGCCTTGTCCACCGCTTCCTCGATGATCTTCAGGGCATCCTCGTTGTCCTTCAGGTCAGGAGCAAAACCGCCTTCGTCGCCGATCGCCGTCGACAGCCCCTTCGCCTTCAGAACCCCCTTCAGCGTGTGGTAGATCTCCACACCCGCTCGCAGACCCTCATGGAAGGTGTCGAAGCCCCACGGCTGGATCATGAATTCCTGGAAATCCACCGTGTTGTCCGCGTGCTTCCCGCCGTTGAGGATGTTCAGCATCGGCACAGGCAGCGTCTTGGCCCCGGTCCCGCCGAGGTAGCGGAACAGGGGCAGGCCCATACCCTCCGCTGCGGCGTGGGCGACCGCCATCGAAACGCCCAGAATCGCGTTCGCACCGAGTTTGCCCTTGTTCGCGGTCCCGTCGATCTCGATCATCAGCCGATCGATCTCTTCCTGGTCGCGGGCATCGAAGCCGAACAGCTCAGGGGCGATCACATCGTTGACATGCTCCACCGCCTTCAGCACCGACTTGCCGAGGAAGAAGTCCTTCTTGCCATCGCGCAACTCGACCGCTTCGTTCTCACCGGTCGAGGCCCCCGAAGGCACCCCCGCGCGCCCGACCACGCCGCCGGAGAGGGCGACTTCCACCTCAACGGTGGGGTTCCCCCGGGAGTCGAGGATCTGGCGGGCATGAACGGCTTCGATATCGAAGGGCATCGGTGTGCTCCTGTGTGCGGGCGTCTCGGTGTGAGGTGAAAATGCGTTCTACGCGGGGCTGATGATAGCGAGCGTGGCCGGCAACTGTCCCTCGCAGAGCCCACGAACCCGCCGCTTTGAGTACAGTGACAGGCCCTACCCGAACCGGAGGAAACCGCGTGCCAGAACTGCGCCAGGGACCGCTGGGCGATCGCCTGACAGCACTCAAGACCGACCTTGTCGAGCAGGGCCGGCATGTGCAGCGCATTGTCGAGGCGGCGGTCCAGTCCATCTTCGAGAAAGACCCCTCGCTCGCCGAGAAGGTCGTCAACGAGGACGAGGTCATCGATCGCGTGGACATCCGCATCGAGCGGGCCGCCGTCGCCCTGCTCACCGACTCCATGGAGCTGTGCAGCGCGGGCGGATCAGGCGGCACACCACCCCTCTCGCCCTACCAGATCCGCATGATCCTGACGATCGTGAAGGTCAACAACGAGTTCGAACGCGTCGCAGATCTCGCCGTCGCCATGGTCACCCGCATGGGAACCTGGCTCAAGCTGCCCGGCGACCCGCCCAGACGCTTCCGCGTCATGGCCAACAGCGTCATCGGCATGATCGAACACTCGGTCATGTCGCTCGAGAACATGGACACCGACGCCGCCCGCCTCGTGCTCGCTTCCGACGACGCCACCGAGGCCTTCCGCGCCGCCATCCTGCGCGAGAACGAAGAAGAACTCGCCGACGGCAACCGCTCGGCGGAATATGCCTTCACTCTCAACCGGGTCGCCGCGGCGATCGCGCGCATGGCCGACCACTGCACCAACATCGCCGAGCAGGTCATCTATGTGGAGACGGGCAAGATCGTCCGCCACACCGAAGAGCAGTGGACCGAACCCTCCGAACCCGATGTCGATCCAGACTGAGCACCAGCGAGTGCAGAGGAGAGCCCCGATGTCCGGCACCATCTCGGCCATGCAAAGCCGAATCGAATCCGTCCGAGACCGCCTCGCCGCGATCCGCCAGGCGCACCTGCTCCGCTTCGCGGAGGAACTCACTCCCCAACACCTCGACGCGCTGCTGACGCAGATCGAGTCGCTCGACCTCGATGCGGTGCCCGCGCTCGTGCGCGACTATGTCGAAAACAAACCCTCCTTCGACCCCGGCACCGCCGCCATCACCCCGCCCCCCGGGTACATGCGCGACGGCTCATGGGACATCGACAAGTACCGCGCCGCCGGCGAAGACCTGCTCCGCGCCGGCAAGGTTGCCGCGTTCACCGTCGCCGGTGGACAGGGCTCGCGCCTCGGCTACGACGGCCCCAAGGGCTGCTACCCCGGCGGATCGGTCACCGGCAAACCGCTCTTCGCCTGCCTCGCCGACTGGATCCACGCCGCGCAGGACCGCTACGGCGCCCCCGTGCCCTGGTACATCATGACCAGCCCGCTCAACCACGAGGCCACCGTCGCGTTTTTCAAACAGCACAACCACTTCGCCCTCGACCCAAGCAACATCTCGTTCTTCCCCCAAGGCGTGCTGCCATCCTTCGACATGACCACTGGGCGGATCCTGCTCGCGCAGAAGCACGAACTCGCCACCAACCCCGACGGGCACGGCGGCTCGCTCCGCGCCCTCGCGCAGTCTGGCGCGCTCGCCGACATGAACCGACGCGGCATCGAGCACATCAGCTATGTGCAGATCGACAACCCCCTCGCACGCGTCGTCGACCCGGTCTTCATCGGCCTCCACGCCACCGCCCCCGATTCGTCCGGCGAGATGTCCACCAAGGTCGTCGCCAAGACCGAGCCGGGTGAGAAAGTCGGCGTGGTCTGCTGCATCGACGGCAAGCCCGGCGTCATCGAGTATTCAGATTTGCCCGAAGCGACCGCCGCCCAGCGCAACCCCGACGGCACGCTGACGCTCCGCGCCGGCAATATCGCGCTGCACATGCTCAGCCGCGCCTTCGTCGAGCGCATCACCTCCGGCGACCTCGCGCTGCCCTACCACCGAGCTGAGAAGAAGGTCCCCTGCATCGACCTCGAAACCGGCCGCCCGCTCGACCCGAGCGAACCGAACGGCATCAAGCTCGAGATGTTCGTCTTCGACGCCATCCCGTTGTGCGAGCAGTCCATCGTGTACGAAGTCGAGCGGACCGACGAGTTTGCACCAATCAAGAACGCCGAGGGCAGCGACTCCCCCGCTTCCTCGGCCCAACTCCAGACCGAGCGAGCCGCGGCGTGGCTGGAAGCCCGCGGCATCGCCATCCCGCGCAAGCCCGACGGCTCGCCCGACTGCGTGCTCGAGATCAGCCCGCGCACTGCAACGCGAGCCGAGGAACTCGACACCGCCACGGTCACAACCATCAAGCCCGGCGAGAAGCGAACGATCTGATCCGGTCGATCACTTCACCTGCCACAGCAACTTCTCGAGTCTCTTGCCCCGCAGGTGCAGCAGCAGCATCGCGAGCGCGGTGCTGACCGTGCGCCGCCTGACCGTGTCCCGGTCGCCTGGGAAGACAAAGCGCCGGGCCTCGGTCTTGAGACCGCCGATGCCCTCACTCGCCCGCGCGATCCACACCGTGCCGACCGGCTTGTCAGGCGATCCGCCGTCCGGCCCGGCGATGCCCGTCACCGCCAGCGCGTGACGGAGTCTCGCGCCATCCGGCCCGAACACCCGCGGCGACCGCTCGATCGCGCCCTCGGCCATCGCCCGCGCCACCGGCTCGCTCACCGCGCCGTGCTGCTTCAGAAGCGCTTCCGACACACCCAAGTGAGCCACCTTGTGCTCGTTCGAATAGGTCACCCAGCCGCCGTGGTACACCGACGACGACCCCGACACGCTCGTCACCGCCTCACCGATCATGCCACCGGTGCACGACTCCGCGGTCAGCAGCCCGTGCCCGGCCCGCTTGAGAGCACCCACCGTCAGTTCGACCAGATCCGAATCACTGGGCGCCTCGCCCGGCTCCGGCGAAATGCGGAACTTGCCGATGCGCTCGCCGATGAGCCGGTCGGCTTCCTCCAGCAGGCGCGGCGCCTCCGCAGGGTCACCCTCATGCCGGATCCGCGTCGTGATCACCCCGTCCGAAGCCGTGATCCCCACCAGCGGCAGACCTCGCTCGAGCCGATCGCGATCCAGCAGATCGCCGAGCGCGACCGCCGCGTTCGATTCCGGGATGCCGTAGTGCCGGATGAGGCGCGTGCGAATCGCCCGCTTCGGATCGGTCCGAAGGCGCGGCACCACGAACCGCTCGAACATCGGCTGATTCTCATGAGGCGGGCCCGGCAGCAGGTACAGGTCCACGCCGTTCAACGCCGCCGCGATCCCGGGTGCCGTCCCCTGATCGTTGTCCATGCAAAGCGAGGTTGATGGCCGAAGCGCCTGCCGGTCGTTGCCATTCTCCAGCGGACGCCCGCGGCGACGGAACAGTTCAACCAGCCGCTCGTGCTGGCGCTCGTCGCGCACCAGTTCATCGCCCATGCAGTCGCACAGCACATCGCGCGTCAGGTCGTCGGCGGTCGGCCCCAGACCGCCGGTCGCCAAGACCAGATCCACGCTCGCCGTCAGCCGTTCGAACACCGCGCGCAGCGCCGGCGGCTCATCCGGCACGGTCACATGCTCAACGACGCGGATCCCCAGATCGGTCAGACGCGACGACAGCCATTTCGAGTTCGTATCCAGCGACTGCCCGATGGCCAGTTCATCGCCAATGGCCAGAATCGCCGCGGTCCGCTGCACACCCGTCGGAGTTTCGCTCATGGGGCAACAGTAGCCGCGTCCTCGCTCACCCGCTCCGGCTCGGGCGTGTTCTTATCCAGCCAACGCAGCACCCGGGGTGCCCGCCCCTCCAGGAAGTAGAACAGCGTCTGGTGGCCGCCGGGGTGCCAGTCCCGATCGGGCTTGCCGAACGCACGGACCATTTCTGAGCCCGTCGAGGCGGGCACCCATTTGTCGAACCCCGCACGGATGATCAGCGTCGGGACATGACGGAGGCGGGGGCCAACTTTGACCGGGTCGAGTTGGACCGCGTCCCGATACGCTTGATTGACCTCACGCCACTGCACGCTGGATATCGGCGTGCCGTCTTCCTGGAAAATGTTCAGCCGTCGGGTGCCGGTCAGCGCCGTGCCCCGATCGATCCGCATGATGTCCGCACCGCCTCCGACCATCACGATCGCGCTGAGACGATCACCAAACCGATCAGCAAGGCGTGCGGCAACAGCAGGCGAAGAGATCGCACCCGCGCTGCAGCCCACGATGGCGATCGGCAGACCGCGAAGGCTCGGGTATGCCTCATCGAGGTACTCGATCGCCGCCTCCGCTGCGTAGGCATTCTCAGCCAGAGTGTCATCCACCCTGTTCGCAATGATCCGGCCGATGTCTTGCAGACCACCATCACCCGTCACATCAAAGCCGCGCGGCACATCGGGCAGTTCCGCTTCAACCTGCTGAAAGATCTCCCCGATCGGTGCGATCCGTGGTGGACCATCGGGATCCTGAGCCGCCCGGAACTCGGCGATCAGCTCGCCTCGCCGCGTCGACTGCTCATCATTCCGCTGCTCGAAGCGCTCATCGCGGTCGGTCGCGATCCTCGAGAAAGTCCCGATGCGCACCACCAGCCACTCCGAATCCACGATCTGATCGACAAACGCTTCTTCGTAACTCGTGGACACCAGCCCCCGATAATGCAGGACGATGCCCCGGACACTCGGTTTCTGATCAGGATCCGGGATGTACATGTCGATCCCGCGCCCCATGCGCAGCGTGTGGTCATCGAAGGTCCACCGGAGTCCTTGGCCCGGCGGGTATCGCGACATCGAATCGATCCATTCCTGCACCTCATCATCCGCCGGATTGGTCTGCGAGGACAGGAATCGCGCATTCGCGGCGAATCCCTCAATGATTCCGGCGAAACTCTCTTCTTCCTCGCTCTCGAATCGCTCGTCGAACACGCGGAGCAGGCCGTGCTCGGTCAGACGAACCGCGCGGATGAGGTACTCAGACTCGATCGCCGCCGAATCACGAGGGTCACCCGATCCGTCGGACTCGATCGCTTCGCGATCAAAGATTTCGTCTGGTGTTGCCGCGGCGAGACGGACCATCGGCTCTAGGTTGCGTTCAGGCCACACGATCGGCTCGAGGGGATCGGGTGTGCTTCCCGCCCGCCCCCAAGACTCGCCCAGAGGGATCCAACACCCCGCCAGAGGCGCGACCCCTACGAACAACAGGAGAACGGTGAGGTGCCGCACGATCGATCTTGGATGCTTCATGCCGCGCAGGATAGCCAAGCGCTTCACGAAAACGCCAGAACAATCGGGTCAGGAAACGGTTACGAAGTCAGAAAATCGCCCGCGTAACGCACCGCCACCGTGTTCAGCGAACCCGGCACATCCAGCGGCTTGCCACCCAGCAGGACGATCGGCTGCCCGCGCTGCACCAGACCACGCTGCAGAACGATCTCATCGACGAGCTTCGCGAAGTCCGATCGGTGCTCGGGTACTCGATTCACCAGCAGCGGGTACACGCCGTACAGCATCGTCATCCGGCGCACGGCCTTCGCATCGCTGCTGAACGCCACAATCGGCACGCGGAAGTTGTTGCGCGACAGGTACCGCGCCCCGCCACCACGCTGGCTCCACACCACGATCAGCTCCGCGCCGATGTCGTTGGCCATGTGCCACGCCCCATGGGCGAGCGCGGGGATCATCTGCCTCAGTTCCTGAGCCCGCTTGGGCGGGTTCGGCAGGATCTTCTCCTCGCGCAGCGACTGCTCGGTGACCACCGCAATCCGGCGCATCGTCTCGACCGCCAGGTGCGGATACCGACCCACCGCTGTCTCGGCCGAGAGCATCACCGCGTCCGCACCATCCAGAACCGCATTGGCCACATCCGACACCTCGGCACGCGTCGCCGAAGCCGAGTTGATCATCGACTCGAGCATCTGCGTCGCCACGATGCACGGCTTGCCCCACTCGTGGGCCTTGCGCACCAGACGCTTCTGCGTCACGGGAACCGTCGCGATTTCCATCTCGACGCCCAGATCACCACGGGCCACCATGATGCCGTCGGCCACCTCGATGATGCTGTCGATGTTCGCCACCGCCTGGGGCGTCTCGATCTTGGCGATGATCGGGATCGTCGGCATCGCGTTCGCGCCCGAGAGCCCGGTGCCGCACCGCTCGAAAGTGCACAGCCGGTCCAGCGCATCACGCAGCCGCTTCACTTCATCGCCGTGGCGTACGAAACTCATCGCCAGGAAATCCAGCTCCTGATGCACCGCCCAGTCCACGCACGCCCAGTCATGGTCCGTCAGCGCGGGGATCGTCAAATCCGAATCCGGCAGGTTGATGCCCTTGCCCGTCGTCACCAAACCGCCCACCGTCACGCGGCAGACCGCGTGACGATCCGCACCCGTCCCCACCTCCACGCACAACATCCGGATCTGACCATCGTTGATCAGCACCCGGTGACCCGGCTCCACTTCCGTCGCGACATTCGCGTAGGTCGCGCCGAGCACCGGCACTTCCCCGTCCACGCAGACATCGAGGTTCGGCTGGATCACCACATCCTGCCCCGGACGCAGACGGATCCCCGCATCGGGCGTCTTGACCACGCGGATCTTGGGGCCGCACAGATCGCCGAGCACCGCCACGGGCGTGTCCAGCGAATCCGCGACCATGCGGATCATGTCCAAACGGATCTTGTGCTCTTCAAAGCTGCCGTGCGAAAAGTTCAGCCGGAACAGGCTCGCGCCGTTCTGGATCATCTTCTCGATGATGTCCGGATGCGCCATCGCCGGACCGACCGTCGCGAGGATCTTGGTCAGAGGCGGACGCCATGGGCCGGTGCCTTCGGTGTTGGTCGGGATCATGCGCACGCTCTCTTGAGCGGAGGGATTCAGGGTCGAACTCACCACGGGAACATCGTCCTGTCAGGTATCAGTTGAGCAGCACCAGCAGAGGCCGGCTATCTGTCATCGGGCGAATGAAGCGGAAGAAGAATGGCCATCTTACGCCATCGACTGGTAAAACGCTTTAACGGAGCAATTCCTCCGCACGACGCACCACCTCGCGGTAATTCTGCCTGAAATGGGTGGTGTACGCGATCTGGCTCTCTTGGCGAGGCCGACTCCCCTCCCAGTCCCGCCGAATCGTCCGGTAGTGCTCCGCGCTGAACAGCAGCCGCTCGCCCGCCAACTCCGGATCCGGGAAGTCCGCCGGGAATTCGTGCACCGGGAACTCGAAGAAAAGCGCTTCCAGTTCGACAAACTCGCCCATCGACACATCGCCCGCCTCAGACGCCGCTCGCACCCGGTTCAGGGCGGTCCATGCCCGGACCTGCTCCTGATGGATATCGCACCCGAACGCCGCCATCATCGGGGCCACCGCCGAGCGCCACCCCTTCGACGGCGTATCCATCGCCGCCTCGAACGGATCGATCCCCGCATCCACAAACCGCTCGCCGTGCTCGGCGTACAACGATCGGATCACCGGCATGCGACGCAGTTCGTACTGCTCGGGGCCAAGCTCGTCCGCATCGTCAGCCACCGGGATCTGCCACAGCGACTGCCCCTTGGGCGAGATCACGAACTCGATGAACCGGTCGGCGATCTCCCCGTTCGGAGCTCCCCGAAGCTTGGAAATCGGGTCCGCATCGATGTAGGTCACCCCCGGTGGATCGATGTACCCGACACGAGTGGTCTCGGGCGTCTCACCCTCCCGCATCACCGCCTGCGACTGGTACCGACCGTAAAAGTCGATCGCCACACCCGCCGCCGCCTCCCCCTGGCTCACATCCACCGGGATCTTGCTCGCGCTGTTGGAGAAGTACCGCGCATTCGCGCTCATCGATTGCAGGATCTGCCAGCCGCGGTCCCAGCCGTAATTGTTCAGAATCGAGTCGTAGGTCGTCGTTACCGAGCCGGACATCCGAGGGTCCGCCAGGGCCAGCCAACCCGTCAGACGAGGGTCGGTCAGATCTCCCCAGGAACGCGGCTCATCGAGTCCCAACTCCCGCAGCGAATCCCGGTTGTAAATGATCCCGAACCCCGACAGCGCGGTGCCAATCCAGTACTTCTCGGGATCGTAGAGAAACCCCGCCCCGACCGCGTTCTCACCGAAGATTCCCGTCAGCTGCAGATCGCTGAAGTTCGCTGGCACGCTCATCGGCAGGTTCGTCGGGTCCTGATCGTCGCCATCCAGTTTCACGCTCACGCCGCGCTTGAGCTGGTCGTGCTCGTACGACCCGCCACCGAACATCAGGTCATAGACCATGCTCTGACCCGGTGCCATGCTCCCATCACGCAGGATCACCCCGTCCCGCAAAGCCGCGGTGTACTGCGAAGTGAGCTGCTTGCGAATCTCGCTGGTGCCGCCGGGCTGGCGCCAATCGATGACCACCGGCGTGCCATGTTTTTCCTCGTGCCAGCGGGAGAATGCCCGCTCGAACTCGTAGCGGATCTGCTCGTTGTGGGGCGTGATGATCACCAGTCGCTCCGCGTTGGACGGGGTTTCGATCCCATCCCGTGTCAGCGCGAAGACAAACGGCACGCCGAGCACCACCACCAGCGACGCCAGCACCAGCACTTTGGAACGATCCCAGAATCGATGTGAACCCTGCATAGAGGCTAGGGTATCCGCACCGTGCGAAGATCGCGCTCAATCCACACCTCCACACGACACCGCAGGAATCCTCCGTGCCAAACGACCGATCAGACGCCCCCGACGCCTGGCTCCACCCCGTCGCCCTGATCACCGGCGCCAGTTCCGGGATCGGCCTCGCCACCGCCAAACGCCTCGCCGGGCTCGGCATGCGTCTGGCCCTTGTCGCCCGCAACGAGGAAAAACTCGAGCAGGCCGCCGCGGCGATCGTCGAATCCTGCGAAGATGATGCCCCGGAAATCGCGGTCATCCCCGCCGACATGGCCGATCCGGAAGAGGCCGCCGACGCCGTGAACGCCACCGTCGAGCGATTTGGCCGACTCGATCACCTCGTGCTCAACGCCGGCACCGCCCCGCTTCGCCCCATCGGCTCGACCGGCATCGACACCATCCAGCACGCCTTCGATGTCAACGCCATCGGTCCCGGCGCGATGATCGAAGCCGCCTGGCCCCACTTCAAGGCCCGCCACGCCGAATACGACGGCGAATCCCCACCCGCAACCGTGGTTGGGGTCTCCACGCTCGGCACCGCCGACCCCTTCCCCGGCTTCTTCGCCTACGCCGCCAGCAAAACCGCCATCAACTCCTACGCCCGCTCCGTCGCCAAAGAAGGCGACCCCATCGGCGTCCGGGGCTACGCGATCGCACCCGGAGCCGTCGAAACCCCCATGCTCCGAGGGCTGTTCAGCACCGACATCCTCCCCGAATCCATGTGCGTCACACCCGACGATGTCGCCGACCTGATTGCCGGCTGCATCGTGGGCGCGTACAAAGAGCACAACGGAAGCACCATCTTCGTCTCACGAGACGATGACGGCAGCGTGCAGACTCGAATCGGTGAACCTACGGAGGCATGATGCCCAAGCGCACGATCCACACCCCGATGGGCACCATGCTCGCCGAAAGCAACGGCCAAGCGCTGACCGCGCTCACGTTCTGCTCGGAAAACGAGGGCACGCACGACGATCTCTGCCCCATCCTCGACCTCACCGAAGAGCAGCTCGAGTCCTATTTCGAGGGCGATCCGGTCAACTTCAATATCCCTCTCGCGCCCAAAGGCACACCTTTCCAGCAGCGCGTCTGGGAAGCATTGCGCTCCGTGCCCAAAGGCGAAACCCGCTCCTACGCCGCGATCGCCAAGCAGATCGGCAGCGACGAGGCCGTCCGCGCCGTCGGCGCCGCCAACGGAGCCAACCCCATCGCCATCATCATCCCCTGCCACCGCGTCATCGCATCCGACGGACGCCTGCACGGCTACGCCGGCGGACTCGAACGCAAACGGGAACTGCTGGAACTGGAATCCAAATCGCTCTTCGCGGGTCGTTCAGACTGACCGACCGGTCACTTGCTGATCCAGGTCTTAGTCACGACATCGCCCTCGAACTGCACATATGCCACGGACTTCTCCGAGGTCGTGTTCGAAGTCGCCAGCAGCAGGAAAACCGTCGCGCTCCCCTTGCGGGATTTCTCCCACTCGTACGCGTAGATCTCGCCGTTCTCGATCGTTGTCCTGCGCGTCGGCGGACCGAGCAGGTCGATCACCTGCTGGGAGTTCATCGCCTGTTCCTGCAGCGTCTCGAGCGTCACCGTTTCGACCGGTGTCCCCGTGACACGGCTCGAACCCGAGCCTGAAACCAGGCAGCCTCCCATCGGAATAGCCGCCAGCGACAACAGACCGATCGCGATCATCTTCTTCATGATCATGTCTCGATTCCTCCTCAGGCAGGCAGGTGCCCGACCTGTGTTATAGGAAAAATCCGCTCGCGGTTTCACCCTCAGGCCGAAGCGACCTCAACCGATCCCGTAACCGGGGATGGCTTGGCCTCCATCTGCGCCGGTGCCCCAATACCCGCCCGCTTCTTGCGATTGGCCTTGATCCACTCCCGGATCTTCGTCCGCTGCGTCGGCCAGCGGTCCGAACAGCGCAGGTCAAGGAAAGTGTGCAGCAGACGCAGCAGCAGTCCATCAAGCCGCGTGATCTGCTCCAGTCGCCACTCGGCCAGCTCCCGCGCGGTCTCGAATTCCTGCTCGGTGTGGGGCAGCTTCGCACCCGACACCATCCAGCGATCGACCTGCAGCGTCAGCGTGAACTGATCCCCCGCCCCGGCTCCATCCGCCAGTACCAACCCGGCCTTGCGAGGCCACTTGCCCGTCGCCAGCGCATCCGCCGCCTCGGGCATCCGCATCGGTGCGGTCCCGCCGGCATGATCCCGCAACGACTGTTTCCCGCTGATCCCCCAGCCGCACTCCATCTCCAAGGACCGGTCGAGCAGCACCGCGATCTCGCTCGTGCCCTGCCCCTCGTCGCGCAGCTCGATCAGGCCCTCGTGCTGATCCACCATGTACCACAGCCAGATCAGCATCTCATTGCCCAGGAAATCTCGCGGCTCGGGGCCGCCCGCCGCCCAAGGCACTTCCGGAGTCAAAGGGTCATCGCCGAACACCGCCTCACCCGCTTCGTCCATCCGTGAACCCGCCCCCGGAGGTGGCGCCGTGAACGCCGACGGACGCAGATCCTCGTAATCGCGGCTCAGGCCCTTGCCGGACAGGTACGCGTACGCAAGCGTTCCCGCCGACGCCGGCGACAGTCCGCCGCCCCAGGACGCGCGCCAACGCTCGCTCAGTACCTCCAGCGTCCTGTTCGACGAGCCCGCCGTGAGCACCGTCTTGCCCGGCACATCCCACAAGAGTTCGGTCATCTTCGATTTGCGGAACTTCCCCGCCGAAAGATGCTCGTGCAGCTCGTGCTCGGCCAGTTCCTTCGCCTCGGTCTTCTGGCGCTTGCTCAGGAACCCAGATGGGTTGTCCTTGGCCAGCGCGACCTCGTGCTGGGTGCGCACCGCCTTCTTCACATCCGCAGGAACCTTGTTCGTGTCGATCCGCAGCCCCAGCAGCCCCAGTGAGCCGTCGGCGTAGACCACCTTGTCGTAGTCGAACGCCGTGTCCATGAGGTGCACCGCCGTCGTCCAGCCGGCCTCGGTTTCGAGCGGGATCCCGAGATCGGTCAGCTCGAATCGGTGCTCGCTGAGCGTTTCCAACTGCTCCAGGCCGATCGAGCGTGTCGGCGTCTCAGGGCCGGGATTCACAAGCAGTCGGCTGAAACTCACACCGCCGGAGGAAAATGGCATCGGTCAGGTGCTCCACTGGGCCAGAGGCAAGGATGGAAGAACGGAAAGTCGGCCTGCGGGCAAGCCGATAAAGCGAGTCGAGCCTAGCACGCTCCCCCCGGCTCTCCACACGGATTGACAGGTTCTCTACGGACCGTGCCACCCAATGCGGGAAGCAGGGCGGGCTCTCCGCTATGCTTCACACCGATCTTCCGCATATTCCGCCCCAGACCGGAGTCCAGGGTTCCATGGCTATATCCGAAAACGACATCAAGCGCATCTCCCGTCCGCCGATGAACGCGATGGAGAACGCCTATGTGCCCTCAATTGTCAAAGGCTTCGGGACCACCGTCCGCCACCTCTTTACCAGCTTCGGGCAGTCCAAACTCCCTATCCTGGGCAAGAGCAAAACCACGCAAGCCATGCAGTATCCCGAAGAGCGCAAGGAGCACTACGCTCCCGACGCCCGGGGCATGCAGGTCAGCAACTTCCGGGGTGTGCACCGGTTGAACCGGGACGAAGAAGGCCGCGTCAAGTGCGTCGCCTGCATGATGTGCCCGACCATCTGCCCCGCCAACTGCATCCACATCGAGGCCGGCGAATCCCCTTGGGATGACCGGGAAAAATACCCGGTCAAGTTCGAGATCGATGAACTCCGCTGCATCTTCTGCGGCATGTGCGAGGAAGCCTGCCCCGTCGACGCCATCGAACTCACCCCCGAGTACGACATCACCGGCTACAGCCGGCAGGAAATGGTGTTCGACAAGAACAAGCTTCTGCATGTCTATGACGTCACGATCGACAAGAAGCCAATGTAATTCCGTTAGGAATGCGTCCGGGCACCCCCTGCGAATTCCACCGAGATGGGGTAATTATTGCCCCTGAGACCAATAACAATGAGGCTCACCAAAGGGCCACCCAAATTGGGAAACACTGAAAGTTTACGATGGAATAGCGCTTTTCCACTCGCATCCCCCCAAAAGCGCACTATCCTAAATGCGAATACGCAGTCTGCATGGGCTGCCAGGACAGACTATTCAGGAGAGATGAGATGAAGAAGGTGACTTCGATTGCTGCAGCGGCCTCGCTGCTCGCCTTTGCGGGGTTCGCCTCCGCAGGGGTGATCGACTCAGATCCGGCCAACGACACCCAGGCTGGCGCTGACAATGTGGTTCTGATGGGCGGCTCCGCCGTCTTCGGTGCCGAACTCGTCCCCGGCCAGACCGGTGATGTCGACTGGTTCAGCTTCAGCGCTCCGGCGAACTCGATCATTACGATCGTGATCATCCCGCTGGACATCCCGCTGCAGTCGCCCGACACCATCCTCGGCCTCTTCGATGCTGGCGGCACTCAGCTCGCCTTCAACGATGATGTGAGCTTCCCGACCAACGTCGGTTCGTTGATCATCTACGAGAACATGACCGCCCAGACCCTGTCCTTCGCGGTTAGCGGTTTCGGTGATGCCAGCGGCTTCAATGGTGATCATGGCCAGTCCGGTGTTTACACCGTCAAGATGAGCATCGTCCCGATCCCGACCCCGGGTGCCATGGCGATCGCCGGTCTCGCCGGTCTCGCGGCTGTCCGTCGTCGTCGTTAATCTCCCTGATATTCACGAGCAGGACCCCGTCTTGCTCCTGAAATAAACGTCAAGCCGCCCGCACCCTGTGCCGGGCGGCTGTCGTTTTGACGCGATACCATCTTCATCCTCAATATCCGCTCACCATTGGACCCCTTATCCGCTCCGCAACAGCCACCCATCGCATGAGCGACGCCCCTGCCAATCTCGACCTCGTCAAAGACCAGGGCCTCACCATCGAATGGGCCGACGGTTCGCGCTCCTACTACCCGATCGCTTACCTGCGCAAGATGTCCCCGTCCGCCGAAGCACGAAAACTGCGGGAAGAACTCGCCCAGAACCCGCTCGCCGTGCTCCCTAGCTCGCCAAAGCGAGGCGGCGCAGGCAGCGGACCCCTCAGCGCCACTTCCGCAGAACTGGTCGGCCACTACGCGATCCGCATCCGCTTCTCCGACGGTCACGATACCGGCATTTACTCGTGGCAGTATCTGCGCGAGATCGACCCGGATCGTCACGCCTCCGCGGAAAAGCCCAGCAGATAGACCAAATCTGCCGATACAACGGTCGGAGGTGCTCCATGCCGACCGATCACACAGCAGCCAACCACTCGCCCTCAGGCCCAGTTTCCGCGCGATCCGAGCGCATGCTCATTGTCGGAACCGCGGACACCATCGAGCGCGGCGCCTCCGCCGTCTGCCAGTCCAAGCGGCTCCGAAAGGGCGTCATCGGTGCGATCCTCATCGGCGACCCACAGGCCAGCGAATCCGCCCCCACTTGGTCCTGCGGCATCCCCAACCTCGGCACGATTGACCACCTCGAGTCCATCGTCAACCACTCGGGCGCCACCATGGCCATGCTCTGCCTGCCCGCCGCGATGTCATCGCTCATCCAGCGAACCGAAGCCAAGCTTGTCAGCGCCGGGCTCACCGTCCGCCATTTCCCGCTCATCGAGGACATCGCCTCTGGCCTGTGCCACAGCGGACCGCGCGCCAACTCCGCTGATATCGATCCGATGCAGCTCTTCGATCGCACTCCTCGCCCCATCGACGCATCGCTGGTCCGCAGGGTCGTTCAGGGCAAGCGGGTGCTGGTCACCGGAGCGGGCGGAAGCATTGGAAGCGAACTCGTCCGCATCTGTGCGGCACACGACCCGGCCCTGCTCATTCTCATGGACCGCTCCGACAACGCGCTCTTCGAGATCGACCGGCAGCTCCGAGCCACGCACCCGCAGGTCAACCGCAGGGTCGTCCTCCACGATGTGGTGGATGCCCCGCGCACGCTCGAACGCCTCGAAGAACTCCAGCCGGATGTCGTGTTTCACGCCGCGGCTCACAAGCATGTGCCGCTGATGGAAGATCACCCCGCGGCCGCCGTGAACAACAACCTCTTCGGCACGGTCGCCGTTGCCGACGCCGCCATCGCGGTCGGTGTCGAGCGCTTCGTGATGATCTCCACCGACAAGGCGGTGAACCCCACCAGCGTTATGGGCGCGACCAAGCGGATGGCCGAGCTGTATGTCCGCTCGCTCAACGAGTGCCAGAACGACACGCGGTTCAGTCTCGTCCGCTTCGGCAATGTGCTCGGGTCGGCGTGCAGCGTGCTGCCGATCTGGGGCAAGCAGATCGCCGAAGGCGGTCCGGTGACCGTGACCGACCCTCGGATGACCCGCTATTTCATGACCATCCCAGAAGCCGCGGCCCTCGTGATCCAGTCCGCGGCGCTCGTGGACACCGCCGAGGGCTCCGATCGGGGTCAGGAAGTCTTCGTGCTCGATATGGGCGAGCCGGTCCGCATCGTGGATCTGGCAACCCGCTTCATCGAGGCCCACGGGCTCAGCCCGCTGCTCCCGGATCGCCCCAGTACCACCGCGGCGGGTATCCGTGTCGTCTTCACCGGCAAGCGCCCCGGAGAGAAACTCCACGAGGAACTCGTCTACGACGCCGAGCAGCTCCAAGCCACCGCGGTTCCCGGCGTCCGCTCGTGGTCCGGGGAGCGCCCGACCCCGGAGCAGGTCGCGGCGATGCTCAGCGACATGACGCGGATCCGCACCCGGACCGACATCACCGCGGTCATCGACGCCATCGCCCGCTACATCCCTCAATTGCAACAAACACAGCCCAAACAAACACCGGTGGTCTGCACCACCCCGGCGGCTATTCCAGCCGACGCCGCTTGATTCGGCGTGTAAAGGTCTCGATAATTTGAAAGAGGCGGGCTCTCCTGCCGAAGCACATAGTCGGCAGGCGTTCCTGCCCGTGTCTGCCAATACCTCCCACCCGCTCGGAGAGCGGGGCTCTGAGGAGAGAATCGCATGGCCAACCCCGAACCCAAACTCCACCAGGAACCCCAGGGTCCCCGGCACCGCCTGGTTGCCGAACTGCATGAACGGCTGCGCAGCGCCGAAGCTGTGCTCCGCGCCCTCCATGAGGCCAAGACGGAAGCGGACCAGCAGGCCAAAGAGTTCAAGCGGGCGGATGCCATGAAGGCCGTGACCGGTTCCTCAGCCATCGAGCAGGCCATCGCCGCCACCTCACGGATGATCGACCGCCTGAAGCGCGAAGTGAACGAGGTCCGGCGCACCGTCACTTCCCTCGACTCGGTTCGTCTGGATGCGGGTGTGACTTCGCTGGTAGGCTGAGGGTGTGAATACCGCCGACGCACCAGACCATTGCACCGCCCGCCACCTCCAGAACACCACGACCCCTTGGCTCCGGATCCGACCGATCCGTGAAGGTGTGGTAGCTCCCGCGTACCAGTCCGAACTCGCGGCGGGCCTGGACCTGAGCGCCGCCCCCGAAGACGGTCAGCCCGTCACCCTCCAGCCCGGTGACATCCGCGTGATCCCGTGCGGCTTCCGGATGGCCCTCGAACCCGGGTATGAAGCGCAGGTGCGCCCTCGTTCCGGGCTGGCCTCGAAACACGGCATCACCCTCCCCAACAGCCCGGGCACCATCGATGCCGATTACCGCGGAGAGGTGAAGGTCCCCCTGATCAACCTCGGACGCGAGCCGTTCACCGTCGAACCCGGCATGCGGATCGCACAAATGGTCATCGCCCCGGTCGCGCACGCCAGCATCGAAACGGTCGATGACCTCGACGAGACCGCGCGAGGAAGCGGCGGCTTCGGCTCCACAGGAGTCTGATCTCGGGATCCGAAACGACGACCGCGGCTCAGTTGGCGGCTTCGGCGATGCCCAGTGCTGTCTTCAGTTCGCCCAGCATCGGCTCGTACGGCTTGTGCCGCCCGATCGACGAGGTGTAGATGGGCTGCGTCACCTGCGCAAGGCTCGCCGTCAGCACGCGGCGATCCGACTCGTTGAACCGCAGCACACGCTCATCCCAATCCAGGCCGAGGAAGTCCAACATGCGCCGGGCCTGGCCTTCGGTGTCGGCGACCAGTTCTTCGTACTGCACTTCCAGGATGGGCAGATCCAGCACCGACTTGTAGTGCTCCATCAGTCGCTCGTAATCCCGGTAGTACTGCCCCAAGTGGCTGAGATTGTGGCTGAAGGGGAGATCCAGTGAATACTGCGTGGCGTAATTCGACCAGCAGGTATCCATCGGATCACGCCGGCAGTGGATCACCCGCGCCTGTGGGAACACACTCGCGATGAAGGGGAGATACGCGAAATTCGTCGGCATCTTGTCGATCGCGCGGGCCGCCCCACCGATCTCCTTGCGATGCTTCGTGAAGAAACGTCGTGCGGCGTCTTCCAGCCGCTTGGTCGTCAGCTTGCCGAAGAACTCGCGGGACAGTGGCTTGGTGCGCGTCTCTCGCGCAACGGCTGAGATCGTGTCCCAGGTGTCGAGCAGTTCGCCCAGCGGGCAGACCGATTCGTGGCAGCCGAGGATCTGCTCGACCAGCGTGGTCCCCGATCGGGGCATGCCCACGATGAATACCGGCACCTCAGAGGGATTGTTCGAACTCGGCAGCCCGGAGAGAAACTCCCTGGAGCACATCTCGATCATCGAATCGACAAACCGGCTGTTCCCCGCCGGGTCCCAGCGGCTCTGCGAGGCGTGGTTCCCGAGGGTGAACAGATCGAACGCCGCCTTGTGCTCGCCCTGTGATTCCTTGATCACCGCCGCGGCCTGCGCGGCGCTCATGCGCTCCCTCGGATGGATGTCCGTTCGGTTGAGCGTTCGCGCCAGTCGCTCGAGCGCCTCCTCCTCGTTGCCGGTCTGTGTCGCCATCTGCGCGAAAGCGATGGTCACCATCATCGGGGCTTCCGCTTTGGCCTCCTCGGCGACCTTGAACACCTCGCGGCAGACCGCCACCGCTTCATCAAACCGCTTGAGCAAACCGAGCGATGTCGCCTTGAGCACATACAGCTGGATCATCTGCGGCTGCAGGAGCATGGCCCGATCCGCCAGATCCAGCGCGTCCTCATAGCGACCGATCAGGTTCATGCCGTTGGCCAGCTGCGCCATCACGGTCGGATTGTTCGGCGCAAGCTTGAGCGCCCGCTCAAGCGCCGCGACATGCTCGAACAGATGCCCCAGTCGGTGCCTTGCATCGGCCAGCGCGAAGTACGACGCGATCTGCTTCGGCTCGATCGCGATCGACCGTTCGAAGAGCTCCGCGGCTTCGTTGTTCAGCCCGACGCGCAGAGCGACCATACCGAGGTGGAAGGTCGCCTCCGCATGACGGGGGGAGACTGCCAGGATCTTCCGAAGCCCGGCTTCGGCATCCTGCAACTGGCCCGCCGCGAGCGCGGACTTGGCGGATTGGAGGATCGCGTTGATTTCTCTGGGGTCTGCTTTGGCCATAGGAGGTCCAGTGTAAGGGCTCGCCGGCGTCCGTGGTCGGTGGTGCTCATCCACGGGGCGCAAGAAAAACCGCCACGGGCTGGCCGGACGGTCGTCTGTTGATGCGGAGGAGCGAAAAGAGCCACCAGCCGGACTCGAACCGGCGACCTAAGCTTTACGAAAGCTTCGCTCTACCAACTGAGCTATGGTGGCGTCGAGCCGCGGATTATCGCTGTTTTCTCCGCGCCTGTCCACCGGCCATGCCCGGCGGTTTCCGACCGATTCCCACCGCTCAGGCCGCCCTTCTGGTGGTGGTCCAGAACTTCACGATATTGAGGATGCGGGTCTTGGGGTCGTCGCAGATCGACTGCT
Organism: uncultured Phycisphaeraceae bacterium; assembly: GCA_964543335.1. Lineage (GTDB taxonomy): Bacteria > Planctomycetota > Phycisphaerae > Phycisphaerales > UBA1924 > JANSXG01. Next base: position 18,777 of record CAZIXS010000001.1, on the reverse strand, counting down.
TGGTGATGTAGGCGTTCGCCCCGGCCGAGAGGCAGTCGCGGATGTCCTGATCGTCCTCCGACGCCGAGAGCACCACCACCGCCGTCGTCCCATCCGACGGGCTCGTGCGGATCTGGCGAACCAGTTCCACCCCGGTCGTATCGGGCAGCCCGATGTCGAGCAGGATCAGGTCGTACCGTGATCGCCCGGTGCCCTCGGGGCCCTGGTTGATCTTGTCCATGGCGCTGCGTCCATCGCTGGCCATATCCACGGCGTAACCGTCACGCTTGACGAGCGGAGTGCTGATGAGCTTCTGCTGGATCAAGTCGTCCTCTACAAGCAGGATGCGGTAATCGGACCGGCTCACGGCACTCGAATCCTGGTGAACCGGATTCGACCGAGAGACCGACGCCGCTTGTGAAGAGTGCCCCTGCGGAGGGTTCTGCGCTCGCGCAGCTGCGACATCCGCGGCGGCTTTGGGGGTCGCCTCGCTCTGTGGCTTCGGGCGGAACCGAAGGATGCGCACGCAGTTGCGACCGCTGTCCTTGGCCGCGTACACCGCTTTATCCGCTGCCCTGAGCAGAAGGTCCGCCGAACCGACCATCGAACCTGTGCCGGCTTCGCGGGTCGCGATGCCGACGCTGATGGTGACGGGCAACTCATCGGGCTCGCAGGGCGTGTCGCGAAGATCAAAGAGTTGGCTCTCGACCGCCACGCGGCAGCGCTCGGCGACTTTTGTGGCCTCGTCAACGGACAGCCCGGGGATGATCGCTGCGAATTCCTCGCCGCCGTAACGGCAGACGGTTCCCGCATCGCCCACGCTCTCGCTCAGGCGCTTCGCCAGTTGCACCAGAATCGCATCGCCCGCCTGATGCCCGTGCGTGTCGTTCAGCGGTTTGAACTTGTCGGCATCGCAGAACAGCACGCTCAACGCGCCGTCTGACGAAGTCGCCCGGTCAAACTCCTGCTTGAGCACATCGTCAAAGTGCTTGCGGTTGCCGATGCCGGTCAGGCCGTCGGTGAACGCCTGCCGCGCGAATTCTTCGGCCTGGCGCTGGGTGTGGATCTGATGTTCGACCAGTGCTTCGCTGGCATCGGCGAGCAGTCGCGCCAGATCCGGCCGGGAACCTGTATCCACCGCGAACAGCCCGGAAAGCTGCACCGCGCCTTCCACGGCCTGCTGCAGCATCTTCTCGGCGCGCTCGCGGTCCATCCCGAACCACGCGCGTGCTCTCTGAAGATACAGGGTCAACTCGCGTTCGCCGGCTTCGTGAGCCGCAGCAGACGCCATCAGCGAGGCCAGGCCGCCGCACCGCACGAGATCGGCGTGCAGCTTCGGCGCATCGGACGGGTCGTGATGATGGCGGGCGGCGTGAATGATCGTCGAGGGCAAGCGCCATTTCTCAGCGAGCGCCGCCCCGACCTCGTTGTGTGTAATCCCGAACGCTTCGCGCTCGGCCAGGATCACCCGCTCATTGTCTCCGTCGGTGTTTTCAATGGTCCGGGCGTAGTCCGCGCCAAGACTCACGAACATCGCGAGCATGCCGACATCCTGCAGGAGCGCCGCGAGAAACGCCTCATCGGGATCCAGCGTGTCCGTGGCCCCGGCGACGATGCGGGCCGCAGACGCACCGTAGATCGTCCGACGCCAGTGGTGCGTGAGGTTAAATCCCTTCTGGGGCGGATCCGAATCGGAAATACCCCGGTGGGAGTCCACGAAGCTGAACCCCAGCACCAGCGACTTGACGGTGTTCAACCCCAGATAGGACATCGCCCGATCGATCGTCGGGCATGGGCTGGATAGCCCGTAGAAACTGGAATTCACGGTCTTAAGGATCTTGCCCGCCAGCGCCTGGTCGTTCTGAACGACACTGGCGATCTCACGGATCGGAACATCCTGACGGCTCGTCAGCTCAAGAACCTGCGCTGCGATCGCTGGCAGCGATGGCAACTGTGGGCACTGAAGCACACTCTCGATAGTCACAGGCCCCACGATCGTCTCCTCCAAGACCGGAACGACAGCCCGTCCCTCCCCGATGACGGGCTCCACCCGCCAGCAGACGAGCACACAGTCTTGACCTCTGGATTCGACCTGTTTGGGGGGGACTTGACGGCCTCAAGTCGACAAAGCCGACTTCCCGGTACTTTCGCCTAACCGCACGCGCCTACAGAACACGCACGCTGTTATTGGACGCCACCTGCTCCAGCAGTCGCGAACCGATCCGGGCGGTCAGCGTCACCGTGCCATCCTGCCACGAGCGATCCAGCACCTCGGCCTGCTTCTCGACCAAGTCGATCAACTTCCCCTCGCGCATCGGGATCGTCAGGTTCACCTCGCGGACCTCCCCGAGAATCGCCGCGCGAATCCGGTTCAGCAGCTCCTCCTGGCCCAGCGGCATCGGCTCGCCCTCCTTGCCCGCGAGGGCGCAGAACGGGATCGCCTCTGGAAAACGCTGCTGCCAGACCAGCAGCGATGCGTTATCGAGCAGCCGATCGGCCTTGTTCAGCAGCAGGATCCGCTTTGGCTCGCGGAAGCCGGGCCGGTCCTTCTGCTTCTTGGAGTGCATATGCGCGTAACGCGGCTTTTCCCAGGTATCCAGGCGTGATTCATCCCGGTCCTCGGCATCGGCGAACAGCTCGTCCAGCGTGCGATTGACCGTCTCGTAGTGGATCTCCGCGGCAGGGTCGGATATGTCCAGCACCACCACGAGCAGATCGGCCCGCGTCGCCTCCTCCAGCGTCGCCTTGAACGACGCCACCAGGTTGTGCGGCAGGTCGCGGATGAACCCCACCGTGTCCGAAAGCATCGCACCTACGCCCCCGCCGAGATCGAGCCGCCTCGTGCGGCTCATGAGCGTGGCGAACACCTTGTCATCCGCGTACGCACCGCCCTCGGTGAGCGTGTTGAACAGCGTGGATTTCCCCGCGTTGGTGTAACCGACCAGCCCGACGGTGAAGTAGTCCAGATTGCGCTCGGCGACCTCGCGCTCCTTGCGGGCGTGGATCTCGTCGAGCTCGCGCTTCAGCATGGTCTTGCGGCGCTGCACCAGTCGCCGGTCGATCTCGAGCTGCTGCTCGCCAGGGCCGCGTGTACCGACGCCGCCGATACCGCCCACACCGACGATGCGCTCGAGGTGCGTCCACATGGCGCGCAGGCGCGGGTAGGTGTACTCAAGCTGCGCGAGCTCGACCGCCAGCTTGGCCTGCTTCGTCATCGCGCGCTGCGCGAAGATGTCCAGGATCAGTTCGCACCGATCGATGACCTTGCGCTCGACGATCTTCTCGATCGCCGCGATCTGCTTGGGCGAGAGCAGGTTGTCAAAGATCACCACCCCGGCCTTCAGCTCATCGCACATGGCTTTGAGCTCGTCCAGCTTGCCCTTGCCGATGAAGGTGCCCGCTTCCGGGCGATCGCGGTTCTGCGTCAGTTCGCCGACCACGGACGAACCGGCAGTCTCCGCCAGCGCCCGCAGTTCGCCGAGCGGGTCGCGTTCGTCGAAGACCGAATCGGGTAGATGAACCGCCACGAGCACCGCTCGCTCGCGCCGGATGTTGATGTCTTTGCGTTCTTTGGGTTGTGACATATGGGTACCGTGCCCCGGCGAACCGTCGCCGCTTATTCAAGCGGGGACTTGCAGCCGGATAATCTCAGAATGTGAATTGTAGAGGGACCAACCAAGACACCGGCGGGCCGATTGGCCAACTCGCCGGTGAATCGAAACCAGTGCGGAATATGGTGGTTTCTTAGAGAATCATGGCTTCGGTCATACCTCGTGAGCCGGGCGTGTCAGCCGCCCCGCGGTCGCATACCGTATACCACCCGCCACACAGCGGCAAGCATCACCCCGGAGAACCCGTGCCAGAGACCCAACACGAGCGTCCAAAGAGCCAATTCCTCGCGATCCTCTTGATCGTCGCGGTTGGCGGCATCCTCGTCGCTCGCATGCCCGGTGCCATCACCGCCAGAATGGCCGACGCCGAGTTCACCGAACCCGTCATCGACATCGCCCACCTCGTCGACCGCTACTACTACCGCGACTACGACGAAGAAGAACTCCGTCTCGGCGCCATCCGAGGCATGCTCGACACACTCGGCGACCCCTATTCCGAGTACATCCCGCCTTCCAGACAACAGGAGTTCGACAAGGTCGTGCGTGGCGAGTTCGTCGGCATCGGTGCCGAGATCCGGATGACTCCGGAAGGCTGGCTCCAGATCACCAGCCCAATGGATGATTCTCCAGCGCTCGTTGCTGGCCTCCAAGCCGGTGATCTCGTCGTGGCCGTGGATGGTGCCTCGACCTGGCAGCGCCAGGTCGACCTGATCATCGCCGACCTCACGGGCAGACCCGGCACCGATGTCCGGATCACGGTCGAACGCCAAAGCGAAGCAGGGTCACCACCCTCAACTGCACTCGAGCCCACCGTACCCGGCGAAGTCCTCGTCGATTCCCGACCCGCGGGGCAGATCGGCTCACCGGATCAACCCGTGACCGCGCCCGGACCCGCCGAGGGCTCCGAACGATTCGACCTGATCATCACCCGCGACCGCATCCGCACCCAGACCGTGCGAGGCCTGCACCGAGACGGTCAGGACTGGCTCTGGATGGTCGATCCCGAGAACAGCATCGCCTACGTGCGCATCAGCCAGTTCACCGACGAAACCACGCCGCGCCTCCTGCTCGTGCTGACCGAACTCCTCGATCGCGGCATGAACGGTCTCGTGCTCGACCTCCGGCGCAACTCCGGCGGATCACTCGCGGCCGCCGTCCAGATCTCCGACCTCCTCCTCGAATCCGGTGAGATCGTCTCCGTCGAAGGGCGCAACCGACCACGCTATACCGAGCGTGCCGGTGCACGAGGCACCCTGCCCACCTTCCCGATCGCGCTACTCGTCGACCGCTCGAGCGCCTCAGCCAGCGAAATCCTCGCCGGCGCACTCAGCGACAACGGACGCGCCATCGTCATCGGCGAACGCACCTTCGGCAAAGGACTCGTGCAGGCCATCGTCCCGCTCCCCTCGGGCAACGGCCAACTCAAAATCACCGAAGCCGACTACTACCTGCCCTCCGGACGCAGCCTGCACCGCCACCACGATTCCGAGGTCTGGGGCGTCGATCCGACTCCGGGCTACGAACTGGAACTCAGCGATGAGCAGCTCATCCAGCTCTGGACCATCCGGCGCGAGGAAGAAGTCCTCCGACCCGGCAAAGACGCCGAAGACAGCTCCTGGACCGATCCGATCTGGATCCGCGAACGCCTGCAGGACCCACCCCTCGCCCTCGCCGTCGAAGCGCTGCAGCACAAACTCGAGCACGCCTCCTGGCCGGACCGCACCGAAACCACCACCGCTGCACCCGGCGAGCCCACCCGCCCATGATCATCCTCGGCATCGAATCATCCTGCGATGAAACCGCCGCCGCCGTCGTCGAGAACGGGCGCACCGTCCGGTCCAACGCCATCTCTTCACAGATCGATCTGCACGCCGAATACGGCGGCGTCGTTCCCGAAATCGCCAGCCGCGCCCATGTCGAGCGCATCCTCCCCGTCATCGAGACCGCGCTCGACGACGCAGAATGCTCGCTCGCAGACATCGACGCGTTCGCCGTCGGCAACCGGCCCGGCCTCATCGGTTCGCTGCTGGTCGGAGTCGCCGCGGCAAAGTCGCTCGCCTGGTCACTCGGCAAACCCGTGATCGGCGTGGACCACATCGAGGCCCACCTCTACGCGGCTCTGCTCGACGACGATTCGTGGACACACGATTCGCTCTTCCCAGCCCTCGGCCTTGTCGTCAGCGGCGGGCACACGGCGATGTACCGCGTGGACGCGCCGCTCGATATGACCCGCCTCGGCTCCACCATCGACGACGCCATCGGCGAGGCCTACGACAAGGCCGCCTCCATCCTCGGACTCGGCTACCCCGGCGGGCCCATCGTCGACCGTCGCGCCCAGCAGGGCGATGCCTCGCACCACCAACTCCCCATCAGCCGCCTCAAACCCGGTTCCCTGGATTTCTCCTACAGCGGACTCAAAACCGCGATCCTCTATACCGTGCGCGGCACGCCCACCGCCTCGGACGAGCCCGGCGCCAAACCCGTCTTTGAGCGTGACGCCGCCGAACTGAGCCAGACCGAGATCGACAACCTCTGCGCATCGTTCCAGAAGGCCGCGATCGATGCCGTGGTGCTCAAAATGAAACGCGCCGTGGACACCTTCGAAACACCTCCCCGCTCGATCCTCGTCGGGGGCGGTGTCTCTGCGAACAGTCTGCTGCGTGACCGCGTCCAGGCGCTGGGCAACACGCTCCGCATCCCGGTGCGCGTGCCGAAGATGGCCTACTGCCTCGACAACGCCGCGATGATCGCCGGGCTCGCGCATGAGCGTGCCGTTGCCGGATCCTTCGACGACCTCGCCCTCGCCGCCCGCCCCACCGGTTCACGATGAGCAGCACGAACCCCGCCCAATCGCCCCACTACGCCCATCCCGCTGCCTGGCCGGACGAACTGCTGCTCCGCGAGTGCACCGTCGGACAATCGCGATCCTCCGGACCCGGTGGCCAGCACCGCAACAAGGTCTCGACCCAGGTCACCATTACGCACCACCCCACCGGCCTCGCCGCGACCGCAGGTGAACGGCGCAGCGCCGTCGACAACAAGCGTGAAGCGCTCAAGCGTCTTCGCCTCAAGCTCGCGAGCGAGCACCGCATCGGCGTGCCCGACGGGCCTATTGGCTCGGCGCTCTGGAAGTCACGCATCCAGAAGCCGAAGCGCTCGGCCAAGCCGAAGAACACGCCCAAAGACCCCGTCTTCGAGAAACTCGGCATCACCCTGCGCTCTCCAGAGCCCGAGGCCCCGACCGGGCGAATCGTCTGCAACCCGCGTCACCACGACTTCCCAGCCATCCTCGCCGAAGCCATGGACGCGATCGCTGCTTCCGGTTGGGAGGTCAAGCCAGCCGCCATCCGTCTCGGCGTCTCACCGACGCAGCTGATCAAGCTCGTCAAAGACCACACCCCGGCGTGGGGACAGCTCACCCACGAACGCGACTCCCGGGGCCTGCATCGGCTGAACTGAGCAGCCGATCGCCCGCATCGACTACCCTTCCATGATGCCCAACCCACCGCAACTGCTCCGTTTCGCCTCCGAACTCGCCGGTTTCGATTTCATCCCGGCCGATTCCTGCGTGCTCCACGACACCGGCCAGCCCGTCCGGCGCTGCATGGCCTCCGTCAACGCCTCCACCGGCGACCTGCTCCTCGCCCGGCAACTCGGCTGCGACTCCTACCTGCTGCACCACCCCCTCGCCGGTTCCGCCCGGCGCGACTTCCACAAAGTCCTCGACCGCATGGTCGAGCTCATGGAGATGCACGGCGTCTCCGGCTCGAGTGCTCGCGCCGCCACCAGCGACCTCCGCCGACGCTGCCGCTTCGCCGATCACGCCGCCGACTGGGATCAGCTCGTCTCCGCGGCGCAGCTCATCGGGATCAACCTCTTCAATATCCACCTGGCCGCCGACGAACTCGGGCGTCAGGAAATGGTGCGTGCGCTGGAGCCTGTCTCGCCGGAATCCACGCTCGAAGACGCCGCCGATGCACTGCGCACCATCCCCGAACTCGCCCACCCCAGCAACGAAATCCTGCATGTCCCCGAAGGGCCTTCCGGACGCTGCGGCAGGATCGCCGTCATGCACGCCGGAGGAACCAACGGCGGCGCAGCCGTCGCCGAAGCACTCTTCGACGGCACCTCGGCCCACCCCGATGGACCCATCGAAACCGTGCTCTACATCCACCTCGCCGGCCCCGATGCCAAGCAACTCGAGGATCGCGCCACCCAGGGCAAACCCGGCTCGGTCATCGTGTCCGGCCACTTCGCCTCCGACGCCATCGGCCTGAACATGCTGCTCCGTGCCGCCACCGACCGATACGGCATCGACTTCGTCCGGCACGGCGGGCTCTCCGCCTTCGACGCACGCTGAGCGCACGAAAACGCCCCGGGCAAAGCCGGGGCGCGCGGTTCGCAATCTCAGGTTGGCTCACCGCGCCGCGGCGCTGTGCTCCGAACCCAGCTTGAACTGGTTCACCAGCGACTTCAGGCGCATCGCCTTGTCGCTCATCCGCTCGGCAGCCGTCGCCGACTGCGTCGCGGTCTGCGTCGCCGAATCCGCGATGCGCGAGATCGACTCCACACTCGCCGAGACTTCTTCCGCCGCGGCCGACTGCTGCTGCGTGGCAGCCGCGATCGAGTCCAGCATGCTGGCCACTTCGCGAACGCTCGAAACGATCAGCCCAATGTGCTCGCCGGCTTCACCAGCCCGCTCGCGACCCTCGGCCACGCGCTCGGTACCCTCGCTCATGCGGCTGACCGCCTGCTGAGTCTCGTTCTGGATCGCCTGGATCGACTCGGCGATCTCCTGCGTCGCCTTGGTCGTGCGATCCGCCAGCTTGCGGACCTCATCCGCGACGACCGCGAAGCCGCGTCCGTGCTCGCCAGCCCGAGCCGCCTCGATCGCCGCGTTCAGCGCGAGCAGGTTGGTCTGGTCGGCGATGTCGTTGATGACCTGGATGATCTCGCCGATGTGGTCGCTGCGCTCGCCCAAGGCGGTCACGGCGTCGCTGGTCGAGTTCACCACGGTGCTGATGGCCTCCATGCCGCGGACCGTCTCGTCCACCGCACGCCGACCCTCTTCTGCGGTCTTGTCCGATGAACCCGCAGCCTGAGCCGCGGTGGAGCACTGCGTCGCCACCTCGTGCACCGACGAGCTCATCTCGGTCATCGCCGACGACACCTGCATGATCTGCCCACGCTGGTCGTCCATGTTGGTCGCCAGTTCGCGCCCACCATCGGCCAGCTCCATCGCCGTCATGGTCACTTCGTCCGAAGCCGCCTGAACTTCCGCGATGATGTCCGCCACTTTTACGATGAAGCGGTTGATCGCGCCGCCAAGCATCCCGAGTTCGTCCTTGCTCTGGATCTCGACGCGCTTGCTCAGGTCGCCCTCGCCCGAAGCGATGTCTTCGACACGCTCCAGCATCGCCGAGAGACCCTTGGAAATCGTCAGCGAGATCAGCAGCAGCGCCCCGGTAAAGAGCGCCGCTCCAATCGCCGCGACCACGATGAACATCAGCACAGAACGCGAAGCCGCGGCCTGGGCCTCGCCAGTCCGCTCCTTGGCCTGCTCACCGCGAGCGTTCACCTCGGCGTTCGCCGCGGCGATCTGCGCATCCAGAGCGTTCGTGATGTCGTCGATGGTTTTCCGCATCGCATCGAACGCTTCGATCGCCGAACCGTTGCTGATGCGCCGAGCAAACACGATCTGCGTCGGGTCCTGAGCCTTGTTGACCGCGGAGAGGGTCTTCTCCGACCAGACCTCGAACTGCGACTTGAAAGTTTCGTAAAGCTCGCTCGATTCACCGCTCAGGCTCGCCGAGGCTTGCGCCATGCGGTCGCGAACCTGCTGGATGTTCTCCGAGTGCGCCGCGAGCGTGGCTTGCATATCAACATCACTCGCGTTGATGAGGTCACGCTCGGCGATCAGCGCCTGGTAAGCATCGCGATCCGCGTTGAGAATCAGATCGATGCTCTCGGACATCGCGTTCAGGCGCGGCAGGTCATCCGTGATGATCGGCTGCAGATCCTCGTTCATCACCGACGACATCGTCGATGACATCGAGTTCATCTGGTACCACGCGAATCCGCAGATGAAAGTCAGAAGGACGAGGCCACCAACGACGACGCCGTAAAGCTTGGCTTTCACAGTCATGTTCAGAGTCCCTGGTCAATGCAAAGAAAAAGTAGGTCGGGCCGCTCCCTCAGCGACCCGACGACCCCAACCTCGAATCAGAACTTGTTGATGCGGATCCCGAAGCAGATCGCCCCGATGACCTCGCCGTCCTTGTTGATCACCGGCAGGCTCACCTGCTGCAGCACCTCGTTGGTCGACTTGTCCAGCGCAGGCTTTCCGAAATCGATGCCGCCTTTGCCCTCGTTGAACGACTTCTTCCACTTGGCCTCATCGCCCTGCCAGTAGTCGCTGGTCAGCGCGTTCTGGCCGACATTCGCGCCCTGGTTGTCCATCACGAACACTTCGCCGACCTGGGGCAGGTCCTTCAGAACCTTCCGCAGCTCGTTCGCGGTCGCGTTGGTCAGCATCTCTCGCATGATCGCGAGCTCTTCCTCAGCGTTCGACCACTCGGCACAGATCTTCTGGATATCCGAGAGCGAACGGCCAAGGTTGTTCTGCTTGGTGACTTCCGCCACGAAGACTTCGTTGACCATCAGGGGCGAAAGCTGCTCGCTCACGAACGCCTGAACCTCCGGCGACAGTTCCGTCGCGGAAAGCCCGCCAAGAACCTGACCCACGCGGTCTTCCGCGGGGCCGAAAGCGTGAGCAGTACCGAGAAGACCAAGGCCGGCAAGGGCAAAGCCGATGAGATTGCGCCGGGTAGACATGGACAGTCCTCCGAAATGACGAGCGAGCGCGCACGATGCGCGTCCCGTGCTCTAGATTTCGGAGTCTTCCCTAGGCTGCTGCGGCGAAATCGCACCTTCCAAACGGATTGCCCCAAGCCTCAAACCTGAGAGTTCGCCTGCGCCTCCCAAAGCAAACCCCGATTCCGGCGGGGTGGCTCGGTTATGCCCCCTACAGCATCAACCCGGTATTCCTCCTAGGATTCCACCATGCATCAAGCCGCCCCATCCCTGCGTGACGCCGTCCGAGAACTCCTCCCGCAAGCCATCGAGTTCCGGCATGATCTCCATCGCCACCCGGAACTGATGTTCGAGGAATCCCGCACCGCCCAGCGCGTCTCAGCGACCCTCGACGATCTTGGCATCCTTCATGTCAGCGGCCTCGCGCCCGAAACCCCCGGCAGCCCCGGCACCGGCATCGTCGCCTACCTCCCCGCCACAGTGGACGACCCCGCCAGCGCCCCCACGGTCGGCCTCCGCGCCGACATGGACGCCCTACCCATCCTCGAAGCCACCGGCCTGCCCTACACCTCCAGCAACCCTGGTGTCATGCACGCCTGCGGCCACGACGGACACACCGCCATCCTCCTCACCGCCGCCCGCCTCCTCAGCGCCACCCAAGACCGTCCCAATAACATCGTCTTCTGCTTCCAGCCCGCCGAGGAAGGCGGAGCCGGCGGCGAAAAAATGTGCGCCGACGGGGCCCTCGACGGCAGTGCACTCCAGAAAGCCCACGCCATCGGCACCAAGGTCGACATGATGTTCGGCCTCCACGGCTGGCCCGAGTTCGAACTCGGCACCCTCGCCACCCGCACCGGCCCGCTGCTCGCCGCCACCGATGAATTCGAAGTCACCGTGCGCGGCCGGGGCGGACACGCAGCCCAGCCCGAACGCAGCATCGACCCCGTCGTCGTCGCCGCGCACATCGTCACCGCACTCCAGACCATCGCCAGCCGGCGCACCGAGCCCAACGACGCCGTCGTCGTCACCGTCGGGGCCATCCACGCCGGCGAGGCCCACAATGTCATCCCCGACACCGCCGAGCTCCGAGGCACCATCCGCACCCTCGTGCCCGAGACGCGGACCATGGCCGAGCAGGAATTCCGTCGCATCACCCAGAGCATCGCCGCGGCTTTCGGAGCTGAAGCGGACATTGAGTGGCACGCCGGGTACCCCGTCACCTTCAACGACCCCGAAGCCACCGAGCACTTCCGCACCATCGCCCGCACGGTCCTTGGCGACCACGCCGACTCACGCCTCATTGAAAAGGACAAGCCCACCATGGGTGGTGAGGACTTCTCGTACTACGGCCACCACTGCCCGGCCTGCTTCTTCCTCCTCGGCCTGCGACCGGCCCATATGGACGCCTACCCCAATATCCACACCCCCAAGTTCGACTTCAACGACGATGCCATCGCCCTCGGAGTCGAAACCTTCTGTGCCCTGGCTCTCTCTGCGGTCCGGTAGATCTCTCTAAGGCCGACTGATCTTCCTTCGGCTCCATCGCCCTACACTCTCAGTCCGATGGCCGATGACCCCGACCACATCATCGAAGACGAGGACGGCTTCCTCCCCTCCGACACACCCCCGCCCTGGGGCACCGAGTCGGACGAGCAGCGCCTCAGCCGCCTGCTGCGCAAGGCCCGCGACCTGCCCAAATCGCCCGGCGTCTACCTCATGAAAGACCACAAGGGTGTGGTGCTCTATGTCGGCAAGGCCGCGAACCTGCCCGACCGCACCGCCAGCTACTTCGTCCCCTCCGCCGACCTCGGCCCCAAGAAACAGCCGATGCGCGAGCTGATCCACGACTTCGAAGTCCTGCTCTGCGAGGGCGAGTGGGAAGCCCTGCTCACCGAGAACCGCCTCATCAAGGACATCCGCCCCCGCTTCAATGTCCGCCTCATCGACGACAAAACCTTCCCGTACCTCGTCGTCACCAAGAACGAGGACTACCCACGCGTCTTCATGACCCGCAACCCCACCGGCCTCGGCGAAGCGGGCGATGAGATCCCACACATGAAGGGTGCACGCCTCTACGGCCCCTTCACCCATGTCAGCGCGCTCCGCGAAGCCCTCCAGATCATGCAGCGGATCTTCAAGTTCCGCACCTGCAAGCTCGACATCATCGCCGGCGACGACAAGAACAAATTCTTCCGACCCTGCATCCTCCACGCCATCGGCCAGTGCACCGCCCCCTGCGCCGACAAAATCTCGCCCGAGCGCTACGCCGGCGACATCGACCGCCTCACCCGCTTCCTCGGCTCCAAACGCTCCAGCGTTCTGCGCGAGATGAAGCAGGAAATGGAGCAGTTCGCCGCCGACCTCAAGTTCGAACAGGCTGCGGCCATCCGCGACCAGATCAAGTCCATCCAGAAACTCGCCGAGCGCGGCAACATCCGCGACGGCTGGCAGCCCGAGAGCGAGATCGGCTACATCGACCCGCTCAAAGGCCCCAAGTCCCTCGCCAAAACCCTCGGCCTCGACCAGCCCCCGCGCTGCATCGAAGCCATCGACATCGCCCACCTGCAGGGCGGCGAGACCGTCGGCTCCAAGGTCTGCTTCATCGACGGCAAACCTTTCAAGGACGAGTACCGGCGCTACCGCATCCGCTCCGTCGAGGGCGGCAACGACGACTACGCCTCGATCCGCGAAGTCGTCTCGCGCCGCTACCGCGAGGCCGGCCAGGGCCACGAACTCTACCCCGATGTCATCCTCATCGACGGCGGCCTCGGCCAGCTCCACGCCGCGATGGAAGCCCTCGAAGGCATGGACCGCAAGCCACCCATGGTCATCTCCCTCGCCAAGAAGGAAGAGCTGATCTATGTGCAGGAGAAGTCAGAACCCATCCGCCTCGGACGCGAAAACCTCGGACTAAAGCTCTGCCAGGCCATCCGAGACGAAGCCCACCGCTTCGCGCAGCACTACCACCATATTCTGAGGCGGAAGAAGACGATCGGGGAATGATAAGCTCACACGAACAAGAGCCCGGAGCGCGAGCTCCGGGTACCTCTTCTTTTTCCATGCTTACAATCAAAGACCAAACTACAGCTCCTTCTCCCCTCGCGGGAGAAGGTGGCCGCAAAGCGGACGGATGAGGGTCGGTGCGAGTCTTCCGACCATGTCAAGCAGCAGCGTCTCTCATGGGTGGCGTGGTCTGAGCAGAGCGAAGGCCACGATCAAGCCCGCACAAGCCGCCGCAGCAATTCACGGTCTGATCGCCAGTAGGACTTCCACCTCACCTGAATCCAGTAAGTACTCAGGTTCGCAGTCTGCATGCGCGACCCGCATTCGGGACAGGTGACGACCTCGCCTGTCTCTTCAAGTCCATAGGCACAGAACGGACACAGTGCCGAATTTGTTGCCGCTCCTCGATCACAGACTTCCCGAAACCGAGCCCGAGACTTCTTCAATGCCACGAACAGCAGCGCAGTCACAACGACCCCGATAACGACGATCGGCAACCGCATCTTCACCGCACTGCTTGAGAATGCGAGCAGTGTTCCCGCGTTCACGACCGCGAGGATGCAAATCGCCACCCACACAATGCGGTAGCGCGTGTAAACAGACACTCTGGGTTTCTGTTCGCCGTCCACATGCACACTGTACTCTTCGTGGCCTTCGCTCCGCTCAGACCACGCCACCCAAACCCAAAACGAAAAAAGGCGGACCGAGGCTCTCGCCTGGGTCCGCCGGGATCAGCAATCCCTGAGTGTTCGATCCGTAAAGGACCGTTCGATCAGACGCCCGATCAGTTGTCCAGGTTCACCGGGACATTGGTGATCACGGGCATCGGGTTCGGGCTGTAGGTGGCCTGGCTGTTCTCCAGGTCACGCAGGGCCTGCAGGTACAGGGCCTCGGCACCCTCAACAGTCGGCAGCTTGCCGGTGGCGTTCGCCAGACGCTCGTCCCAGTTCACCTGGGCGGTGTTGGAGAACTCAACCGCACGAGCGTTCAGGCGAGCGATCGCCTCGTTCGACAGGTCGCGGTACGCCGCGGCAGCAGCGAGGGCCTGCTCAACAGACGCCTTGCTCTGCATCTGCGCGAGGTACTGGTTGGCAAACGCGCGGTTCCGCTCCGACTCGGTCTGGACGATGCGGCTGTCGAACAGCGAACGCACCGCCTGATCCTGAGCGCTGGCGATCTGGAACTGAGCGTTGGCAGCGGCCTCGGCCATACGCGACTCCGCAAGGATACGCGAGCGAGCGCCGGTGTCCTCGGCCTGGAAGGTCGAGAACTCGAAGGTCGCATCCGCCAGAGCACGAGAGACCGCAGCCGAAGCAGCGAGCTTGGTCGCGTTCCGCAGCGAGTGCATGTACTCGACATTCGAAGCCGCGATCTGCGCCTCGGCCTGGTGAGCCGCGGCCATCTCGGTGGTGTTGGCCTGCGAGATCTTCGCGAAGGTGTCGGCGACGAACGAAGCCTCGTTGTAGGTGGCTTCGGCGATCGCGATGAACGACTCGGCAACCTGGTCCAGGCGGGCCAGTTCCGCGTTGAGCTGCTGCTCAGCGGTCTGGATCTCTTGACGCATCTGGGCCACCACGGCGTTCTGGCTCTTCTCGAGCGAGTCGGCCTCAGCGAGGAGGCGCTTGGCCTCGGCTTCGCCGCGGGTCTTCGCCGAGTCACGCTGGACGATCAGCGAGCGGACCTCGGAGCTGCCGGAAGTCTCGGCAGCCGCAGCCCGAGCCAGGAACTGACGGATCTGCGCTTCGGAGGTCTTGTCGGTCGCCTCGGCCTGAGCGGTGAGGTTCACGATCTGAGCCAGTGTCTCGCGCTTCGAGGCCTCGGCCACCACCACAGCGCGGCTGCGCTCGGCTTCGGCCTGGGCGATCATGCTCTCGGCCTGCAGGAACAGCTCCTCAATGTCCGCCGAACCCTTGCGCTGGATCGAGTCCGCGCGGGCAAGCTCGGCGTTGTGCTTGGCAACCTGCTGGTCCCACCAGGCGCTGGCCTGGGTGGTGCGCTCCTGAACGGTCGCGTAGAGATCACGCTCGGCCGCCTCTTCGTGCTTGCGGATCGCCGCGGCTTCAGCCAAGGCACCCTTGAAGCGGGCGACGCGCTCGGGCTCGAGGATCGCGGGCTTCTCAGAAGCGTCGGCGAGCGTGGGGTTCGGGTCGTTGTTGGTCGCACCCGGGGTCTGCGGGTTGGTCTTGCCGGGCAGCACGACCGAACCGGCCTTGGCCTGGCGAGCGAGCTCGCGGTACAGGTCGGTCTGGATGCGACGGGCCTCGGCCTCGGCCTCGGCGGTGATGAGCTTGCGCTCGTTCTCGGTCAGGGCCTGCTGGTGACGCGAGGCCTCGCGGATCGCGTTGGCACGGGCCGCGGCTTCCGCCTTGATGAACTCGGCGCGGGCTTCACGCTCGATGCGGTCGGCCTCGGCGCGACGGAAGGAAATCTCGGCCTCGCCGTGCTCGACGAAGCGCTCGATCGCCGCGAGCTCGTTCTGGTAGTTGGTCTCGCCGACCGCCAGACGCATGTCCGACTCGGCGCGGATGCGGTCAACCTCGGCGCGGGTGCCCTGGTTGAGGGCCTCGGCGGCGACCATCATGCGCTCGGCCTCGGCCTTCGCACGATCGAAGTTGGTGTCGGCCTCGACGAGGGCGACCTCGAAGTTGCCGTTGACATCCTGCTCTTCGAGGGCCTTGGCCAGAGCGCGGAGCTCCTTGCTCTTGGCGTCGGAGAACTCATCGAGCGTCGAAGCGCGGTTGGCGAACTCGCTGGCGCGGGCCTCGAAGCGCTGGGCGGCGGTCTCGATCTGCTTGTTCAGAGCCGCGACCTGAGCCGAGGTGTGCTCGGACACCGAGCTGGCCTCAGCGCGGAGCTGGCTGACCTTGTTCTGGGCACGCTCGGCGGTCATATCCGCCACGGTTTCCATCTGGTCGATCTGGAAGCGACCACGCTCCTCGACCGCCTGACGCTCGGCGAGCATCTTCTGGTGATCGCCCTGCGCCTGAGCCCAGGCGCGCTCGGCCTCGGCGTACATGCGCTCGAACTGGTTCTGCCACTCGAGCGAGTTGATCGCCACTTCGGCGTTGTTCCTCTCGCGCTGAGCGACGTTCGCCAGCTCGCGGCTGCGGGCCTGGCCTTCCATCTCGTCGAGCTTCGCCGCGTAGACGCTGTTCAGCTCGTCAGCCTTGTACCAGCCGATGTTCTTGTTGGTCTCGGCCTGGGTGAACTGCGCATTCTGAGCCGCGAGACGCTCGAAGCGGTTCGCGTCGTTGGTCACGAGCGCCGACTGAGCCGCGGCGCGACGGGCCTCGTTCTCGGCGGTCGCCGAGAGGGCCTCACCCACCCAGCGATCCGGCAGGTTCACCTGACCGGCCTGCTCGGTGTACCAGCCCGAGGTGTACTGGCCCTGCGTCTGGGACGGGTCGATGCTGACCGTCGCCTGAGCCGCGAGGGCCTCCTCCGAGTAGCTGTTGCCGTTGGTGTTGCTGAAGAACGCGCTCTCGCTCGTGCCGCCGCAGCCGCCGAGCAAGCCCGCTCCGGCAGCAAGCGTCGAAACCATCGCGGTGATCACGACGCGCCGTCCGTTGAAACCGTAACCCTGATCGTGCAAATTCATCCGTCGCTCCTTGAGGGATTGCTGTGGTCCAAAGGTTGCTGATCCGCTACGCGTGCCTTTCCCCTGGCCGAAACGCGAGCGTTGGTGGAGAAATCAACCGTGGCAGCGTGTCCACCGATCACGCCCCGTCGCTATGGATCGACCCGCACGCGACCCGCATGAACCCGCACACGCCCGCCCCCACAGACTTCACGCTGCACAGGCGTTACAGACCGCCCCGGACCATCACGCCACCCCCCGCGCCCTCCCCAGGACCGGTATCCCCATTCCTGCCCATGATTCACCCCACCCGCACCCCGATCCGGGCCAACCCGAGGGTGTATTCGCCACCCGCACCCTCTATACTCACACCCCGGATCCACCCCTCGGGGCGGTTCCTGCCCGATCAACGACCCCGAAAGGCGCCCCATGCCCTACACCATCAAGCCCGACGAGGGCTACGACACCGATGTGGAATCCCTGGACTACCTCAAGGGCCATCTCGACACCGGTGACCGCTGGACCCTCAACTTCGGCCCCCAGCACCCCGCCACCCACACCACTCTTCGCCTCGTCCTCGAACTCGACGGCGAGCGGGTCGCCCGCTGCACCCCCCACATCGGCTACCTCCACTCCGGCTTCGAGAAGCTCGCCGAGCACATGGATTACAACCAGTACGTAACCATCGTCAGCCGGATGAACTACCTCAGCCCCATAGCCAACGACATCTGCTGGCATCACGCCGTCGAAAAGCTCCTCGATATTGACATCACCCCGCGCTGCAAGGTCCTCCGGACCATCATGGCCGAGCTCGCCCGCATCCAGGACCACCTGCTCTGCTGCGGCGCCGCCGCGCTCGACCTCAACGGCTTCACCGCCTTCCTCTACGGCTTCAACCAGCGCGAACGCGTCTACGACATCTGCGACTTCATCTCCGGCCAGCGCTACCACCCCGACTGGACCCGCGTCGGCGGGGCCATGCAGGACCTGCCCGACGAAGCCATCTTCAAGAAGATGGTCAAGCGCTTCATCGATGAAGAACTCCCGCAGGCCATCGCCGACATGGAAAACCTGCTGATGCGCAACCGCATCTTCATCGATCGCCAGGCCGGCATCGGCCAGATCAGCAAGGAAGAAGCCATCGCCTGGGGCCTCACCGGCCCCTGCGCCAGAGGCTCCGGCGTCGAACGCGACCTCCGCAAGGACGAACCCTACCTCTGCTACGCCGACAACTGGGACGGCCAGGGCGCCAAGCCCGTCGACTTCAAGGTCATCGTCCACGAGGACGGCGACTGCTACGCCCGCTTCCATGTCCGCATGGAAGAAATGAAGCAGTCCGCCCACATCGTCCGCCAGCTCATCGACAACATCCCCGGCGGCCCGATCGACACCTTCGCCGACGGCAAGTTCGTCAAGCCCGACAAGAAGGATGTCTACGGCTCCATCGAAGGCCTCATCCAGCACTTCGAGATCATCATGTCCAACCGAGGCTGGGACACCCCCGTCGCCGAGGTCTACGGCGCCAACGAAACCGCCAACGGCGAACTCGGCTACTACATTGTCGCCGACGGCGGCCCCCGCTCCTTCCGAGCCCACACCCGCCCGCCCAGCTTCATGAACTACGCCACCATGGCCCGCCTGACCGAAGGCCACCTCCTCTCCGACATCGTCGCCATCATTGGCTCCCTCAATGTCGTCGCCGCCGAACTCGACCGCTGAGGCCCCATAAGAGCCCGGAGCGCAAGCTCCGGGTACTTCTTTTCTTCATGAAACCGCAACCCGGAGCTTGCGCTC